>CAMCDL010000092.1 GCA_945873565.1 uncultured Selenomonadaceae bacterium | reverse complement strand
AGATTCCTCTACGTCTCGTGGGCTCGGAGATGTGTATAAGAGACAGAACCTGAAGTATAGAGAGGCTGTGGAGCTTTCACTGCATCCGCATAATGATCGTGGCTGTGGTGTTGCTGATTCTGAGATGGGACTTCTGGCTGGAGCAGACCGTATAGAGGGAACTCTCTTCGGTAATGGTGAGCGTACTGGTAATGCTGACATTGTCACCATTGGTATGAATATGTTCGCATTGGGTGTAGATCCGGAGCTGGACTTCACCAATATGCCTGAGCTGGTAAATCTTTATGAGAAGGTTACTAGAATGCATGTCCATGATCGTCAGCCTTATGCAGGTGCATTGGTATTTGCAGCTTTCTCCGGTTCTCATCAGGATGCTATTGCCAAGGGGATGAAGTGGCGTGAGGAAAAGGATCCTGATCACTGGACTGTTCCTTATCTGCCAATTGATCCACATGACGTTGGCCGTGAATATGAGGCTGATGTTATCCGCATTAATTCTCAGTCCGGCAAGGGCGGCGTAGCCTATGTAATGGAGCAGAAGTATGGAATTACCATGCCTAAGAAGATGCGTGAGGATTTCGGTTATTGCGTAAAGAGTGTTTCCGATCACAAGCACAAGGAACTGCTGGGTGATGAGATTTATCAGATTTTCCAGGACAATTATGTAAATGTAGAGACTCCTTACAAGCTTATAGATTTTACTCTTAAAAAGGGTGTTGATGGCAGCCGTTCTGGTGAGATAGAGCTGGAAATTGATGGCAAGCCTGCAGTATTCGAGGCTAAGGGCAATGGCCGTCTCGATGCAGTAAGTAATGCAATTCAGGCTAATACCGACATCAGATATACCGACCTTACCTATAGCGAGCATGCTCTGGAAATAGGATCTACCTCTAGAGCAATGGCATATATCGGCATTACTGGTACTGATGGCAAGGTCGTATGGGGAGCAGGTATGGATACTGATATTATTACTGCTTCCATTATGGCACTTTTCAGTGCTATCAATCGCATGAAGCTGGGAAAATAATAATAGCTGATTACGGGGGACTGCCGTTAATGCGGCAGTCCTTGTTTTTTAGGAGGAAAAATGAAGGCTGTAGTGACAAGGGTCAGCTCTGCATCTGTAGTAATAGATGGCACGATAAACGGCTCTATAGAAAAGGGCTTCCTGGTTCTTCTGGGAATTGGCCCTGAGGATGATCAGCAGGCTGCTGAGCTCCTGTCAGAAAAAATATTGAATTGCCGGGTATTTCCTGATACTGCAGGAAAGATGAATCTTAATCTGGAGCAGGCAGGAGGCAGTCTGCTGGTAGTTTCTCAGTTTACTTTGTTTGCTGATCTGAAAAGCCGGCGGCCTGGCTTCAGCCATGCGGCAAAGCCGGATATTGCTGAGCCTCTTTATGAATACTTCATGGATTGCTGCAGAAATCGCGGCTTTTCTGTGGAGCATGGTGAATTCGGAGCAGATATGCAGGTTAATTCTGTTAATGATGGACCAGTTACGCTGCTGTTTGATACAGTGGATTGGGTGAAAAAGTAATACCTTTAGGTTGACACAGATACTAAAAACCCGTAAAATAGAAAAGGTATGGTTATTCCACGAAGGTGGTAATATTCTGAATTTTAATGCTTAAATGAGCAAGCTGAAAAAAGAAAGAGGAGGTGTTATTATCATTGAGTTAGTTGTAGCAGTGCTCGTGGGCCTTGCTGCAGGTGCTGGCGCAGGCTATGTTATGAGAAAATCAACTGCAGAAAAGCAGATTGGTTCCGCTGAGGAAGAAGCTAAGCGCATCATCAAGGCAGCAGAGGATAGAGGCGAGGCAGCCAAGAAGGAAAAGCTTCTTGAGGCGAAGGAGGATGTACATCGTCTTCGCCAGGAGCTGGACAAGGAAACCAAGGACCGCCGTAATGACCTTCAGCGTCAGGAGCGTCGTCTTGTTTCTAAGGAAGAAAACCTGGATAGAAAACTCGAATCCCTGGAAAAAAAGGAAGAGGTTCTTTCTGCCAAGGAGGCAAAGCTTGATAAGAGCCAGGCTGCTATTCACGAAATGCACGAAAAGCAGAAAACTGAGCTGGAGCGTATTTCCGGCTTGACAACTGAAGAAGCTAAAACCATGCTTATGGCTGAGGTCGAGGACGAGCTTAAGCATGAGAAAGCAATGATGATTAAGGAGTATGAGCAGCAGACCAAGGATGAGGCTGAAAAGAAAGCAAGGAATATTATTTCCATGGCTATTCAGCGCTGTGCTGCTGATCATGTTGCAGAGACTACTGTTTCTGTAGTAGCTCTGCCAAACGATGAGATGAAGGGCCGTATCATTGGCCGTGAGGGGCGTAATATCCGTGCTCTTGAGACCATGACTGGTATTGAGCTTATCATCGATGATACTCCAGAGGCAGTTATACTGTCTGGCTTTGACCCTGTACGCAGAGAAATTGCCCGCATTGCACTGGAAAAGCTGATTACTGATGGCCGCATTCATCCAGCCCGCATTGAGGAAATGGTTGATAAGGCCCGCCGCGAGGTTGACCAGCGTATTAAGGAAGCTGGCGAGCAGGCTACTTTTGATACTGGTGTACACGGTCTGCATCCAGAAATGATTAAGCTGCTGGGACGTCTTCGCTATCGTACAAGCTATGGTCAGAATGTACTCAATCACTCTGTTGAGGTATCCCACCTTGCAGGCGTGATGGCTGCAGAGCTGGGCGTGGATGTTATGATGGCTAAGAGAGCAGGCCTGCTGCATGATATCGGCAAGGCTGTTGATCATGAGGTTGAAGGGCCCCACGTTACTATCGGTGCAGACCTTGCTAAGAAGTATCGTGAGAATAAGGAAATCATCAATGCTATTGCCGCTCATCATGGCGATGAGGAGCCCCTTACAGTAGAGGCTGTCCTGGTAGCTGCTGCTGACGCAGTGTCTGCTGCTCGTCCTGGTGCCCGCAGAGAAAGCCTTGAGTCCTACATGAAGCGTCTCACCAGACTGGAAGAGATTGCAGAATCCTTCACTGGTGTTGAACGCTGCTTCGCAATCCAGGCAGGCCGTGAAATTAGAGTAATGGTTAAGCCTGACAAGGTTGACGATGTTGCAGCTGTTGGTCTTGCGCATGATATCGTAAAGAAGATAGAAGCAGAACTGGAGTATCCAGGTCAGATAAAGGCTACTGTCATTCGAGAGACTCGCGTAGTGGACTATGCAAAATAATTAAAATTGAGGCGGCCCTGCCAAGGCAGGACCGTCTTTGTTTTTAGGAGGATAGAGCAGAATGGATAACAATAGAACTAAAAGCGAGGCTGAAATGGATTCCGTGCAGCTTCTGGCATCAATGCTGCTGTGCTATCCGCCGATTACTAAGGTGGTACTAGAGCCGGGAGGAAAAAGCATTGCCTTATGCTTTTCTATGAAGAAGGTGCCGGATCCGGAAACCTTTCCAGCTCATCAGGATTTTATTCTGGACAGTCTTCGGCTGTATCATGATATTGAGTGCTCTGGACAGGTTCACTGCAAGATATTTTTCCGCAATGGCAGCCTGCAGATTGTCAGGGATCTGGCGACCCTTTCTAGAGAAGAGCTCGGCCTTCTGGCAGAGCTTGTAGCGGACCGGTTTGCTGATAATCTTGAAGATGCCGACTACAGTATTCCTGACCGGGAGGCTGCCTTGCAGGCAGATATGATTGATCATAGAATAAGCAGCCTTAGAGCTAATCCTGCAGATGGAGAGATTATCGGTATACGTGAGGATGGCCGGGTTATGGTTTTTGATAAATGAGGTAAATATGAAAATTTTGCTGGTTGGAGATGTTATTGGCAATCCTGGGCGGACAGCCTTTGCAAAATACACTCCGGAAATTAAAAAAAAGCATGGTATAGATTTAGTTATTGTTAATGCAGAAAATTCTGCAGGCGGCAAGGGAGTAAATCGGAAATCGGCAGATGCGTTATATCGTGCCGGTGCAGATATCCTTACTACTGGAAATCACGTTTGGGATAACCGTGAGGTTATGGAAATTATCGATGATGATCCATATCTGGTGAGGCCTGCTAATTATCCTGAGGGAGCACCGGGCAAGGGGTTTTGCATTTATCCCTTCAGGGCTAAGAATATAGCGGTAATCAATATGTCTGGACGTGCATTTATGCCAGAAATGGACTGTCCATTCCAGAAGATAGAAGAGGTATTATCGGAAATCGGTGATGAAGCTGATATCATAATTCTGGACCTTCATGCTGAGACTACCTCGGAGAAGATGGCTATGGGCTGGTATCTGGATGGCAGGGTACAGGTGGTCGTGGGTACACATACCCATATTCAGACCTCTGATGAGAGGATTCTGCCAGAAGGTACTGCCTACATTACTGACCTTGGCATGGTGGGGCCGTGGAATTCAGTGCTTGGTGTAAGGTCAGATATAATTCTTCAGAAGTTTATTACCTGCCGTCCAGTAAGGTTTGAGCTTGCAGATGGGCCTGCAGTTTATTCCGCTCTCATTGTTGATATAGATGATAAAACTGATATGCCTGTGGCTGTAGAGCGCATTCTCATTAAAGAATAGGCTTTTTTCAAAAAAGAAGGATTTCTATAACATTTCACGAATATATCAGCATGGAAATTGTATTTTGAAAGGGTTTTTGAGATGCCAAGTGATTTGCACATGCATACCAGCTGTTCTGATGGAATCTATACCCCGGAGGAGCTTCTGGAGCTTGCCAAGCAGGCTGGGCTGAAGTATATAGCTATTACAGACCATGATACACTGGATGGAATTATTCAGCTCTATGAATCTGGACTTTATCCAGCTAATAATATTAAGGTCATTGCCGGTATAGAGATGAGTGCTCACCACGAAAAGAGTGAGATTCATATACTGGGGTATAATATTGACATTTATAATAAGGCTCTGCAGGACAGGTTAAATGATGTGGTTGAGGCCCGCTGGACACGTTTTTCCTCGATGGTTTCCAAGCTTCAGGAGCTTGGCTACGATATTACAGAAGCTGACGTGTTGAAAATAGCTGATGGAAGTACTTCTATCAGCCGTTCTCACATTGCCCATGCATTGGTAGAAAAGGAGATTTTTTCAAGTGTGCCAGAGGCCTTTGATAAGGTGCTGGAAAAAGGCAAGCCTGCTTATGTTTCCCATTACCGGCTGGATGCTGGGGAGATAATTGATCTCATAAAACAGGCAGGCGGGATTCCAGTTCTGGCCCATCCTAAGCTGGTGGGAGATGATGAACTGGTTGATGAGATGCTGCGCTCTGGAATTGAAGGCGTAGAGGCGTATTATCCTAAACACAATAAGGAAGATGTAGAGCGTTATCTGGCCATGGCTGAAAAGTATCATCTCATGGTCACTGGTGGTTCGGATTTCCATGGGATACCAGGCAGGCATCCTGGGGAGCTTGGATTGTTTACGGTGGATGACTCCTTCGCGGCAGAGCTGTACAAGGAGCCAGAGTTGTAATATACGGGTTGGTGAACATCATGGAAGTAATTGCTTTAGTTGGTCCAAGCGGGACAGGCAAGAGTCATAGGGCTCTGATAGTGGCCCATGATAATGAGGCGGATACTATTATAGATGATGGCCTCTTGATTAAGGATGGCAGGATTATTGCGGGCACCTCTGCGAAGAAGGAGCATAATAAGATGCTGGCGGTAAAGCGTGCAATTTTTGTGCTTCCTGGCCATGCCGAGGAGGTAAAGGCTGCCATTGAACGTTCCAAACCAAAGAAAATTCTTATACTTGGAACCTCAGACAACATGGTGGGCCGTATTGCCAAGGCTCTTGATCTGCCTGAGATTTCTGGCTTTATTCACATTGAGGATATAGCTACCAAGGAGGAAATGGAAAAAGCAAGGTTCCATCGACTCAAGGAGGGCAAGCACATAATTCCGGTGCCATCTGTAGAGCTGAAGCCACATTTTTCTGGCTATCTGGTGGATCCGATAAACTCCCTGCTGAAACGTAACCAGACTCAGCGCCGCCGAATGGGAGGCAAGTCCATCGTTCGTCCGGTTTTCAGCTATTATGGCAAGCTGATTATTGATGATTGGGCTGTGAAGGCTATAGTACGTCAGATTCTGAAAGATATAGAAAATGTCACCAAGGTAGCTGATGTGAAGGTACGTCATGTTTTCAAGGGTGATGGCAGCGTGGGCTATGAGGAGTCTGGCGTAGAGATTACTTGTGATGTTGTGCTCACCTATGGAAAGCATATCCCGACGCTGGTTCAGTATCTTCAGCAGCGCCTGAAGTACGATGTTGAGGAGATGACTGGCATAGTGGTTAAGAGAGTTAACATAGGAATAAAGGCGCTGTTTGTGCAGCCTAAGAAATTCTAATAGTGCTTATAAGGCCTATCCGAAGGGATGGGCCTATCTTTTTACGGGGATGATGTTGTGAAGTTATTTTATTCTGACGATGGCCTGGAACAGAAGGCAGGAGAGCTGCTTATGAGGACAGGCCAGACAATTGCCTGTGCCGAATCCTGTACAGGCGGGCTTCTTACAGCCTTTCTTACGGATGTGCCTGGCAGCTCAGCATATGTGCTTGGTTCTGTGGTATCCTATACCAATGAAGTAAAAATGAGTCATCTTAAGGTGCAGGAGAATACTCTGAGCCAGCATGGTGCTGTAAGCCAGGAGACTGCCATAGAAATGGCTGAGGGAGTAAGACGTGAGCTGGGGGCAGATATCGGTATAGCTATTACAGGAATAGCTGGACCTGGCGGAGCAACTGACACAAAACCGCTGGGATTAGTATATATAGCTGTCTCCTACAGAAAAAATGTCATGGTTACCCGTAATGTTTTTGATGGCAGACGTGGACAGGTACGGGAGCAGTCCGTGAAAAAAGCTTTGAAGATGCTGATAGAGCTTCTGGAGGGGAATGCAGGATGCAAAATCCCTAATTAACATTAGAATTAAGTTAAATATGCTAATTCAGACATTTTTCTTATTGTAAATATGTGTACTTTATAATAT
>CAMCDL010000091.1 GCA_945873565.1 uncultured Selenomonadaceae bacterium | reverse complement strand
CTGCCTCAGCAGATGACTAGCGAGCATCTGCTGTGGCAGCTTTTTTAGCTTATCTTCATTAATTCTGTACGTCTAATCTCTCTAAAGCAATCCAGGCTGGAAATTTATCCCATTTAAGCTCTACACAGAAATCATCTACATACTTACGCTCATATTGATTTACTGCACCCTCAGGCATATATTCATGACAGCTGGTAAGGATATATCTTCCATCCTCTGTAATATCGGTCTTTATGATATGCCAGCCATCAGCATCATAGCCAGCCAAAGCCAAGCTTGGAATGGTCACCAGCCTTGCCCATTCACCACGGTATTTACCGACAATCCATACCCCGGCATTCCTGCCATGAGCGCCCTGATTAGCAATAATCTCGTAGAAAACCTTATCAGGGTTTGCCAGCCTTACCTGACGTACAGCATAGGCAATTCCCCCATTATCTCCGTAATGGCCTGCAAAACGCATTATTTCCTTGCCAGTTGACTTATCTATCATCAGCAGATTATCCTCTAAGTCCTTTTCAAAGAGAATCCTCTCCCTATAACATTCAAAATCAGCCACCTTTGTATCCTTATAGATAAATACAGGATTTCCAGCATAACAGAATCCTTGCTTGTTTTTCTGATCAGCCTCAATCTGCTTATACTGATTATGGCATACCTTATGCTGTACTGAATTCTGTACAGCATTAAGGCAGGATTGATTATTATGATGGCCATAAGCATAACCAGCTGCGCTAATAGATAACCCAGCAATAACAGCACAGCCTAGATACACTAACTTTAAATTCTTAAACATAAAAGCATCTCCTTTCTAAATCATTAAAAAAAACTGCAGCCCCATGGAAAAGCATAAGACTGCAGTCACACAAATCAATACATTACTGTCTCTTGGATCTGAGCAGGCTCCAGATAAGATTCTTGATATCCTTGTCCTTATCAATACGAACCTGAACAACACGCTCATTACCAATGATATTAAAGTTCTCAACCAGGAAACAGTATACCAGCACACCGGCAGAGATAAGACCAATGCTGACAATAAACTCGAAAATGCTAGGGAAGTAATTACCAGTAGAGTACATAGAAGTAAATACACAATTCATGCGGTTTAATATAACACCAAGCACGGTAAGCCATGCATAAGTCATCAACCCCCACCTATGCTTAGCAAAGGGGCTGAAAATAATGACGATTGGGATAATAATACCAAACAGCATCTCTATGCAGTACATATTACTCTGGAGAGAACCCTGGAATACATATCCCCACTCATCCATGGTGAACAGATCATAAAGCTTCATAAGAAGGTATACAACCATTATACGAGCACCAACACGGGTGAGGCTGACCATAACATTATGAGGAATCTCATGCCCATAAGCAGTCTTTGCCAGGGATGTCTCTATGGTAACCATAGCAGAACCAATAAAGAAGGATGACATCAGGAAATACAGTGGCAGGAATTCACTCCACCAGAGAGGGAACATTCTCTCCTTCATAATGAGGAAAAGACCACCCAGAGATGACTGATGCATCATTGGGAATACCAATCCGATTACTACCAGTACTGGCAGAATCTTCAGCATGAAGCCATGAAGCTTCTTGGTCATGATACGCTCAGTAATAATCTCGAAGAATTCGATGCTCAGAACAGTAGTATAAATGGATAAGCACCAGAAAACCTCAAACAGAACTGATGTATAGCCCCAGGAAGTAAACGGACGCCAGAAATTGAACCACTGTCCGATATCCAGGAAGAGGCCAGCCATTACCAGCAGATAGCCTAGCAGCGATGTAAGCAGGGCACCACGAGCAACAACAGCATATTTCTCATAACGGAACATACTTACCAGCAAGGTCGTTGAATAACCACCACCAGCCAGAGCAACACCGCACAAAACGTCGAAGGCAATCCAGAGCCCCCAAGGAGTCTCATCAGTCAGATTAGTAACATACTGGAAACCTGTAAGGAGACGAACCAGAACAGTTGCTGCCATTAAAAGCACAAGACCAGTTAAAACGAAACGGATAGGCGTGATTGTAAAATCCCAGCCAAATATTCTGTAAACCTTATATGCATTCATTTATTATCCCTCCTTACCTTATTCCTTGCCATCGTTGTCTGACTTCTTATTCTGGTCACAACGATGGTTATAGTATGCAAGGCCTGCCAGGAAGAGTGCCCAGGCTGATGCCAGGACAGGAACCTTGGAGAGATAGCTCTTTGTGTAGGAGGTAACAGGAACATCACTTACGGTCTTGAAGCCAAGCTCTTCGAATGGTGTATCTGAAATGTACAGCCACTCGCCGCCACCGACCTCATTTTCACCATATATATGATTAATATACCTGCTATCGGAGGAAATAATCTTATGGGCCTTTGCCAAAAGCTCATCCCTGTTTCCGGATGTAAGTGCTCCGGTTGGGCAGGCTGAAACGCAGGCAGGTGCCTCACCATGCTCAACACGCTTATCACACATCTGGCACTTAGCAACCTGAGGGAACTGTTCATCCCACTGATATTTGGCGATTTCAAAAGGACACGCTACCAAGCAATAGCGGCAGCCTACGCAGAGATCTGGATAGTACACTACTGCACCGGTATTTTCATCCTTCTGAATTGCCTTGGAGAAGCAGGCAGACGCACAAGCTGGCTCCTTGCAATGCATGCACTGCTTCTTCACAAAACGGATATCATCGTTCTTGTTAACGCGCTGCTGAATGACAGTCCAATTGTTATCATCAAGATCTATAATGCCATCTTTAACATTTCTAGGCTCTTTCTTGAAATCAAGCTTATTATATAGCTTGCAGGCTACGGAGCAACTCTCACAGCCAATGCATTTTGTTATATCTACTAATACAGCCATTTAGTTCACTCCTTATCAATCAAACAGTCTATCATGACGGTTGGTATATGAAGTATGCAGATACTTCTCGGCCTTTTCACTGAGAGGCTTCTCAAAGAAGTCCTTGTAAATTGCCTTTATCTCCGCATTATCATGGCTGCAACGCTTTGGAGCATTAACATCTTCCCTGTAAATAGCATCAATACGCTTAAGCTTTGCATCAGCAATAAGGCTAGCATCAGCCTTAGGCTGACCGCCACCGCCAATACATCCGCCTGGGCAAGCCATAAACTCAATAAACTGCCATTTGCTATGGCCGGATGCCTTTATGCCATCCAGAAGATCGCGTGCATTCTTCAGTCCACTGCATACAGCAATACTTACAGAGCCTACGCCAGGAATATCAGCAGTAGCCTCCTTTACAGCAGTCATTCCACGTACTGGCTTCCACTCCAGCAATGCATCAGGAGGATTGCTGCCAGTTGCCATGAAATAAGCAGTACGTACAGCAGCCTCGGTAACACCACCAGAAGCACCGAAGATGCGACCTGCACCAGAAGATTCACCCAGTGCAGAATCATACTGAGCATCCTCTACCTTAGTAAGATCAACCTTCTTGTACTTAAGGAGCACTGCCAGCTCACGGGTAGTCAAAACAAAATCAGTATCCTGATGGCCATCTACCTCCATCTCAGGGCGAGCTGCCTCAAACTTCTTGGCAGTACATGGCATTATGGAAACACTGACTATATCCTCAGGATTAATCCCCTTCTTCTGAGCGTAATAGGATTTAACAACTGCACCCAGCATGCTCTGCGGAGACTTGCAGGTAGACAGATTATGCATCAGCTCAGGATAGAAGTACTCACAATACTTTACCCAGCCAGGACAGCAGGAGGTAAGATGAGGAATCTCATCCTGTGCCTTGGTAAGGCGATGAATAAACTCAGCTGCCTCCTCCATAATGGTGAGGTCTGCAGAAAAACAGGTATCAAAGACAGCATCAAAACCAGCTGCCTTAAGAGCACCTACTATTTTCTCTCCAACAATAGAGCCTGGCTCCATACCAAATTCCTCACCAAGAGAAACCTTGGTAGCAGGTGCCGTCTGAACAACAACATGCTTGCTGCTATCCTCAATAGCTGCCAGAACATCCTTTATGTTGCGCTTTTCAGTAATAGCACCAGATGGACACCACATGCTGCACTGTCCACAGTTAACGCAAGCTACTTCCTTCTTCAATGGCAGAGGGTAATTGCCATAAACGCCCATTACCTTCTCACAAGCTTCAATGCACTGTCCACATAGAATACACTTCTCATCATCTCTCTCAATAGACGGATTATCTGCAGCAATAGACACACGGCCCTTCAAAGCTACAGGAAAATCGCCCTTGCCCTGATACTGGTCTGGAATCCAGCCTTTGCCGCCAGGTGATTCACCCTTGCAGCCGGTTACCATAACGCCAAAACCTGCTATGCCAGAGCCAGCCACAACCTTTAAAAACTTACGACGAGATAAATTATTACTCATTCCCTAATCTCCTCTTTCGGCCTGCCTAACAAAACAGACCATATCGTAGTCCAATTTATAAATCCTGATTATATTTTATCACATCTTGCATAAATAGGACAATAATTCATTATTATGAAAAAATAAATTCTATTGTAAATCCATGCTATATTGTTGCAATCTTATCCAATATACCAGTTATATGAGCGATGGTCACACCATAATTAGTCATTGGAACCTGGCTGTCCTTTGCTTTCTGTATCCTGGATAGGATATACCGGCGATTAAACATGCAGCCGCCACACTGAATAATCAGGTCATACTCACCTGGATCTGACGGAAAATCAGTACCACTTTTTACATCGATCTTCATACCTGCACCAAAACGCTTTTTCAGCATATTAGGAATCTTTACCCTGCCTATATCCTCAGCAAGCGGGGCATGGGTACAGCATTCTGCTATCAGCACTCTTGAATTTTCAGTCAAGCTATCAATATGCCTAGCCCCCTCGATATAATATTGCAGATCACCTTTATAGGCTGCAAACAGAACTGAGAAGGATGTAAGCATACTTTCGGCTGGCTTGTTATCATACACATAGCCAAAAACCTGGGAATCAGTAATTATCAGTTTAGGAGCCTCTGCTAGCCTGGACAGAGCTTCCTTCATTCTGTCAGCAACTGTACACACTACAGTACACTTTCTATCCAGCAGCTCCCTGATGGTCTGTACCTGAGGCAGTATAAGACGGTTCTTAGGTGCCTGGATATCCTGAGGCATAACCAGAAGAACCATGTCTCCATCCTCCAGCAAGCCGCCTGTAATCAGCTCAGGTCCAAATTCCTCTGGCATCAGCTCTGCCAGAGCCATGCGAAGCTTCTGCACCTCTGTTTCAGAAGAGCAGTCCACACGTAGAAGCCGTTTTTTTGTTCCAGACAATGCATTTTTCAAGGCTTGTTCCCGTATATTCATATCGGCATCAACAGGCTTGCCAAAGGTGTTAAATATGCAAAGCACGGGAATTTTCTTTGCAGCAAAGCCCTTGGCCAGATTTATCTCAAGAGTGCAGTCTGTGCTCCCCTCAGCAGGCAGCACAATAACCGCAATATCTGTTTTTGCCATAGCCAGCTCGGTTTTTTCCTGGCGCTGGCTGCCAAGCTCACTTTTATCCTCTAATCCAGCTGTATCAATTATTACACAAGGGCCAAGAGGATTAATCTCCATAGCCTTATAAACAGGATCCGTAGTTGTTCCTGCCACTTTTGAAACAATAGAAACCTGCTGTCCAGTAAAGCTATTTATAAAGGTTGACTTACCGCTATTGGTTCTGCCAAAAATACCAATATGTATTCTGTTAGCATTTGGTGTATTGTTTAGCTCACTCATATCAGAACCTGAAATCTCTCTTTCCGTTACTGATGTCAGCAAGACGAGCCTTCGCTACATCCCGGACCTTATCATTAGGAATCCGCTCAAGCTCACGTTCAATCATTGCTAGACCTGCAGCCCTGGTATCATCACTTGCATAATCCTCAAGGTACTCCTTGAGAGTCAGCAGCGCATTCGGATGGCAGCAATTAAGAATCTGCTTGCTCTTGCAAAGAGACATAAACCTGTCACCAGTACGGCCTTCCCGGTAGCAGGCAGTACAGAAACTTGGAACATAATCAAGTTTTATAAGCCAGTTAAGCACCTCATCCAGAGTACGCTGATCACTGACATCAAACTGAGCTGAATTATCCTCCTCTGGCTCTGGCTCTACATATCCGCCAACACTGGTACGGGAGCCGCCACTAATCTGGGAAATTCCCAGCTCAAGAGCCTTCTCACGTACAGCCTTGCCCTCTCTAGTGGAAATAATCATGCCAGTATATGGCACAGCTACTCTTAACAGAGCAATAATTTTTTCAAATATATCATCGCTGATACCATTATCAAAGGCCTCCGGATCAATATCATCAGCCCTTTTTACGCGTGGAACGCTTATGGTATGAGGACCGACTCCATGTACCGCCTCAAGATGCTCTGCATGCATCAGGATACCTGCAAATTCATAGCGGTACATTTCAAGGCCGAAAAGAACTCCAAGGCCCACATCATCAATGCCGCCTTCCATAGCACGATCCATTGCCTCAGTATGATATGCATAATCATGCTTTGGTCCAGTTGGATGAAGCTGCTCATAGGATTCCTTATTATAAGTCTCCTGGAACAGAATATAGGTTCCAATACCAGCATCGTGAAGCTTTTTATAGTTTTCCACAGTAGTAGCTGCGATATTGACATTTACACGACGTATTGCGCCATTCTTATGCTTTATATCATAAATAGTCTTTATTGATTCCAGCACATACTCTATTGGATTATTTACAGGATCCTCTCCAAGCTCAATAGCCAGCCGCTTATGACCCATATCCTGCAGAGCAATAACCTCCCTGCGGATTTCATCCTGAGTCAGCTTTTTCCTGCTGATGTGCTTATTCTTCATATGATAAGGACAATATACACAGCCATTGATACAATAGTTAGACAGGTAAAGGGGTGCAAAAAGCACTATACGGTTACCATAATAGTCTTCCTTTATCTGCTTTGCTAGATCATATATCTCCTGCAGCTTTTCTTCATTGTCACAAGCCAGCAGTACAGAAGCCTCTCTATGAGTAAGCCCCTTGCCCAGCTTTGCTTTAGCGATAATCTGGTCTATCACCTCAAAATTATCCTTATTGGCATCGGCATATGCCAATGTCGCCTTTATTTCCTCATCAGAAATAAATTCTTCCGCTTTCATTGATTTAGCATTATACATTTTTCATTACCTCTAATCTAACCCATTGTATATCTGTCTCTTATACACATCTCCGAGCCCACGAGACGTAGAGGAA
>CAMCDL010000090.1 GCA_945873565.1 uncultured Selenomonadaceae bacterium | reverse complement strand
TCTAAAAAAATACAATCAGTTGTGTAAAATTAAATTTTATTATTGACAACCAGAATAAGCTATGCTATTAAATATTGCTATGCAGGAACCCATTCACAAAACATGCTCCTGAATGCCTCGGCAAGGGCAGCGACGATATATTAGCCTCTCTCATGGATTAAAATAAAAAAGAAGGATAATCTTCTTTTATGTAGAAATAAATTAAGAGAAATTTTGTATCTTAAAACTATGAGAGGATGATTTTCATGAATAAATTAAAAAAGGCTATTATGGCTGCACTTATCGGCGGTACTATGATGGCAACTGCAATATGCTCTGCAGCTGTTTCTAATAGTCAGCTTACTCTTGGTGGTATTGCTTTCATGAGCAGCCCATCATATGCACAGCAGGTATATGGCGGTGAGCTGTTCACTAATAGCGATGGAGCGGCTTTCCTGGATTATGGTACTTTTAAGATTTATTATACTACCTCCACTGCTCAGGAGAAAATCAAGGCAACCCGTCCAGGATATTACATGGCTACAAGCATTGCCAGCATTGCCAATAACGGTATAGCAACTCCTGCCGGCATCAAGGTTGGCATGAAGGCAGATGAACTTACCAGCATTTATGGTGAACCAGATGTAACCCTCAGCAAAAATGATTCCACACTGCTTCAGCAGCTAGGCGTTTCCTATGATAAGCTTTATATTTACTATGCACCGAACGGTGGCAAAATATGCTTCATGCTTCAAAAGAATTTGCTTGATCACAGCAAAATTGTTGGTATCCTGATTACCGACACCGAGATTCATTAATTTAACAGCATAGGATATCAGGGGCTATCGTCTTATCGGTAATACTGCGATAGCTCCTTTTTGTGGTTTAGTCTTATAACTAAGGAAGGTTGTTTTATGTTAAGATGGAATAATGACTATAATCAGGGAGCACACCCTGCTATTCTAAAGGCTCTTATGGATACCAATGAAATCAGCTACCCAGGCTACGGACTTGATGAATGGTGTGAGAAGGCAGGGGAGGAGATAAAGAAATATCTCGATACCGATAAGGCTGAGGTGCATTTCCTTTTAGGTGGCACTCAGGTTAATTACACAGTAGCAGCTGCTGCTCTTAGGCCATATCAGGGAATTGTCAGTGCTCATACTGCCCATATCAATAATCATGAAACGGGTGCTATTGAAAACACTGGTCACAAGATTCATGCTATAGATGGAAAGGATGGCAAGCTGACTGCTGAGGGTATCCGGGCAGAGGGTGAGCAGTATCGTATCAGCGGCGTAAAGGAGCATATTACCCAGCCAAAGATGGTTTTTCTGTCATTCCCATCGGAGTTTGGTACTTATTATTCCCTAAAGGAACTGGAGGATATCCGAAAGGCCTGCAGCGAATATAACATGTACCTTTATATTGATGGTGCCCGCATGGGCTACGGCCTTGGAGCTGCATCCTGTGACGTTAAGCTTTCTGATATTGCCCGTCTGGCTGATGCCTTCTACATTGGCGGTACAAAATGCGGTGCTATATTCGGTGAAGCAGTTGTACTCATCAATGACGACCTGAAGGATAATTTCCGCAGCTACATCAAGCAGAACGGCGGCATGCTGGCTAAGGGCTGGATGCTGGGCCTGCAGTTTTATACCCTGTTCAAGGATGGTCTCTATTTTGAAATCACCCGGCATGCAGATATGGCTGCATTAAAAATCAAGAAGGCCTTTGCTGATAAAGGCATACCTTTCTATTTTGAAAACGATACGAATCAGCAGTTTGTGATTCTTTCCAATGCTCAGATGGAACAGATTGGCCAGAAGCATATCTATGAATACGAAGGACAATACGACAGCGACCATCATATTGTCCGCTTCTGCACTAGCTGGAGCACCAGAAATGAAAATGTAGATATTCTTGTAAATGATATTATGGAGCTTAACTTATGATATTAAAGAGATTTTTATATATTTTTTTAGAATACATTTTCCATAAAAAAATGCTAAAGAGAACTGCAGCAATTATTTCCGCGGCCAGCATACTCTATACAGGCTTTGTAGCACCGGTTCAATCTGATGTCTATGATAGGCCTGCAAGCTATGCCATTGCTGAGGCTGCCTCTCAGAGTGCTTTCTCGGAGGTTATACCTCAGGAAGATAATCTGAACTGGACCTTCTATTGGTATCTTTGTGGTACTGATCTGGAAACAAATTACAATGCAGGCTCCGATAACTTAAGGGATCTTTTTTCCAAGCCTATGCCACCAGGAAACAGAGTTATCGTATTGGCTGGTGGTGCCAATTCCTGGGATCTTGACTTTTTAAAGGACAAAAAACAGACTCTCTTCATGTATGACAGCAGCGGTATTCATGTGCTTGCAACCTATGATAAAGTGGACATGGGTTCAGCTGATACTCTGGCTGAATTTCTTGCATTAAGTCAGGATGATTCATCCGCTCACAAAGCATTCATCGGCTGGAATCATGGCGGCGGTCCTCTGTATGGCATGTGCTGGGATCAGCTGACTGGCAACAACATCAAGACCCATGAAATACTTCAGGCATTTGAGTATGGCGCAGGCTATAATCCAGAGAAACCTGCCTTTGACATTATTGCCCTCGATATGTGCCTTATGGGCTCAATAGAATTTGCCACTGGCCTATATGGTTATGGTGATTATTATGTAGCCTCCGAGGATTTAGGACAGGGATGCGGCTATGACTACAGCCTTATTCCTGAAGCTATTGCTAAAAATCCTGATATCAGTGTCAAGGATATGGCTATTAGTATGGCTGACGGATATTATATGCATACAGTAAGAACATTATGTGACCCGACTGTTACAATAAGCGTTGTCGATCTTTCGAAAATGCCAGAACTGGCTGAAGCTTATGACCAGTTCAGCCATGATGCCATAGCTGCGACCACATTAAAATCAACAATATCTGAGTTTTCAAGAGCAGCCAGAGGGGCGGAGAAGCTAGATAACGGCTCCTACGACACCATTGATTTATGGGATCTGGCAAACGGTACAGACAATCTTATTCCAGAATCCTCTAGAAAACTCAAGAAGGCCATCGAGGATTCTGTAGTTTTTATGGAAAATGGTATTTATAGGCAAAACAGCCATGGCATTGCCGTATATTATCCTATTGATGCCGACAGGAACAGCTTTAATACCTATCACCATCTGCCTTCCTCAAACAAAAATGCTGCTAGCTTATATAACAAAATCATGAATTCAGATCTCTTTAAGATTTCAGACCTGACTGATACACCTACCTGGACTGATCAGGAATATGCCTATGTATTCCTTGAGCAGAATGAAATGGACGAACTGGCATCTGTCAAATGCGTTGTAGGAATCTATGATGATGAAGATGATAGCTTTATTTTCTTAGGTAATGATGGCAATGTTGATGCTGACTGGGAAACTGGCGTATTCGCAGACAATTTTTCAGCAACCTGGCCATCCCTTAATGGCATTCCGCTGAATATTGATGTCACCAACTGGACTGATGAGTATATCACCTACACTTCTCCGATTTCAGTAAATGATATAAACTGCCTCCTTGAGTTTGTTTATGATTACAAGGACAATCAGCTGCACATAATCGGTGCTCATCCATATACTGATAACGGCGTGCCTAGCAGAAATTTCATTGAGATTAAAAAAGGTGACATTATTACTCCATACTACGTTGAATATGATGTGGATGATTACAGCTACGAAAATGGTAGAATAATAACATTGGGATCCTTTGAGCTTAACGATAATCCTTACATGGAAGATGCAGACCTTGACGATGGCCTGTACATATATCATTTTATGTTTACCACACCT
This sequence comes from uncultured Selenomonadaceae bacterium, assembly GCA_945873565.1. Classification (GTDB taxonomy): domain Bacteria; phylum Bacillota; class Negativicutes; order Selenomonadales; family Selenomonadaceae; genus CAMCDL01. Next base: position 3,431 of record CAMCDL010000090.1, on the reverse strand, counting down.
CAAAATGAGTCAACTATTTCCAGCAGTGCCTTTATAGAGGTTTCTGATGGAGAATACACCGTAACCGCCGATATAGATATTGACGAGGATGATGGGGAAGAGGATTTGGATGCAGCTTAAAAGGCTTCTAAATGTATAGACACAAGCAAAGGGTTCCCCAAAATGGGGAACCCTTATATTATGTATTGTCTTGGCAGTGGCTAACCTCTGGCATTAATATGTCTTTGCTCCAAGCTTTTCCTGTATCATCTTCAGAGTTCCGTTGTGATTAAGTGCTGTCAGGAAGATAAAGGCTATGGTTCCTCCAATAAGAGTTCCTGCTATAAAGGATGGAACGTAGAACATCCAGCTAAGGCCTGTTCTTCCCCAGAAAAGCTCCATAACGGGATATGAGACCATAGCACCGATTATACCTGTACCGATTACCTCACCAATAACTGCACATATAAGCTTTCCCTTGGAGGCTCTATAAAAAATACCTGAGAGGGTGGCACCAAATACTGCACCAGTAAGAGCAAGAGGAGGTATTCCCATAATCGCCATACGGATAATACCAATAAGGGTAGCGCAAGAAAAAGCCTCCAGCGGTCCCAGCATTACCGCACAAACTATATTGATGAGATGAGCCATAGGGCACATACCTTCAATTCTTAATATAGGTGAAATTACTACACCTAATCCTATCATCATGGCCATAAAGACCATACGCACAAGCCTGGTATGATAATCCATAAAAAAATCCACCTTTCAAAACTACGCCATCAATTTGCCAGTCTGAAGGTGAACCCTACTATCTGATATTAAATTAAGGTATGCAAAACAGACTAGCAAAACTGCAGATGGCAACCATCACGGCAGCGGTCGAAGCTCAATTGCTTCCTCTCAACCTGAAACACAGGGTCCCTCGCTATTAATCTGTCTATAAAAGAATCAAAGGCGCTCCTCAATGACTCCTATAATATATTAGAGGAAAACACTATTTTTGTCAACTTCATATTGATTTTGCCATCATTGCCATCATTTTGCCATCATATCCGCTACAAAACCATATAAAACCAAATAAGACTCTTTAAAGGTATGTGCATTTAATCAATGATAAACGCAAGTTTTGCATGGGTTCAACACGTGTACATAAGTCTATATAAAATTACTTCCGATAATTTATACTTATCGGAAGTAAAAATATAATTGTAGATATTTGAAAATAATATTTTGACATATTCCCATGTTCTGGAATCACGCAAGGCAAAGAGCCGGGAGCTGCTGGACAGCGTACTGTAAAAAATGGTCATGTATTGGGGTATTTCAGCCCTTAAATACCAAGGCCCCACAAAGATTGATACAATCCAGTCATATAAAAAGCCGCCCCGTAATGAGGCGGCTTTGCTATTTGTAAAAGCTGCTATCTATTAAATGGCTTATACAGTCAGGCGGTCTGTTGTCCGTCCCTCTGTAGGTCATAATATCATATTGATAGTCTTTTCTATTAGTTGGTTTTTCAAAAATAAAATCTATAAATTCCCCTGTTGTGCTATTTTCTATAGCCTTATCCTTTACTCGCAAAGAACGAGGTAAATATACACCATCAGGAAGCTCGTTTATAAATGCTGGTTGTGCCATCCCAAGAGTAAAATCTAAATTCGTGACGCCTAATTTATATAAAAGTGTCTGGGTAGTAAGATCTCTTACAACGCAGACAGTGGAGTTCGTCAGCTCCGGCAATCGCAACAGACAGGGAAGTTTCTTTTTTGCCTTTTTGACTGTGTGCTGCTGGTTGAAAATTAGCTGATTTTCAGACAGCTTACTGCTAGCAGCTTTTTGATAGAAGTCTACAGCGGATAAAGCCGAACCTATACCTGTCAAATGCTTAAAGCTACCTACAGAAAAAAGAACCTCAAAGTATTCATTGCCATATACATATAAATACAGCTTACCAGCCAGCAAGGTATAATTTTTTGCAGCTTGAATAACCTGAGTCCTAATTATGTTTTTTATGCTATCATTTTTTTTCATGTCAATACCAAGAAAAAAGGGAATGGTTGCCCACTCCCCTTTAGGTTCAATCTGAGAGTTTTATGCTGGCCGCCAGCCGCGTGCTTATCAGGCACATTCTGGTATAGGCTTTGCCCCCTACTCAGGCACGGTGTTCTGCTCACCGTTAGCCGCGTGCTTATCAGGCACATCATGGCGCGGATTTTTATTTGCTCCGCTCACAAATCGGCTTTTTGCGATGCTCCCACATCGGAGATATTTCTACCTCATGTTTATTATAACAAACTACGAAATAATTATCAATACATATCAATATTTATCAATATCATTACCAGCTATATGACAGCTTTACAAGGGCCCGGTGGTCAACAATATCATACCCCACACCCACACCTATATATTGCCCGTCCTTGGTTATCATCTTTGATATAGAGAAATCAACCTGGCGGACTCCCCGCTCATTTATGTCCGGGGCTATGGATATGGTTCTAATGACAGGCTTGTAGGCTTGAATATTGTACTGGTTCAGCTCCACGGGCTGGTCCTTGTCCTTCTTCAATTCGGCCAAATTAACCTGTTTGTCCGGGTCGTTCTTGTCCGTTATGATAGCAAATATTTAATTTGCGAAAAATATTATACCTTATCTGGAAACTTAGACATGGAAGAAATTAGGGCAGTATGCTTGTATATGAAAGTGAGGCAATAAGATGATTGATCTTCCAACTATGGTTGATAAACTGATGGCTGGCCTGGCTAGATACATCCGGTTGAATGTCCTAAAGCTTCCATGGAAAATAAAATAAGAGTGGTTGTTTAACTTTTGAAAACAGCCACTCACTATATTGAATATGGTGACGTAAACTGCATCATTGACACGTATAATATACGTATGTTATAATATGGTTAAAGGAGGGACAAAGATGCCAAGGAAATTCAAGGACATCATAGAATTAGTTGAAGATGACGGCTGGAAACAAGTCTCTCAACGTGGAAGCCATCGAAAATTCAAACATCCCACAAAGCCAGGTTGCATAATTATTGCTCCACATAAACTCAGCGATACGATTGCACACGGCACGGAAAAATCAATATTACAACAAGCAGGGCTTTTCTAAACCCTGCCATGCTCAGGAGGACTTGCTATGTATAGAAATTTACCAAATCATTATGTTTATCCTGCTATTATCGAGCAGACCGACGAAAACTATTGCCTTTATTTTCCCGATCTGCCTGGTTGTGTTGCCAGCGGTGATACCGTTGAAAAAGTTGTGGAACTGGCACAGTCAGCTGCACAGGAATATCTGTGGGAGCTGGAGCATGACAATGAAGAAATTCCAGCAGCCACTCCTACTAAATCACTTTCATTGAATGATGGCGACGCAATCTGCATTATCTGTCTCTTATACACATCTGACGCTGCCGACGATATGCAGTGTGTA
>CAMCDL010000089.1 GCA_945873565.1 uncultured Selenomonadaceae bacterium | reverse complement strand
GCAAAGTAATAAATGCCGATGTAAATGGTGCTTGTAATATACTTAGAAAAAGTAAACAGAACTTCGATTTCGAAGAACTGTGTAGTGGACTTTTGGACAGCCCATTAAGAATAAGGGTTGTATAACCAATCTTCTTAAGAATCTCCCACTTCAAACGCTGAAAGCATTAAGTGGAGAGAATGTTCAAAAAGATGGCGATTGTTTTAGATACATGGCGGATAGTGCATCCTGCAGAATTCTGGAAACATTGAGGTTTTTTTGCTCTACAAAGGTGTTCTGCCAGGCAGGGATAGTGAGGTTTTTTCTTACAGCCTTATTACCGTATTTCTCAGCATAAGTATCCATGTCCAGAACGAGCATGCTGACAAAGCCATTTGGTTCCTCATCCGCTGATATATCTTCTGGCTTGCTGGCAGCTGGGATAGGCTTGCCGTCCTCCATTTCAGTCAGTACCCAGCCAGAAGCTGCATCAACACCCATCTCTATAGCTTCAGCAAGGGATTCTCCACCAGTAACACAGCCAGGTAAATCAGGGACAATAACAGTGTAGCCATTGCCATCTTCGTTTGAATATGGATAAAAACAAGCAGGATAAACAAGTTTTTGCATAATAAGACACTCCTTTATCTTCTTTTAGTAGTTTCTTCTGTTCCAATTTTAGCTGATTAATGCTCCTATCAGGTGTTGGCAAATCCTCCGGCATGGTACCTCCCAAATCTTTGATGGTCTGGCGAATAGCCCGGCTGACTTCAAGGTGAGTTTTCTGGGCGGACGTGTAGAGTTCCGCGAGGATGATAATACTACTACCGGCCTCATGGATGGCAGGCTGTACTTCCATGTATTCTTTACTCCACCAGCTGCTGCCCGTCAGATTGAATTTATTCAGGAATATGATCCAGCGTATATTTCCACGCTGTTTGAGTGATAGGGAGGCGAAAGCATGAGTGGCCGTTAGTTCATAATGAACTAACGGCCCTTTTATTGGCTTAGAATATGCAATTTTACGGATTCTTAGGCAGACTTTCTTTATCGTGTTGATGTATATCCTCGATTAGATGCTTGAAGATTACTATGCATGGAACCGCTAGGAACATTCCAGCAGCGCCCAGGATTTCACCACCGAAGATAATGCCCAGGATTATGGCTACAGGATGAAGCTTAAGTGACTTTCCAATTAGCCAAGGATAAACAAGATTGTGGTTGATCTGAGTCATAATAAGATAGAATATGGCAGTTGGTATGAGGAGAGAGCTGTCATAGGCTGTAGTAAATATAATTCCAAAGCAGGAGGCTACCGTAGGTCCTATTACAGGTATCAGCTCGGCCAGGCCAGACATTACGGCAAATACTGACGCATACTTTACGTCCATGATGGTAAAGTATACAAAGGTGACTACTGCTGTAATTGCACACATTATGAACTGGCTGCGAATATATATCTGAAGTGAATGCAATATGTTATCAAAAAGCTGGGCAACTCTGCTGCTGGAGTTGCTTGGGAACAGATTGACCAGATAGGTCTGAATCATGAAGCCATCACTAAGCAGATAGAAGGTAACAAAGAGTATAATTACTATGTCTATCAGTTTACTGAACATGGACAGGATAATACCGATAGAGCTTGTTACAGCCGTTATACTGATATTAGCAATTTCAGACCATGCCTCATCCAGTGATTGAGCTATGTAAGTATTTTCACTGATAAAAGGCAAGTTCTTCAGCTGTTTTGTATAATTTGGCAGAGCTTCAACAAAGTCCCTGAGAGTAGGTAAAAAGCTGCTGGAGACTACGGTTATGCCTGCAGCAATAATTACGATGGTTAGCAGTACGGTGACTATTGAAGCAGCAGTGCGGCTCATTTTTTTGCTTAGCAGCTTGACAAGTGGTGACAGAAAAAGCTGCAGCAGCAGAGAAATGAAGAATATAAAGGCAAAATTCGGGAATAGCCAGAAGCCTGAAAATAACAGCAGGAAGCTGACTAAGAGAAAAATCGAGGTGCGGTACTTAAGCCACATTTTCTGTCCTCCTTAATGACAGCAGAGCATTCAGCTCATCACAGAGTGAAGATGCAGATTCATCTCCTTCCACTGGGGTGATGATTGCCTGATTGTCGATATATAAAGTTCCGTTGTATAGATATGCTTCATCAGGGGCTTCGTTGTTGTGGAAGGCTCTGGCCAGATTGCCAGCTACAAAGTAAGCCCTTTCGTTGCTGCTCATGGAGCCGTAGGCTGCCGGGGTGACAAAATCATGACCGTATACCTTTACAGTTCCGTTAGCAGCTGTAACATGTCCGTGGCTGTATTCAGACAGCTTGCGGGCATAATTATCACGGCGTTCCTCATGGGTAGGATGATCGGATGGGGAGAAGATTTCGCCAACAAAATTCTTGGAGCCGCTGGCACCCTTCTTTTCAATAACCCGCTGCCAGATGGCTGCGCAGGCACCTATGTTATAGTCGGAGGCGCATATATAATCAAAGGCGATATTATCGGCCTCCCATTCCTGAGGCTTGGTAATATTTACTGCTGAGGTGTAGTTTGCAATAACATTGGCAGCCGCAGCGCCGGCAGTAGAACCAGAGCCGGCAATAGCTCCAGCTATAATGGTGGTAGGTATGGATTTTTCAAAGCCCTTTATTACATGATCCTTCTGTCCATGGGCCATTTCATGGCCAAGGACTACTGCTATCTCGGAGTCGTTGTCAATCAGGTCGAAGAGGCCTGTGTTGACAGTCATATTATGTCCGAGGGAGCATGCCGCGTTGAATGTAGTGTCAGCATTTACGAAATAATTGTAGGGCTTATCATTTATAGAAGGGTCAACAGCTGCTACGGAGGTGGAAAGGCTTTCCATGAGAGAAGCGAGCCTTGCATTAAGCTCAGGATCATCATTTACGCCCTGCTGCTCCTTCATAGCCTCAAAGAGCTCCTGTCGGCCCTGCTCATCATTATTGTAGTATTCCATAGCAGATTTTACCTGATTAACCTGAATGCCGGTAGCAACTGCTGAAATAACAGAGCCGAGAAGGCTTGCTTCAGCCTTTGGCGCAGGCATTGCTGCCATAGGAATGGATACTGCCATCAATGCTACTAATGCTCGTGCAATATGTTTTTTCAACGATTTCATCATAGTATATGCCCCTTTTCCTGACCAGATAATAATTCTTTATCCAGAAGTATAATAGCATATTATTAAAGAAATGTTAAAGAAAAGGAAGGGTTATATTAAATTATCTACAATATATAAGGCAAAAAAGCTGTTTTTGTTGTATAATAAAATGACTTGTTTTATGCATGGGGGATGTATATGGATAAAATGCTGGATAAATATGCTCAGCTGGTGGTTTGCACAGGCGTGAACCTTCAGACTGGGCAGGAGCTTATTATAAATTCACCGATAGAATGTGCAGATTTTGCCCGTCGTGTGGCGCGGGCAGGCTTTGCTGCCGGTGCTAGGGATGTCGCTATAAAATGGAGCGATGAAAAGATGGCCAGAATCCGCTTGGATAATGCTGAGCTTGAGGTGTTTGGGGAGTTCCCTAAATGGCGCCATGACATGTTCATGGAATATATTGAAAAGGGAGCTGCAGTAATATCAATTCATGCATCAGACCCTGAGATTTTCAGCGGTGCAGATTCTGAGAAGCTTCTGTTGAACCAGCGTACCGCTGGAAAAGCGCTGCTGGAATACCGTCAGAAGCTTATGAGCAATGAGCTTCGCTGGTGTGTTGTTTCGATTCCTACAAGCTCTTGGGCGGCTAAGGTGTTTCCGGAGGTCTCAAAGGAACAGGCTGTTGAGCTTTTGTGGAAGGCTATTTTTAAGACTGTCCGCATTGAGGCGGATAATCAGCCAGTGGATGAGTGGAAACGCCATACAGAATACCTGAAGAAGGCTTCCAATTTTATGAATAGCAGCCGCTTCAAGGCACTGGAATATTCTAATAGCCTTGGTACCAGGCTTACTGTAAAATTGCCTGAGGGCCATATCTGGGCTGGAGGCGCTGAGCTGGCAGCTGATGGTGTCAGTTTTGTGGCAAATATGCCTACTGAGGAAATATATACCCTGCCAGACCGTGATGGGGCAGACGGCGTGGTGTATGCAGCTAAGCCACTGGTATATCACGGCCAGGTGATAGAGGATATGGTTCTGACATTTGAAAAGGGAAAGGTGATTGAGGCAAAGGCCAGCAGAGGACAGGAGGCCCTTGATGAGCTGCTGGCTACTGATGAGGGAGCCTGCCACTTGGGAGAGGTGGCATTGGTGCCATATGATTCACCTATTTCTAACACTGGAGTACTGTTTTATAATACGCTGTTTGACGAAAACGCTGCCTGCCATCTGGCTTTTGGTAAGGCATACCCTACCTGCATAGAGAACGGCGATCAGCTGGATTCTGTGGAGCTTGTAAAGCGTGGAGTTAATGATTCGCTGGTGCATGAGGATTTTATGATTGGTACCAGTGATATGTGTATCATCGGAATAAAAGCTGATGGCACTCGTGTGCAGGTATTTGAAAACGGAAATTTTGTTAAATTTTAGAGGTGCTTCAAGTGAATAGATTTATTAATATCGGCATGCTGAAGGCTGCCTGGCCAATATGCTTTGGATATATCCCTTTGGGCCTTGCCTGCGGCATTCTGGCTCAGAAAGTGGGAGTAAGTCCTGTAGAGCTTGCGGTCATGTCAATTATGGTTTTTGCTGGAAGCGGACAGTTTATCGCCCTGGCGATGATAGGCTCTGGCAGTGGTATTATCTCAATCGTTCTTACTATTATGATTGTAAATCTGAGGCATATTTTCTATGGAACTATGCTTAATAAATATATTGCTGAGCGTGGGATGCTGTATAAGCTGCTCTTTGCTCAGGAAATTGTTGATGAAACCTCAGCGGTAAACATGACCATGTTCCAGCGTGAGGATGAGGAATGGACCACGGATCAGGCTATTGCTCAGAGCTATACCTCGCATATGGCGTGGATAACAGCTACAGTAATGGGAGATATACTTGGTGAAGCTGTTTACATAGATACTGCTCTGGTGAGTTATGCTCTGGTGGCCATGTTTATCGGCCTGTGGTCATTCCACTTCAAGAACAGCTGGCTGGTGCTGGCTGGTGTAGGCAGCGGTGTGCTGGCGCTGGTGCTGTCACCGTGGCTGACCAATATGCTTAATGTAGTTGTGGCTACCCTGGTGGTATCTACCCTGGCGGCTGCAGTTACTGGAGAGGAGGAAAAAGAGTGAGTACAGCGGAATTATACCTGTGTATATTTGGCATGTTCGTAGTGTCCTACATTCCTAGAGCACTTCCTTTTGTTGTGCTGGGAAACAGGCCTATGCCAAAATTTTTCGAGAGATGGCTCACCTATGTTCCAACCTCTGTTTTTGGAGCATTGATTTTTTCTTCTGTTTTCCTTGATTCAAATGGAGTAAACTTTGGCCTTGATAATATCAGTATGCTGGCATCAGTGCCAGTCCTGATAGTGGCTGCAATAAAGAAATCCTTGCCATACAGCATTATTACAGGCTTGGCTGCTTATGGCATGCTTCAGTATCTGATGGGCTGATTGCCTGGAATGGAGAGTTTTTATGAAAAAGATGCTTGAAACCGGTGTTATCGTAGTAAATCGCAGCCTGTCCGGCGATATAAATGAGATGGTTCTTAGACTGCCGGATATTTCTGCTGAGGCTGGTCAATTTGTGATGCTCAAGAATGAGTCGGGAAGTACCTATCTGCGCCGCCCATTCGGCGTTGCTGATGTAAACAAGGAAAAGGGGCAGCTTACTGTTATTTACAGGCTGGCAGGAAAGGGAACCAGGGAGCTTTCTGAGCTTAAGGAAGGCGCTGAAATAAGTGTTGAAGGACCTCTGGGCAATGGCTTTGATCTTGGAATTGATGGCAAGACGCTCCTTATAGGAGGCGGCGTTGGCATTGCTCCAATCATTTATACAGCTCATGCCTTAGCGGAAAAAGGCTCTGAGCCTATTGTACTATTAGGAGTAAAGAACAGCAGTGAGCTTTTCTGGAAGGAATATTTCCAGAAATATGCTGCGGATTTATTCATTACAACTGATGATGGTTCAGCTGGTATAAAGGGCTTTGCTATCGATGCAATGCCTGCTATCCTGGAGAAGCATGATATAAAGCACATTAAAATCTGTGGTCCAACCATTATGATGGAGGGACTGGCTAAATATGCCATGGAAAAGGGGATTGAGTGCCAGGTTTCCATGGAAAAGCGCATGGCATGCGGTATTGGTGTATGTCTTGGCTGTACCTTTGAAGGAAAGGTGAGCAAAAAGCGCCAGAAAGTATGCGCTGATGGGCCGGTATTTGCTGCAGAGGAGGTATTTGGCTGATGAATATGGAAAGACTTGCTACAGATTTTGCGGGAATCAAGATGGCTACTCCTGTAATGGGTGCCTCAGGAACCTTCGGTTTTGGTATAGAGTACAGTGATTTTCTTGACCTGAAAAAGGTTGGTGCGATTATTTCTAAAGGAATTACTCCGGTGCCAAGAGCTGGCAATAATGGTGTCCGTATTGCTGAGACCCCATCTGGTATGTTGAATTGTATTGGCCTTGAGAATCCTGGTATAGATAGATTTTTATCAGATGTATTGCCAAGAGTGCGTCAACAGGCCCCGGATACAGCTTTTATTGCCAATTTTTCAGCTGGCACAGTAGAGGATTATGGCATGATGGCTGCCAAGCTGGATGTAGATGGTGTTGATGGTGTTGAGGTTAATATATCCTGTCCTAATGTTAAGGAGGGTGGAATTGTATTCGGTACTGATCCTAAGGCGGCTGCTGCTGTTACCGAATCTGTAAAGAAAAATACCAGCAAGCCAGTAATTGTAAAGCTATCTCCTAATGTTACAGATATTACTGTTATGGCAAAGGCTGTGGAGGATGCAGGCGCTGATGCTATAGCTCTGATAAATACCCTTACTGGTATGGTAGTAGATATACGCACCTGGAAACCTTTATTGGGAAATATTACCGGCGGTCTGTCTGGACCGGCAGTTAAGCCTATTGCAGTCCGTATGGTATGGCAGGTGGCAAATGCTGTCAAGGTGCCTATTCTGGGGCTTGGTGGTATAGCTACAGCCGAGGACGCTATCGAATTCCTGCTGGCAGGTGCCAGTGCAGTAGCTGTGGGAGCTGAGAATTTTATTCATCCTGATGCCGTGGTAAAGGTGGCAGAGGGAGTTGACAGCTACCTTGAGTCTCGGGGGCTTAAGCATGTCAGTGAGCTTGTTGGTCAGCTCAGGATATGAGCTGTCTGAAGAGAAAGAGCTTTATAGGATTATATCTGTCTCTTATACACATCTGACGCTGCCGACGATATGCAGTGTGT
>CAMCDL010000088.1 GCA_945873565.1 uncultured Selenomonadaceae bacterium | reverse complement strand
GGGGCTGATGGTGATGAAGTAAGCAAAAAAAGTTAAATTTGTGAAGTAGAAAAAAAGGATTTTTTTTACTTGCATTGAATATATCTTATGTGGGGAATAAAACTCATAGATTATTTTTTTGTGTGTAAATTTTTTTTACGCAAAGAAGGACTTTCTGCATTTATATAGAATTAATGAAGTCTAGTCCTATTTTTGGAGTGGAATTTTTTCTGTTGCGGGAAGGTGCGGCTATGAGTGGCAGACTGACAGATGAATTTGTGGAAAGCGTTCAGGCGCAGTCTGATCTTGTTTCTGTTGTGTCTGGATATGTACCTCTGAAAAGGCGCGGCAACCGCTATTGGGGATGCTGTCCGTTTCACCAGGAGGATACCCCATCGTTTTCTGTAAAGCCAGATGAAGGTTTTTTTTATTGCTTTGGCTGCAAGGCTGGGGGAAATGTCTTTAAGTTTATTTCCATGATTGAGGGCGTTAATTATTATGAAGCTATAAAGCTTCAGGCAGAGCGCCTGAATATCCCGGTGCCAGAGCGTGAGAAGACTCCCGAGGAGATTGCCCGTGAGGCAAAGCGCAAGGATCTGATGAAGGTCCACGAAATGGCTACGGCCTTTTTCCATAACTGTCTTACCCTGACAGCTTATGGGCAGGGGGCGCTGAATTATCTTCACGGACGGGGAATCACCGACGAGATAATTAAGGAGTTCAAGCTGGGATGTGCTCCGGATGCCTGGAGCAAGCTTACTGATGCCTTTATCAAGCGGGAGATTCCAGGGAAGCTTCTGGAGGAAAGCGGCCTTTCGGTTGCTAAGGAGAACAGCGGCAGGGCTTATGATCGTTTCCGCAACAGGGCAATGATTCCTATTGCTGATGAGAGAGGCAGGGTGGTGGCCTTTGGCGGCCGCATCCTGGGGAATGGTCAGCCTAAGTACCTGAATTCTCCGGAGTCGCCTATTTTTAATAAAAGGCGGCTGCTGTTTGGCCTTGATAAGGCTAAGCGTCATGTCCAGCAGGCCGATTTCGTGCTGGTGACAGAAGGCTATATGGATGCCATATCTGTTTATGCGGCGGGCATAAGGAATGCTGTTGCATCCCTGGGTACCGCCTTTACGGAGGAGCAGTGCAGGCTTCTGATGCGCTACACCTCTAACATATATTTCTGCTATGATAGTGATAATGCCGGGCAGACAGCTACGGTGCGGGCTATGACTATTGCCAAGGCCGCCGGAGCCGACGTCCGGGTTGTGATGATTCCTGATGGCAAGGATCCTGATGAGTTTATCAGGAAGCATGGTGCTGACAGCTTCAGAAAGCTGATTGACGATGCCTTGCCTTTGATGGAGTATCACATTCGTCATGTTATGAATCACGCCGACATGGGAAGTCTTGAGGGCCGTGTGAAGGCTATGAATGAGCTGATGCCTGTGTTGGCTGGTATAAAGAATTCTGCTGAGCTTAGTGCCTACAGTGCAAAAATAGCGCAGCTTTTAGGTATTGATGAGGGAGATATAAGGGCAGAGCTCAGGCGCAGCGGACGCCTCATGGCCAAGAATGAAGAGCCTTCCTCAAATGCTGTAAAACGGCGGATTGTACGTAGCCTGGATAATGCTCAGATTAAGGCTGCCAGAGTGATTATACGTCTGGCCTGGGATAATCCTGAGGTGCTGGAGTCCTTGGAGGCTGCCGTGCCATTGGAGTTTCTTGATGAAAGACATGCTGAGGTGATATCGGCAATGAAGGCTGCCATGTCTGATGGCAGGTCCTTTGATGAGCTGGTAGGACACCTTGGGGAGGGAGCAGCAGAGGAGCTGTCCCGTTCGCTGGTGGAGGATTACGGCAGCGATGATTTGTCTGAGCTTTATGATGATTGCTTGAAAAAGCTAAGGAAGAGTTATCTGGCTTCTCTTTTTGAGGAGCATCGCCAGCGGGCTATTCAGCTTGAGCTGGCCGGTGATGATGGATTTCTTAGGGAGCTGGCTGAAAGCCAGCGGATAAAACACGAAATGGATGAGTTGTATAGTGAATAAGCTTACTGACTATAGATATCTTTTTTGGGAGGGGAAATAAACATGGCTGAATCTAAAAAGAAGTCCGTGAAGGCGGCTGAGCCTGATAAGGAAGTAGCAGCAGCGGAAATGGATTTGCCAGCAGCGGTTAAAGCTCCTGCCAAAAAGAAGGCAGCGCCTAAAAAGAAGAAGACTGAAAAGCCAGTGGATGCTGCGCCTGCAGAGGTTGATGCTGGGCCTGCAGGGGTCGACGGTGGGCAATCCCCAGAGACTACTCCGAAGAAGAAGGCTCCAGCCAAAAGAAAGGCTCCAGCTAAGAAGAAGGCAGAGGCTTCTGCAGAAGAGGTAAAGGTGGAGGAATCTGCTCCAGCTGAAGTACCTGCAGTGGAAGAGGCTCCAAAAAAGAAGGCTCCAGCCAGGAAGAAGGCTGCACCAAAGAAAAAGACTGATGCAGCGCCTGCACCTGCGGCAGAGGAAGAGCATTCTCCTGAGGGTGCTCTGGCGGATGCAAAGGATAAGGATGCTGTTATTCAGGCACTGGTGGAATATGCTAAGCAGCAGAGGGGCTCTCTTACCAGTGATGATCTGGAGAATCTTTTTCATACCATGGACCTTACCGGCGATGATTTTGATGATATCCTCGTTGCTCTTCAGGAGAAGGGCGTCCTTGATAAGAATGATAAGGAACCATCCATGATTTTTGAGGATGTTGATGTAGATGATGATGACGTGCCTGATGATATATCCGATGAGGCAGAGGTTGACCTGGATATCGGAGTGCCTGAGGGTGTCAGCATAGATGACCCTGTAAGAATGTATCTTAAGGAAATCGGTCAGAAGTCCCTGCTTCAGGGAGATGAGGAGAGACGTCTGGCTGAGCTTATGGCAAAGGGCAGCAGCCCTGATGCTACTCCTGAGGATATTGAGGCTGGCGAGCGTGCTCAGAAGCAGCTGGCTGAGGCTAATCTCAGACTGGTTGTCAGCATTGCGAAGCGCTATGTGGGCCGTGGTATGCTGTTCCTGGATCTTATCCAGGAGGGTAATCTCGGTCTGCTGAAGGCTGTAGAAAAGTTTGATCACAATAAGGGCTTTAAGTTTAGTACCTATGCTACCTGGTGGATCCGTCAGGCTATTACCCGTGCTATTGCTGATCAAGCGAGAACTATCCGAATTCCGGTACATATGGTAGAGACCATTAATAAGCTGGTCAGGGTTTCCCGTCAGCTTCTTCAGACTCTGGGCCGTGATCCTTCTCCAGAGGAAATTGCCAAGGAAATGGATATTCCTGTTGATAGGGTTCGCGAGATTCAGAAGATTGCTCAGGAGCCTGTATCACTTGAGACTCCAATTGGCGAAGAGGAAGACTCCCATCTCGGTGACTTCATCGAGGATCAGGACGCGCCAGCTCCTGCTGAGGCAGCATCCTTCATGCTGCTGAAGGAACAGCTCAGCGAGGTCCTGGATACTCTTACTGAGAGAGAGAGAAAGGTTCTGGTTCTGCGCTTTGGTATCGAGGATGGCAGGGCAAGGACTTTGGAAGAGGTTGGCCAGAGCTTTGGTGTTACCCGTGAGAGAATCCGTCAGATTGAGGCTAAGGCTATCAGGAAGCTTAAGCATCCTAGCCGCAGCAAGAAGCTGAAGGATTTCCTGGATTGATTACTAAGGACTGTTGTATGCAGGTTTTTCCGATACAGCAGTCCTTTTTTGCAGAATAGAGGTTTTTATGAGATTGGATGACAGGCTTCAGGCCGTTGCAGATTTTGTGCCATCAGGCTGCCGGGTGGCAGATATAGGTACAGATCATGCTTATCTGGCTATTGAGCTTTATAAGAATGACAGCAGCCGCTTTGTGATTGCAGCAGACAAGAATGCTGGCCCTTGTGATGCGGCTCGCCGTACTATCAGAGAGGCAGGCCTTGCTGATGCCATTGAGGTGCGTCAGGGAGATGGCCTGGGGGCTCTGAAGGCTGGCGAGGTGAATACCGTCTGCATAGCGGGCATGGGCGGAAAGCTTATTGCGGATATACTTGAGGCTCAGCCGGAGATATTTGATGGGCTTGAGTATGCTGTGCTTCAGCCCCAGAATGCTGCTCTTTATTTAAGGCAGTGGCTGTATGAGCATGGCTGGCATATTGAGGATGAACGGCTTAGCAAGGCTGATGGGAGGATTTACCAGATTATGCTGGCAAGGCCTGGCGAGACAGCCATGCCAGGCCAGCTGGAGCTTTTTGCTGGCCCTGTGATTTTAAGGAGGCGGCAGGAGCTTTTTTCCGAATATATAAAGGGTCTTATTGAGGGACAGGAACGTATTGCGGCCGGCCTTAGACAGGCCTCCAGCTATTCCGCTGCTGATGGGCTTTCCAGGGTTACAGAGCAGATTATTAAGCTTAAGGAGTTGTTGACGGTATGAAATGTCAGGCTATTATGAATATAATGGAGCAGCTGGCTCCAAGACGGTTGGCTGAGGACTGGGATAATCCAGGTCTCCTGGTGGGCAGCCCTAAGCAGGATGTGGGAAAGCTGCTGGTTTGCCTGGATGTCACCGAGGAAGTGGTGATGGAGGCGGTTTATAATCACTGCGATATGATTATTTCTCATCATCCGGTTATTTTTAAGGGTATGAAGAAGCTGCGCACTGATCTTTATCAGGGCAGGCTTTTTCAGAAACTTCTCATTAACAATATTGCTGTTTTTTCTGCTCATACCAATCTTGATGCAGCTGTTGGCGGCGTTAATGATGTGCTGGCCAGAGCAGCAGGCCTTGAGAGGATACGGGCCTTTGATAGTGATTCATCCAGACCTATGGAGGAGACAGTGGGTCGTATTGGCTATCTGCCTGAGCCTATGACTATAGATGAGTTTGCAGCTAAGCTGAAGGCTGGCCTGGGGGCTGAATATGTCCGTGTGGTCAGGGCTGGAGATAAAATAATCAGGAAGGTGGCCCTCTGCAGCGGTGCTGGGGCTGATTTTATCAGCCGGGCAGCCTTTCTGGGTGCTGACTGCTATATTACCGGGGATGTAAAGTATCATGATGCTCAGCTGGCCAGGGAGAATGAGATTCATGTTATTGATGGAGGCCATTTTCCAACGGAATTCCCAGTGGTGAAGGTGCTGGCAGAGCTTATCTCGGCCAAGGCTGAGGAAGCTGGCGAGAGGCTGGAAATCATTTGTGATACAGCTTCCAGAGATGTGTTTGAGGTGATCTGATGAACCGTAAGGATGCAATGAAAAATTTTACAGCCTTTCCAATATATGGAATTACTGCTGAGGCAATGTCCGCCGGGCGGGATAATTATACAGTGGTAAAGGCTATGCTGGAGGCGGGAATACGCTTTATCCAGTATCGTGAAAAGGAGAAGAGCGGTCTTGCCAGATATGAGGAGTGCCTGAAGCTTAAGGAGCTGGTGGCATCCTATGGCGGGACCTTCATAATAGACGATTTTGCAGACCTGGCTCTGGCTGTAGATGCGGACGGCGTTCATATCGGTCAGGATGATCTGCCGCCAGAAAAGGTGCGTGAGCTTCTGGGACCGGACAAGGTTATCGGATTGTCCACGCATTCTCCTGAGCAGCTTGATAAGGCCAATGCTATGGGGGATATAATCGATTATGTGGGAGTGGGACCGGTACATTCTACCCAGACCAAGAAAACTGCTCAGCCGGTGGGGCTGGAGTATGTTGCCTATGCAGTGAAAAATGCCAGGGTTCCCTTTGTGGCAATTGGTGGACTGAAGGAAAATAATATCCATGAAGTAAGGGAAGCTGGTGCTCAGGTGGCTTCTGTAGTTTCTGAGATTACTGGTGCTCGGGATATAGTGAGCAAGGTAAGGGCTTTAGCCCTTCATATGGAAAGGTGAGGGTTTTGTATGAATAGACCGATTAAGAGGGCAGTTATCCCCGCTGCAGGCTTTGGTACCAGGTTACTGCCTGCTACCAAGTCTACGCCTAAGGAAATGCTTCCTATAGTTGATCGCCCTTCAATTCAGTATATTGTTGAGGAGGCCCTAGAAAGCGGTATTGAGGATATACTGATTATAAGCGGACATGCTAAGCGGGCAATTGAGGACTATTTTGATTCGGCACCTAATCTGGAGATGGCGCTGGAAAAGTCTGGCAAGACCGATCTTTTAAAGCTGGTCCGTGATACTGCGGATATAAGGGTTCATTATATCCGCCAGCGCTCTATGCGGGGCCTTGGGGATGCTATTCTTACAGCTAAGGCCTTTATGGCTGAAGAGCCTTTTGCTGTGCTTCTGGGGGATGATGTAGTATATAATCCTGACAAGCCTGCCATGAAGCAGCTTATTGAGGTTTATGAGGAGTATGGTCGCAGTGTGCTTGGCTGTCAGAAGGTGCCGGATGAGCAGGTGTCCTCCTATGGTATTGTGGCTGGTAATAAGCTGGATAACCATCGTATCCTGAAGGTTTCGGATATGGTGGAAAAGCCTGCACCGGCTGAGGCTCCTAGCAATATGGCGGTGCTGGGACGCTATATCATTACTCCTGCAATTTTCGATATACTTGAGCATACCAAGCCTGGCAAGGGCGGGGAAATTCAGCTTACTGATGCTCTTAAGGTTCTGGCTCAGCAGGAGGCAGTGTTTGCTTATGATTTCGTTGGCAAGCGCTATGATCTTGGAGATAAGCTGGGATTTTTAAAGGCTCAGGTGGAATTTGCTTTGCGGCGAGATGACCTTGGCAGTCAGTTTAAGGAATATCTAAAGGAACTTTCCGCTGGTGGTTATGATATATAAATAGCTAGACAATTATATGCTTGACTATTGCTGGTTATTGGAATAGAATAATCACATTAAATAGGAGGTTTCATACTATGTGTGGCATTGTTGGTTATGTTGGCGACCGTCAGGCTGCAGAATATCTGCTGGATGGCCTGTCCAAGCTGGAGTATCGCGGCTATGATTCCGCAGGTATTGCAGTTTTTAATGGAGATACTATTCGTGTTGAGAAGAGCGTTGGCAGATTGGCTTCCCTCAGGGATAAGATTGCTGGTGATGCTCCAGAAGGAACTATCGGCATCGGTCATACCCGCTGGGCTACCCACGGCCGTCCATCTGACAGGAATTCTCATCCTCATGCAGATTGCCATGGCGATTTTGCTATTGTTCATAATGGTATTATAGAAAACTATCTTCCTCTGAAGGAAGAGCTCATTGCCAAGGGACATGAGTTTAAGTCTGAGACTGATACTGAGGTGGTTGTACATCTCCTGGAGGAGCTGTATAAGGGTGACTTCGAGGCTGCTGTACGGGAGGTGCTCCGCCGCATTGAGGGTTCCTATGCTCTGGTATTCATGTCTAAGGCAGATCCGGATTGCATTATCTGCACTAAGCAGGATAATCCGCTGATTATCGGCCTGGGTGATG
>CAMCDL010000087.1 GCA_945873565.1 uncultured Selenomonadaceae bacterium | reverse complement strand
TGTGGTGATTTTTGCAATTTACTCTTGACAAAGGTCACTTCATAACAGGTGAAATGATAATGAAAAATATAATCTTTTTATCCCCTAACTTTCCAGAGAACTATTGGAAATTCTGTAAAGAGCTGAAAAATAATGGACTGAATGTCCTGGGCATCGGTGATTGCCCTTATGATAATCTGCTGCCTGAGCTTAAGGACAGCCTGAATGAATATTATAAAGTAAGCAGCCTTGAGAACTATGATGAGGTTTTCCGAGCAGTTGCCTTTTTTGCTCACAAATATGGACGAATTGACTGGCTGGAATCCAACAATGAGTACTGGCTGGAAAGAGATGCTCACCTGCGTACTGATTTCAATATTACCAGCGGCTTCAAAACCGAGGATATCCCTCGTATCAAATATAAGAGCAAGATGAAGGAATACTATGCTATGGCTGGTGTTCCTACAGCCCGTTATCACCTGGTAGAAAAATGGGAGGATGCCAAGGCCTTCATAGATCAGGTTGGCTATCCTGTAGTAGTAAAACCAGATAATGGTGTAGGCGCTACAAGTACCTACAAGCTAAAGAATGATGATGATCTTAGAAAATTCCTGGATGATAAGTGGAACAACCATGACACTCATCAATATATCATGGAGGAATTTGTAAAGGCTGAGGTTAATAGCTATGATGCTATAATAAATTCTCAGGGAGAGCCTATCTTTGAAACAGGCAATGTTACTCCTATGAGCATTATGGATATTGTTAATGAAAATGACAACAGTGTATTCTATATTCTGAAGGATCTTCCTGAAGAAACCAGGCAGGCTGGCCGGGCAACTGTAAAGGCCTTTGGCGTAAAGAGCCGTTTCGTTCACTTTGAATTCTTCCGGCTCACTGATGATATGGAGGGCCTTGGCAAGAAGGGTGACATTATTGGTCTAGAGGTAAATATGCGTCCGTGTGGCGGCTTTACTCCAGATATGATAAACTTTGCTCATAGCACCAACGTTTACAAGATATGGGCTGATATGATTGCCTATGACAGCACTATGGTTCCTACAGGACCAGATTATTACTGCATATTTGCAGGCCGCCGTGATGGAAAGAACTTCCGCTATAGCCATGATGAATTCCTGTCCCGCTACGCTGACAGGATTAAGATGCATTGCCCTATTCCAGATGCTCTGGCAGAGGCAATGGCAAACTATATGTATCTGGCTAATGTATCTACCGAGGATGAGCTTCACAGGTTCATTGCTGATTCTGTAGAAACTGTATAATAGAAATAAATTTAAAAACAGACGCTGCGGAAAAATGACTATTACTCATTTTTTCACAGCGTCTTTTTATATAGGGTCAACCGCCGTCGCCCTCTGCGTTATTCAAGCTTACAGCAATCCGATTACATGACCTTCATTTACCAGTTTCCGCTTCGCCAGAACTGTGGCTGCAGCATTGCTAATAATGTAAATATTTCAAGCCTGCCTACTATCATAAATAGGCAGCATGTAAGCTTACTTATATCCGGCAGCGTGCCAAATGAGCTGGAAGCTATGCCGAAGCCTACACCTGCATTACCCATTGTAGAAATTCCTATACCGATAGCATCCATTACTGGTACTCCATCCACTGCCAGTATAGTACCTATAATAAGAGCCAGCATTATATATAAGAAGAAAAATCTTGCTACCCGAAGAACAACAGTTTCGGACTGCTCGCGTCCATCCATTTTTACATGAATTATACTTCTTGGATGAAGCTTCTGCTCTATTACAGCATATATCATCTTAAACAGCATAATAAAACGGGATATTTTGATACCACCTGAGGTAGATCCTGCACAGCCGCCTGTAAACATTAGAAGCAGTATGCACAGCTTAGAAAAGGTAGGCCAAGTATCGAAATCAGCTGTTGTAAAACCGGTTGTAGTTAATACCGAGGCAGTCTGAAAGGCTGCCATACGCAAGGATGAATTCGGCGAATAGCCCTGAGCCAGAGTAAGATTAATAGTTATTAGCATACATATTACAACTGCCAGAATAATATACACCTTAAATTCAGTATTTTTTAAGAGTGAGGAAAATCCCTTTCTCCACACCATAAAATACAAGCCAAAATTTCCGCCGCCAATAAGCATAAAAATAATGATAGCAATCTCAGCTGATAGAGAATTAAGCTCACCTATACTGCCATTCCTTGATGAAAAGCCACCAGTTGATATTGCTGACATACCATTATTTACTGCATCCTCTATAGGAATACCGCATAAAATCAGGATAGCTATCAAAAGCAGTGTAAGGGCTATATACAATATCAGCAAGGCATCTGCTGTTGACTTTATTCTTGGCATTACCCTGTCCGATGTAGGTCCAGTGGTCTCAGCATAAAACATATGCATAGTACCACTGCCAGGCTGCGGAAACAAAGCTATAAAAATAACTACTATTCCCAAGCCACCCAGCCAATGAGATATACTTCGCCATAATAAGATACTTGAGGAAACCAGATTTAAATCCTTAATAACAGATGCACCAGTACCAGTAATACCGGAAACACCCTCAAACATGCAGTCAATTATTCCCATATCAGTTCCAAGATAATATGGTACTGCGGCAATAGAAGATGCTACAAACCAGCTAAGGCCGGTAATTGCTACTCCCTCTCGAAGACTCAGCTTGTCATTAGTAGCCTTGCCTGCCTTTGTAAGCAATGCACCAATAACAAAACATATTGCTACTGACATAGCAAAAGCATGCCATGGTTCATCCCATAGTAAAGCGGCCAGCATCGGTACCATCAGAGATATAGCAAGTGCATATATCAAGCGGCCCATAACATGATAAATAACCTTGATATTCAATTATGGACCACTCCCTTCATTACCAGTTTACTCTATAAATATCCTGCAGGCCTCCCTGAATAATTAGCAGAAAAGCAATTATTTCAGCCTTTCCCAATACCATGAGGAAGCAGCAGTACAGCTTTATATACTCAGGCAAGGAAATTATATCATTAGGAGTCATATGAAAATATGCCAGCTGTCCAGTGCTTGTGAGGCTTCCTATAGCAATATCCAAGCACTGCAGCATATCGTATCCAGACAAAGAAATAATCATCATTGAAAAGAATAATATTACTGTATAAAGGAAAAAATAACTAAGGATAAGGCTTATTGCCTTCTGAGGAACCGCCCCGTGATCTACAGTAATATTTACTACCATTTTAGGATGGGTGGTACGTTTCAGCTCCGCCCAGGAGGTCTTTACCAGCACTATCACACGCATCAGCTTAAAGCCTCCAGCCATAGATCCAAGACATCCTCCTGTTATAGCCAGAAAAGTAAACAGCATTTTCTCAAAATCTGGCCAATACAGCATCTTTTCTGCTAAAAGGCCAGTGGTTCCAGCAAAGGAAACTGTATAAAGAAAGCCATTCAGCATTGCTTCATCAGTATCATAGAGACCAGTTTTAGACAGATGCATGCTGACAATCATACCAATAATTAAAATTATCAGCAAAAATAGCTTTATCTCACTGCTCTTAATGGTATTAATGATATTACTCTTAAGATGATATATGCTTCTTGACTGCAGATAAATCAATATATTGCAGCAGGAGGCTATGAGGCCAAATAGTATAAAAAAGAATAATACTATATTCATAGAGAATTCACTAGTTGATTCAAAGCATCCTCCAGTTGAAATAATAACCATAACATAGTTTGCTGCGTCATAAGGGCTTAAGCCCCCAAGCCAGAAGAAAATCCCGCCCATAAGGGTAAAGAAAAGATATGATACCATTACCTTAATAGCAGTCTGATTTATTCTGCTTTCTGTAATAAGTCCGCAGCGCAATATAGTAGGCATAACAAAATTAATGCCAAAGCCCTTTGTAACTGACGGAATAATATTAGTCAGCATAAGGAGAAGATTCAGTCCACCTATCCACTGAGTAATGCTACGCCATAATATCAGACTAGCTGACTGAGCTGGTGGAAGATTTGTAAGACCTGTAGTTGTAACCCCGGAAATACTTTCCATAATTGCATCAGGCAAATTAAGAACACCGCTAAACAGATATGGCAAAGAACTGATAAACGCTATAGCCAGCCATGATTCCACTAGAAAAACAGCACCACCGACTATAGAAATTTCCTTACCTCTATTTTCTGATATACCCATTAAAAGGGCGCCAGAAAGGCACCCTATCAGAATTGACCAGGCATAGGCATCCAGCATATATCCCTGCTCCTCCAGCATAGTGTAGCTTAGAGGAATTATAAGCATAGCCGTCGTAAAAAATACTATCTTGGCCAGCATGTAATTAATTAATTCTTTCATATAGCTTTCCAGTCAGATAGTTAGTTATTCTTAAAATATTCCAGCACTCTTTTAGAGTGGCTGGTTTTTATAATAATTATTACCCTATCACCAGCCTGAAGTACTGTTGAGCCATTGGCAATATTTGCTTCATCATTTCTGAGGTAGGCACATACCAGACACTCACGAGGAAGTCCTGCCTGCTTTAGCTGCTTGCCAGCAACCTGAGCATTATCCTGTACAATAACCTCGATTGCCTCAACCTTTGCACCCTCCAGCAGTGATACCGAAATAATACCTCCTCGCCTTACATAGGCAAGAACTTCACTAGAGGCCAGCATCCTTGATGACAGAACAATATCTATGCCAACCTTTTCCATAATATCTGTATACTCAGATCTTGATACCTGAACTATAGTCTTTTTTGCTCCCAGATGCTTGCACAGCATAGCGACCAGAAGATTAAGCTTATCATCCTTAGTAAGGCAGGCTACGGCATCAGCCTCTTTTATACCTTCCTGAACGAGAAGATCTATATCTGTACCATCACCCTCGTAGGCTTCGCCATTTTTAAGCTTCTCAGCCATTTCACGGCAGATATTTCTGTCCTTATCAAATATCTTTACCTTGACACCCTGACGGTCAAGGACAGTTGCCAAGAACCTTCCAGTACGGCCAGCACCTATTATCATTACCCTTTCAATCTTGCTGGAATCCTGCTGTACAAAATTGTGGCTGAAGTTTTCTATATCCTTGGTCCTGCCGATAAAATAGGCATTATCCATAGGCTGCAGGCTATCATTTCCATGAGGAATTATCATCTCATGAGCTCTGAAAAGCATTGCTGCCAATATCTCTCTTGGCATATTCAGATCCCTGAAGGGAATATTTGCCAGCTTTGAATCTGTTCTTACCTTAGCTTCAAAAAGACGTACCTTTCCATCAGCAAAATCTTCAACATTAAGAGCTGCTGGAACCATCAGTATTCGATTAATTTCCAATGCTGTTATCATTTCAGGATTCAGCATCAGGTCAATATCAAAATTTTCCTTTAGATATTCCTTAGCCTCAGAAATAAACTGTATATCACGGATACGGGCTATTGTATGCTTAATTCCATTTTTCTTTGCTAATATACAGGAAATCATATTAACCTCATCACTATTGGTAACAGCAATAAGGACCTCTGCTCCCCTGATATCCCCATCACCTAAGGTAATAGGACTGGAACCATTAGCTGCCATTGTAAGCACATCTAGAGAATCCTTTATGACCTCTAGACGCTGTTCATCCTTATCAACAACAATTACATCATATTCTTCCTTTGATAAGAGCTCAGCTATGCTATAGCCAAGCTTGCCAGCTCCTACTATTACAATGCGCATGATACTTCCTCCAGCAATACATTTAAACAGATTATAACCCCCACTCTACTTATAATCAAGCAAATTAGCTTAATACATTTTATTGTGTATAAACATGTTTTATTCCATATAGTTATCAACAAAATTGTGGATAACTTGTCAATAATTAATACACAGCCTGTGGATAATGTGCATAACTTTGTTGATAACCACCATATATACCAATTTTTCATTTGTCAACAACAAGATATTGTAAATATCATACAAAGTTATCCACATAAGCCGTTGATAATATCCAGTAAAATATAACTAAAGCATTTGCTTTGATATACTTTGGAGGTTATAATGATATTATTATATTATTTTTTAGTAATTGTGATATAAATAAGGAATGAGTAAATTGGACGATAATTCATTAACTCCTAGAAGAAGCAGGAGAAAAAAGAATAAAAGCTGGCTTCCTTGGATACTATTAATTGCGTCTTTATTCCTGGCAGTTGCAGCAGGTGCTATTTTTGCATCTTCAAGTCTCTTTGATAAACCTGACGCAGCCAAAAATGATAAGCTCATGAGTGCCAAGGATAAAACTATTGTTATGCTTATGGGCGTTGACCAGCGAGAAGACGATATAGGACGATCTGACACCCTAATGATTGCTACTATCGATCCAAAGAAGAAAAAAGCAGCTCTTTTATCAATACCTAGAGATACTCGTGTAAAAATCAAAGGGCATGGCTTTGATAAGATAAATTCTGCCTTTGCCTATGGTGGCTATAAGCTTACCCAGGATACCGTAGAAAAGCTGCTGGGAGTCCGGATGGAGCACTACATAATGATAGATGTCCATGCTTTTCAGCGCATCATAGATGCTATTGGCGGTGTAGATGTAGATGTCGAAAAAAGAATGTATTACGAGGACCCTTGGGATGATGATGGGGGACTTGTAATTGATCTTTATCCTGGTGAACAGCATATGGATGGTAAAACAGCCATGACCTATGTCCGTTACCGTGATGAAGAGGGAGATATCGGCCGTATAGCGCGCCAGCAGAAATTCATGCAGGCTGCTATGGATAAGCTTTCCTCACCAGCGATTATTACGAAGCTGCCTGCTATAATTAAAGAAATCTTCAATGCCGTGGAAACTGACCTAAGCCTCAAACAGATGCTGGAATTTGCAGTTTCCGTCAAGGATGCTCAGAAGAACGGTCTTTCCACCGAAATGGTTCCAGGCAAGCCGATGTACATCGATGAAGTAAGCTATTGGATACCAGATGTAACTAAGCTGAGATTTACTGTAGCTGACACTCTTGGTGTTACCATGAGCTCTGTTGCCAAAAGTGCTATGGAAGAGGAAAGCCTGGAATACGAGCGATCTATTCCAGCAGATGCAAAGAGCATTCCTATTGATAGTGATACCGTACGCCGCATGATGAATGGCAGTGATACATCAAAGAGTAAGATAACTGATAAGGATAACCTGAAGGATAAGGATGATAAATCATCTGAAGATGATAATGAGCTGGATGAGAAATCTGAAAATGATGATAATCCATATCCATACGAAAGAAAGAAAAGGAAAAATATTGAACCAGCTGATATATTCACTGACAATAACTCCCAGCCATCAGTATCCAATACTCCTTCTTCTCCAAGCAGACCTTCATCAGCCAGCTCTCCATCAGTACCATCACCTAATACTTCATCTGGCAAAACACGTTAAGATTTAAATAAAAGGCTATGTCACAACAAACAGTTGATAAATAGCCATTTTTATAGGGGAGTATC
>CAMCDL010000086.1 GCA_945873565.1 uncultured Selenomonadaceae bacterium | reverse complement strand
CCCCAGGAAGGTACCGCCCTTCTGAATCATGTCACCAACACTTCTTGTTGTCAGCTCTTCAATCTCATCATTCAAAAGGCCCTTGAAACCATTATGAATACCGAACACCCTGATCCCCTTATGAACAGCCGTACGAACCACTGCACGAGTGCAAGCATTCATGCCGGGGCTGTCATTGCCACTGGTCAGGACAGCAATATTCTTTGCCATTTATATAAAGCCTCCTTACTAACGTATATAATCACTACTTCTCTATTCAATACAAATTAACAAAATCCTCCTAGATGCATAAAAATTTAAATAAATATCAGCATAATCTTACTTCTGCCGTTCCCTCAGCTCACGTTCCACATCCCGCTTGACGGCCTTTTCAGCCAGATCACGCCGCTTGTCATAATTATGCTTGCCGCTTGCCAGAGCCAGCTCCAGCTTCGCCTTGCCCCGCTTAAAATAGACCTTCAGCGGTACCAGTGTAAAGCCCTTCTCCCGAGTCTTTCCAAACAGCTTCATTATCTCGGCCTTATGCATGAGAAGCTTCCGTGGTCTCAGCGGATCATGATTAAAAAACCTATCACTCTGTTCATAAGGAGAAATGTGCATATTCTGTATCCAGATTTCTCCATTCTTTATTTCACCATAGGTGTCCTTAAGATTGGCCCTGCCTGCCCGCAGAGATTTCACCTCCGTACCTTGGAGAACCAGCCCTGTTTCAAAGGTTTCATGAATAAAATAATCATGACGTGCCTTACGATTTTCACAGGCCACCTTGATTCCTTCATTTTTCTTTCCCATTACTTACCTCTATTTCCTGCCGCCCCTCCCTGAGCTTCTGCGGGAGCTGAAACGGCCCTTAGACTTCTTCCGCTTTTTAGGCATTCCATCTGCCTTCATAAATTTTTCAAACCCAGTACTTCTGGTCACAACAGCTGCTCCGCCATTTACATCGGCTATGATTTCATCGCCAGACAAGTCTCTGGAGCTGCTTCTGCGGGCAGTCTTCTTAGCATCTGTCCCTCTGATTACTGTCCTGCCTCTTGATTTTAATACAGATTTATTGCGTTTCTTAGCAGTATTATCGCCTATGCGCATGCCTCTGCGCCCACGGCTTCTGGCTGTAACCGGACCATCCTCGCCCACTCTGCCATTATCCTTGACCACAAAATCAATTGATTTATTATCTATATCAGCCCGGGCCATAATCACCACTATAGGATCACCTAAGCGGTAAGCATAGCCGCTATGACGTCCTACCAGAGAATACTGGTCCTCTATATACTCATAGTAGTCATTCTGAAGACTGGTTACATGCACCAGGCCCTCTACGCCATTATCAAGCTCAACAAACATGCCAAAGCCGGTAACATTGCTTATGATGCCCTCAAATTCCTCACCTACAAAGCCAGCCATATACTCAACCTTCTTTAGGTCAGTAGATTCCCGCTCTGCCTCTACAGCTCTTCTTTCGCGCTGAGAAGACTGCTCTGCAATGCCTGGCAGAATACTCTTCAGACGGCTCTGCCTATCCTCTGGTATCGTGCCTGTTTCGAAGGTTTCTCTAAGCACTCTGTGAACAATAAGGTCAGGATACCGGCGAATCGGGGATGTAAAGTGCGTATAATACTCAGCCGCCAGACCAAAATGGCCATCACATGATACCGAGTAACAGGCCTGCTGCATTGAACGCAGGGCAACTGTACTGATAATTCTTTCTCCTGGCTGACCAGCCACCTTATCCAGTACCATCTGCATCTGCTTTGGTGTTACAGTACCCCGGGAGTTCTTGCGAAGAAACAGTCCAAAGGTTGAAAGCAGATTATTAAGGCGGGTTATCTTCTCCTCATCAGGCTCTAAATGTACTCTGTACATAAATGGCAGCTTCTTGCGGCACATATGCTCAGCCACAGTCTCATTTGCCGCCAGCATACACTGTTCAATCAGTGATTCACCAAAGGATCCGGTGCGCTTCACAAGTCCCACAGCCTTGCCATTCATATCCATCTTTACTTTGATTTCTGGAATAACAAAATTGATGGAACCTCGATTATCGCGATAACGTTTCATAATATTCCTAAGATCGCCAAGAATCTCCAGCATAGGTACAATATCCTTGTGGTCCTCAATAAAAGCAATCTCACGATCTACCAGTATCTTATTTACGATAGTATATGAAAGACGACGATACACATGAATAATTGCTGGAGCTATTTCATAGCTTACTACTGCCCCCTCAGGGCTTATTACCATCTCGCAGGCCATAGCCAGACGATCTACACCAGCATTAAGGCTGCAGATACCATTAGATAAGGCCTTTGGCAGCATTGGGCAGACTCTGTCAACCATATATACGCTAGTACCACGATCAAAAGCCTCACGATCAAGAACACTGCCCTCAGTAACATAATGACTTACATCAGCAATATATACACCAAGGAAATAGTTTCCATCCTCTCTGCGCTCAGCATAAACACCATCATCCAGATCCTTGGCATCCTCGCCATCAATTGTTACTATATGAAAATTTCTGCGATCCAGCCGATTCTTATGCTCCTCCGGATTAACCTCAGTCTCAATAGCATCCGCTGCCTCCTGAACCTCCTCCGGAAAATTCTCATCCAGGTCATGATCACGCATAATGGACAGAATATCCACACCTGGCTCGCCCTTCATGCCAAGCACCTCAATGATACGGCCCTCAGGCTTCAGATTATCCTCAGGCCACTGTGTTATTTCTGCTACAACCTTTGCACCAGTAACCGCACCATTTATCTCATTGCCAGGTATAAACACATCCTGCTTAAGCCGTGAATTATCTGGTATCACAAAGCCAAACTTATTGCTGGCGGAAAAAGTACCTATAATCACCTTATTTGCATGCTCTATAATGCGTATAACATCACCCTCAGAGGCCCGTCCCTTTACGGAAGGCTGAATAAGGGCTGCCTCGACCATATCACCGTTCATTGCATAATGAAGATTATTAGCAGAAATATAAATATCCTCATCACCAGGCTTTCTATCTTCAGCAGTCAGAAAACCAAAGCCACGGCTATTAACACTGAGCCGGCCTACTACAGTTTTTCTATTAGCCTTATCCTTGATTCTATAGTCAGATTTCTTGCCTCTCATAATTACACCTCCGCCTTCTCCATTACTACCATTTTCGCCGTAGCCTCTGCGGTTATCGTACCATCAGACAATGCTATCTCCGACCTCATTTCAACCACATTACGCTTGCGGCCTGCTATCCATCCGGAAACAGTCAGCTGCTCACCAGTGGGAGTAGGTCTTCTGTAGCGCACCTCCAGCTTGCCAGTATATGCCGGCTGCTTCAGATGAAACAGATATCCCCCCATAGCCTCATCCAGCAGAGTGGTAATAATACCTCCATGCAGCACACCATTAAAGCTCTGATAATTCTTATCCATCACGCACTTAGCAACATAGCGTCCTGCAATTTCTACAAATTTAAGCTTCAGTCCTATAGGATTATTCTGTCCACAGGCAAAGCAGAAACCATCATCTTCCATCATATCAGCCATAACTATTCCTCAAATTTCTTATTCAAAAAATCTTCTACCAGCCTATATACTTCATCCTTGTCCTTATCTATGCTAAGAAGATGCCCTGAATTTTCCAGCCAGTGCAGTTCCTTTTCATAGCTGCCAGCTATCTCATAAATATATTCGGCGCTTCTAGTCCGTACAGTATGATCATTAAGTCCCTGCAGAACCATAATAGGCCTCTTCATTCTAGGCAACGCCTTTTTGGCCTCCTCAATCAGGTCAAGAAGCTCATGCACGCACATCAGCGGCATTTCGCCATAGGATATATTACATTCCGCTGGCACATTCTCTATCTGCCGACGGCGCTTAGGCTTATAACGGTTAGCACACTTTTCCCTAGGTGGCAGACGATACAGCTGTCTGTCCTCATGAATATATATCGGCGAGGCCAGACAGGCAACTCGGTCAACCTTAGCCCTGGTAGCCAGCAACAGCCCCAGCAGGCCGCCCATTGACTGCCCCACAATAGAAATTCTGTCACAAAAGCCTGCAAGAATAGTATACCCATCACAATTAGAATACAGCCAGTCCTGCCAGGTCATCCTTGCCATATCCTCTGGACTGGTGGAATGACCAGCCAATCTCATGCAGGCCACTGTAAAGCCCTTTTCATTCAGATATTGCCCTAAAGGAAGCATCTCTGCAGGAGTAGCTGTAAAGCCATGGCACAGCAGCACTCCATGCTTGCCCCCAGGCAGAAAAAACGATTCACCGCCATTTATTATCATAAAAAAAGCTGACCTCCAGATATGAGCCCATAGCCCCAGCATTAATTTTCCGCAAAAAACCCCTGTTTATATTATACCCATCTATATCCTCAAATTCAATTGCTTTGACCAGCTTTAGCAGCAAACAAAAAGGACCTGCTCCTTGAGCAGATCCAAAATTTTTTAAAGCTATTACATAACCAGCTTAGCAATATAAAGAGTAATTGCACCAAAAATAACTGCGGCTACAACAGTAACCCTTGCCAGCAATGCATCAAGGCCACGTGCCTTGCCGCTGAACACAGTAGTAGCACCGCCATCCATGCCGCCCATACCAGCAGACTTTGGAGACTGACCAAGCACAGATGCAATAAGAACAATTGCCACAATAGCATCCAGAACCATTAATATATTAAGCAAATCAGCTGCCCCCTTTTATAAAATTATCACCTATATTACCATAAAATAATAATCATAGCAAGCAATTTGCTATTCAATATATATACTATACTCTGCCTGCTGACCGACACAGCCTATGATTTCTGCATATTCCAGCTCCGCTTTAAGCTTTGCCAGACAATCTGCCGCAGCAGACTCCGGCAAGGAAATCAGCAGACCGCCGCTGGTCTGCGGATCATACAGAATATCCATCATTGCCCTGGTAATCCCTTCTGCTGCCCATACACCAGGCTCAGCAAACTCACGATTACGATAGGCACCAGCTGGTACAAAGCCCATAGAGGCAAGCTCATACGCTTCCCTGTGATAAGGAATAGCCGCTGCCTCCAAATAAATGCTGCATCCACTGCCCTGAGCCATCTCCAATCCATGTCCAAGAAGAGCAAAGCCAGTGACATCCGTACAGGCATGAACCTCATATCCTGTCATCACATCTCGTGCATAACGGTTCAGCTCAGTCATCTGAGCATAAACCTTAGCCATTACTGGCTTTTCCACCATATCAGCCTTTGCAGCAGTGGTAAGCACACCAATACCTAATGGCTTAGTCAGAATAAGCCTGTCCCCTGGTCTTGCTCCCACATTACGCAGCACCCTCTCAGGGTGAACAAAACCGGTTACAGCCAATCCATAAACAGGCTCACCAGAATTTATAGTATGTCCACCACTTATTATAACTCCAGCCTCATAAGCCTTGCTGTAGCCGCCCCGAAGAATCTCCTGCACAGTTTCTTTATCCATGCCATCGGCCAGACACATAATATTAAGGGCCAGCTTAGGCTCTGCTCCCATAGCATAAACATCACTAAGAGCATTGGCAGCTGCAATCTGTCCGTATAAAAAGGGGTCATCCGCAATCGGTGGAAAGAAATCTGTAGTCTGAACTATAGCCGTAGATTCATTAATCACGTAAACACTGGCGTCATCACTGGTATCATAACCCACCAGCAGTTTCGGGTCATAATGTGTCTCAAAGCCCTTCAAAAGCTTTGACAGCATACCTGCTCCAACCTTTGCTCCACAGCCTGCACACGAAGCAAGTCTGGTAAGCCTGATATTTTCTTTCATAGCACCAGCTCCTCAGATATTCTCTGCTCGATAAACCCATTCAAGGCCATCCTCAGACAGCCTCACCACCTGTTCGATTTCCTCCTGGCAGCTGTCCTCTGGTAAAAAACTCGCTCCATATACGTCGGGTTCATAGCTTACACAGGTACCGCAGCTGCTGCTCAGATTCCTTGGTACCGGCATCATCTCGCACCTCCAGCCAGCACCGCTGCACTGGCGTTTGAATCTGACTGCCCCAAAATGAGAAAAAAAGGTTGCTATATATTTCATATCATCTAGTTATAGCCAGCGTATATTCCCCAGCCTTTTCTGTAATCCGCACACTATAGCCATTATGCTCTGCAAATCTGGTTACATTCTCACGGGAAACTGCATTATCCACTATAATCTCATAGGCATCCTCACAGCTTTCCATTGCTTTTTTTATCATAATAACAGGCTCAGGGCAGCTGAGACCTCTTGCATCCAGAATATCCATAATCAAGCCTCCTTGCCAAAGGTGTTTTTACAAGCAATGGCCAGCACCACTGCTATACCAATTATTACTGCCAGCTGACCAGCCTCAGTAGGGCCATTAGCGCTTGAAGCCAGTTTAAAATTATGAGCAAAAGCCGCGCCAGTAATAAGGCCCATCACCGCTGCACAGCTATCAGAGTTTCCTTCTCCTGCCATAATCAGCTGACGAAGCGGGCATCCCCCTAAAAGTATACAGCCAAGGCCTGCCAGATACATCCCCAGAGCATTCCATATGCCATCATTATGAGCCACAGGCTGACCTTCAAATCCCAGCTTAAAAAATATTCCTATATCCAAGCCAGTCATCAGAAGATTGGCAATCAGAGCGCCTGCCAGAACAGCTGCAAATCCAGAAATCAGCTTATAATCCTGAAAAAGAATAATATCCCGGAAGCCACCGACCATGCAGAGGCGGGTACGCTGAGCAATAATGCCAGTAATTATTCCTGCTCCAAGACTCAGAAAAATCCCCGCGTGCTTAGCGCCTGGACCAGCCCCTGCCTCAGAAAAGATGATAAATGGCGGTGCCAATATGAGAAGAATTAGCAGGGATATCATAACTGCTGGCAGAATATGCCCCTCAACCGCAGGCAGCCTATAAGTACGCTTCAAGCTATAACCGCGATTAAGAAAGAATACACCAGAGGCTATACCAGCGAAAAATCCCGCCAGGCCAACAACAGCATTAAGATCGCCGCCAGCCAGCCTGAGTATCGCCCTGAATGGACAGCCCAAAAACATAAGGCAGCCTATCATAACAAACATTCCTAATATAAATCTGGTCATAGGCGAACTGCCACCCCGCGGAGAGAATTCCCCCTTTACCTTAGCTGCCACATAGCTGCCCAGCACAAGTCCGATAATCTCTGGCCTGATATATTGTACAGCCTTTGCACTATGAAGCCCTAACGCACCTGCTGTGTCACGAAGGAAACAAGCTATGCAGAACCCCATATTGGCAGGATTGCCCATAAGCACCAGCAGGGCTGCCAGCACTCCAACGACCAGTCCGCCTGCAGCAACAGCTGTTTTTTCACCAAATCCCAACATAAATACACTCCCTAAAAGGATATTCTTAATTCTATAAATATTATATGGTCTGTCTCTTATACACATCTCCGAGCCCACGAGACGTAGAGGAATCT
>CAMCDL010000085.1 GCA_945873565.1 uncultured Selenomonadaceae bacterium | reverse complement strand
ATTGGCAAAGGGTAAAGTCGTACAGGTAATCGGACCTGTCGTAGATATTGAATTTTCAGCAGGTCAGCTGCCAGAAATTCTGAACGCAATTACAATCCAGGGTAAAGCCGGCGACGTGGAAATAGATCTGGTAGTAGAGGTTATGCAGCATCTGGGTGATTCCGTTACCCGTTGTATCGCAATGAGCTCTACTGATGGTCTGACCCGTGGCATGGAGGCTGTTGATACTGGTGCACCTATTAAGGTTCCAGTAGGCGACGCTTGCCTTGGCCGTGTATTCAACGTTCTGGGCAGAACTGTTGACCATAATCCTGCTCCAGTAGGCAACAAGGAGTTCTGGCCTATTCATCGTCCAGCTCCTAAATTTGATGAGCAGGAAACTTCCACTCAGATTCTTGAGACCGGTATCAAGGTCGTAGATCTGATTGCTCCATATTCCCGCGGCGGTAAGATCGGCCTCTTTGGCGGTGCCGGCGTAGGTAAGACAGTTCTTATCATGGAGCTGATTCATAATATCGCTACCGAGCATGGCGGTTATTCCGTATTTGCAGGCGTAGGCGAGCGTACCCGTGAGGGT
Organism: uncultured Selenomonadaceae bacterium; assembly: GCA_945873565.1. Taxonomy (GTDB): domain Bacteria; phylum Bacillota; class Negativicutes; order Selenomonadales; family Selenomonadaceae; genus CAMCDL01. The sequence goes on along the minus strand of CAMCDL010000085.1, from coordinate 6,938 downwards.
AACGACCTGTGGTCTGAGATGACCGAGTCTGGCGTTATTGACAAGACTGCTCTTGTTTATGGTCAGATGAACGAGCCACCAGGAGCTCGTATGCGCGTAGGCCTCACCGGTCTGACTATGGCTGAGTACTTCCGTGATGTACAGGGCCAGGACGTGCTTCTCTTCATTGATAACATTTTCCGTTTCATTCAGGCAGGCTCTGAGGTATCCGCACTGCTGGGCCGTATGCCATCTGCAGTAGGTTATCAGCCAACCCTGACCACCGATATCGGTGCTCTGCAGGAGCGTATCACTTCCACCAAGAAGGGTTCCATTACTTCTGTACAGGCAGTATATGTACCTGCCGATGACCTGACAGACCCTGCACCAGCTGGCACATTCACCCATCTGGATGCTACCACAGTTCTGTCCCGTCAGATTGCTGAGCTGGGTATTTATCCAGCCGTTGATCCGCTGGATTCAACCTCCCGTATTCTGGACCCTAACGTAATCGGTTCTGAGCATTATGAGGTTGCTCGTGGCGTGCAGGCAGTTCTTCAGAAGTACAAGGAGCTGCAGGATATTATTGCTATTCTGGGTATGGAGGAGCTGTCTGATGCAGATAAGCTGACTGTTGCTCGTGCCCGTAAGATTCAGCGTTTCCTGTCTCAGCCATTCGCTGTAGCAGAAATCTTTACTGGTACTCCTGGTAAGTATGTACCACTGAGAGATACCATCCGTGGCTTTAAGGAAATTTTGGAGGGCAAGCACGACGATCTGCCAGAGGCTGCATTCTACATGGTAGGCAGCATCGAGGAAGTTATCGCAAAGGCAGAGCAGCTGAAGAAGGAGGGCTAATCAATGGCTACAATACAGCTAGAGATTGTGTCTCCTGATAAGGTGGTTTACTCCAAGGATATTGATATGCTGATTGTACGCTCTACTGCTGGCGAGCTTGGTATCCTGCCAAACCATGCACCTATGGTTGCAGGCCTCGTGCCTCATGCCATGCGTGTCAAGGTTGATGGCGGTGAGGAGCTCATTGCTGTAGGCGGCGGCTTTATGGAGGTTCAGCCAAAGAAAATCTCTGTGCTGGCTTCTGCAGCAGAGCAGCCTGTTGATATCGATGTAAACCGTGCAAAGGAAGCATATGCCCGTGCAAAGGCTCGTGTTGAGGCTGTAAAGGACGGCACCAGCACACAGGAAAAGGATATAGACCTTGCAAGAGCAGAGGCTTCTCTCAAGAGAGCAGCAGCTCGTCTCCAGGTTACTGGTAACATAATAGAATAATAATTCTAAGCAATTAATCCGGGCGGATATATTCCGTCCGGATTTTTTATTGACAGCTTTATAATATCCTGCATCAGGCACATAATTTGCCGCTACCAAAGCTATTTTCACTATGACCTCAGGGATGGTATGCCTTCTGCAGAAGAAATTGCAGAGGCTAATATTTGTGTAGAAATAAAAAAATCCCAGTACCTTCGGATTATCCGAAAATACTGGGATTCCTGCTTTACAGCATAATTTGTTCCTGCTACAGTTAAGTCATGAGGTAAATTCTTGTAGGCTAAGTCGCTACTTGCAAGGATTTATGTTATAATTTAACTGTAAATAGAAAAGAGACGGCCAAATGCCTATTAAGCCATATGCGGAACTGACCATTCAGGATAATTTTATTTTTCAGAAGGTCATGCGCAATAAGCGCATCTGCAAGCAGACCATAGAACGCCTGCTGGATATTGATATTAAGGATATCAGCTATCCTGAGGAAGAAAAGTCTATAGATGTACGCCTGGACAGCAAGAGCATTCGTCTGGATGTATATGTAAATGACGATAAAGGTACAGTCTTTAATATTGAAATGCAGACATCTAAGGATATGGAAGAGCTGGTAAAACGCACCAGATATTATCAGGCCATGATAGATATTGATCTCATATAAAAGGGACAGAAATATGGTATATTGAATGATACATATATCATCTTTATTTGTACCTTTGGTGTATTTACAGGCAACCGACATAAGTATAGCTTCAAGAACCTGTGCCTGGAGGACAATTCTATTGCCCTTAATGATGGCACCACTAAGATATTCCTTAGCACTAAAGGAATAGCGGATGATATTTCTAAGCCCTTAAAATATTTCCTGGATTATATAGATGGCAAAGAGCCTGCAGATGAACTGATGCAGGAGATTGATAAAGAAGTAGATACTGTAAAATGCTGCGATGAATGGAGGCGAGAATATATGACTCTGGCTTTTGAAATGGATAGAAAATACGCTGAAGGTAAGAACGATGGTGTTTTGAATAATGCATTAGCAAGTGTACGTAATCTTATTGCCAAGACAGATATGTCTCCCCAGGAGGCAATCAATTTACTAGGATATGATAAGGCGCTCAGCGATAAGCTTATGCCGTTACTAAAATGATTATTGTTGGAATAATGTACTGAACTTTAGTGCATATCATTCTGTAATATGGAATGGTATGTGCTATTTTTATTTGCTGGATAAAACAGTAAAAAGAGTATTTTTTGCAGCTGTTTATAAAAAATCCCAGTATTTTCGGATAATCCGAAGGTACTGGGATTCCTGCTTTACAGTGTATTTTATTCTTGCTACAGTTGAGTCAAGAGGTAATTTACTGGAGGTGGGGACGTGTTTGCGAAGACCTTTGGAGCCGCAACAAATGGTATAGATGGAGTTATTATTGATGTGGAGGTGGATGTTTCCAGCGGTATGCCGCGTTTTGATATGGTAGGTCTGCCGGATGCTTCAGTACGAGAATCTAAGGAGAGAGTCAGGACTGGTATAAAGAATGCCGGCATTAAGCTGAGGCAGGAAAACGTGACAGTTAACCTGGCTCCTGCAGGGATAAGAAAGGACAGCTCTGGCCTTGATCTGCCTATTGCAGTTGCTCTATTGGCAGCCTATGGAATTATACCGCCAGAGTCTATACGCAATGCTCTGTTTTCAGCTGAGATGTCTCTGGAGGGGGAAATGCGCAGTGTTCCTGGTATCCTGCCTATGGTTATAAAGGCTAGAGACAGCGGTATTCCAAGGGTATACGTAGCCAAGGAGAACATAAATGAGGCTCTTCTGGTGGATGATATTGAGGTTTATAGTGTGCCGGGTATAGCTGAACTGGTGGAATACCTGAACGGACGGGCTGAATGGCAGCCTGAGATTAAAAAGCATTCAGAGGAAAAGGCGTTTGAGGAAGATGAGGATTTTGCTGATGTTCAAGGGCAATTCCTAGCTAAAAGAGCCTTCGAGATTGCGGCTGCAGGGGGGCATAATATACTGCTGGTAGGGAGTCCAGGAGCTGGCAAATCTATGCTGAGCAAGCGTCTTGGCTCAATATTGCCAGAGATGGAGAAAAAGGAAGCTCTAGAGGTTACTAAAATCTACAGTATTGCTGGCCTGCTGAAGGATAACAGGGGGCTGGTTTCCAAAAGACCCTTTCGCAGTCCGCATCATACAACATCAGCTGTGGCTCTTATAGGTGGAGGCAGTATACCGAGGCCTGGAGAGGTTACATTGAGCCACAATGGAGTGCTTTTTTTGGATGAATTGCCAGAATTCAGCAAACAGGCCCTGGAGGTTCTGCGTGAGCCCCTGGAGGATGGCAGGATTACTATCAGCAGGGTAAATGCATCCCTGACATTTCCCTCCAGCATCATACTGGTAGCAGCAATGAATCCATGCCCCTGCGGTTATTTCGGCGATAAAGAGCATGTATGTGAGTGCAGCAGCGTTGAAATCAAGCGATATGTAAGACGTATATCAGGTCCGCTGCTGGATCGTATAGATATTCAAATCAGGGTACCGCGAGTGTCATACAAGGAACTGAAAAACAGGGAGAAGGCTGAAGCATCAGCGATTATCAGGAAGAGAGTTTCTGATGCCAGGAAGCGGCAGCTGGCACGATTATCTCCCTACGGACTGGTTTCTAATTCACAGATGAATCACTCATTATTGATGAGAATATGCCAGCTTACTTCGGAGGCTGAAAGGCTGATGGAGCAGGCCTTTAATCAGAAAAAGCTGTCAGCAAGATCCTATGACCGGCTTATTAAGGTAGCACAGACTATAGCGGACCTGGCTGGCAGCGATAAAATTGATGCAGTTCACATTGGCGAAGCTATTCAGCTGAGAGGTGATCTTCAGCTGAATGTGGAATGAGGAAAAACCTATGGCAATGCATAACAGAAGTATGGGAATTATTGGCGAAAGGCTTGCCGCTGAATTCCTGGAAAATAGCGGCTATAGAATCCTGGCCACCAATTTCCGCTGTCCTTTAGGGGAGATAGATATTGTAGCTGAAAAGGGACCGCTTGTGGCTGTTGTGGAGGTAAAAACCAGACAGGATGAGTACTGCGGCAGGCCTGCACAGGCTGTAAGCTTTTGGAAGCAGCGGAAAATTATAGACACCGCAATGTGGTTTTTAAGAAATCGAAGAATGGATTTCCGGCCCTGCCGGTTTGATGTCATAGAGGTGATTATTCCTAAAGCGGGCAAGATTATCATAAATCATATAGAGGAGGCTTTTGAATGCTGATAGTACAGATAGCTGCTACGGAAGAACTTTCATCTGAGGCTGGCTGTTAAGCCAGATTTCGAAAGTACGTGGCCAAGGGAAATAGGCAGTGCAGCATAGGTTGTCTAAAACAAGCTTTCTGATGCCATCTGGTACTTCGGCTTCAAAGCTGGCTCTATAGGCCTGGCTGTGCATTAGCGTATACACACTGTTATTGACTCTGGCATCCAGCACCTTCTGGGCCCAGCCTAGCGTGAAGGATGGGTCAAGGACAGTGTAGCGTCCATCGTAGCCCATTGAGGCTAGGCTCTGGTTGACATGGTCTATACCATCCTTCAGATAGAAGCAATCCTCAAGGAACCGGTTATTGAGATTGATGACATTGCTATGATAGATGGCCAGTGCTTCCTCATCTGTAGCTGCTTCCCTAAGGGCACCGCGGAATATTACCGCCTGGGCCAGGGCAGTACCTATGGAGTTGCTGGCGGTATTCCAGCCAGCGTAAGCATAAAGACTATTTATAGGATAGCTGAGTGGCAAAAGCTTAGGAAGCAGTGCCTCCTGAATAGTAAAGTGTCTGGTGATGTCAACCAGCGCACAGGAACTGCTAAGCTTTTCTGTAGCGGGAGCAGAGCTTCCTGCATGGATAAGCAGGGTGAATTCTGCTTCATCAGGAGAACCGGCTTCCTGCAGTCCCATCATATCAAGGCGCTCTTCTGCACAAGCTTTGAGACCTATTGCCATATATGGCAGTATTGCTTCAGCATCGTCATCGCTGGTAAAGTCGATAGCAGGCCTTATGTCACGGGATGCAGGGTGTTCCTTTATGTAAATACGGGCTAAGATGCTAAGGGCAGCTTCGTCGGCACCATGAAAAATAATTACATTATTTTCATTGCCACGATTCTTTAGCTCTTCCTTAAGCATGCGAAGGTACATGTTGGGAATAGAATACTGCTCGCCGTCATCCTGCCCAATAAATAGCTCCTGTATTACACCCTTGCTGGCAAGCTCGCTTAGCATCAGGTTGAGCTCGTAATTTCTTGCAAAGCGTTCACAGTAGTCCTGTATAAGCTCTGGAGAAAGCTCAGAGCATACTGCCAGCATGGCTTCCCTATCACTAATATCATCATACAAGGCTATTCTGTCAGCAAGACGTGAATAATGCATCAGATGATTGATGTCTTGATATGAGTCCATACTTGCTGGGGGATTCATTCTTGGTGCAATGCTGAAGCAGTATAGCTTTTTACCAGAATGTTTTTCGTGCAGACTTAAAAGCAGCTCCCTTAGGCCAGCTATATCCGCTGAGGTGAGCTGCTTTTCTCTTGAGGCTATGAGACCGCCGTAAAGAAGCTGGTCGATGGAAATGATGGCTGAACTGGAATTTTCAAGTTCAGAATCGAGCCAGTCTGCTAGAGCTGAGGTGTTACCTGGCCTGGTATAATAATCCATAAGCTCATCCGGCGGAACAATTACCTCAATGCCTGCTGTACGTCCGTTATCAATTACCAGCTTGCGGCAGGGAGGGCGGCTGTCAAGGGGAAGCAGGATTATCCGTTCCTTGGCTTCGGGAAGCGAAAGGATATCCTGACCATTAGTCTGCTGATTTTCATAGCTGTATAACCCCAGCAGAACAGCTGACAGAACACAGCCTAGGAAAAGTATCTTAAATAATGCTTTTATCATAACTCTTTCTCACAAGTTGCGTTTTCATAGGTTTATCATAATTGGAGAGAAGACCGCCTCCTCTAAGTGAAACAAGGTGGCGGATGAATCGCCTTTAACTTGACTATTCATATTACTTGCTATATAATATCTATATAACAAAGGAGGTGAATAATATGTTCTTAACACAATCAAATATAATCCGTAAACTATCTAAGTTAGAATATTCTATGCTTAAAGAAATGTGCCAGTACAGTAACAATCTGTATAATGTTGCCCTGTACAATATTCGTCAGTATTACTTTCGCGAGAAAAAGTTTTTGACTTATGAAAATAACTATCACGAATGCAAGACCAACGAAAATTATAAACTGTTACAAGCTGGCGTGGCTCAACAGATACTAAAAGTAGCTGATAGAAGTTTTAAGTCATTTCTCAACTTAGTTAAAAAGGCAAAAAATGGAGAGTACAGATTCAAAGACATTAAGATTCCTCATTATAGGGGGAAAGGCGGTCTTTTTAATCTGATACTTTCAACTAATGCTATTAACATCAGGGATGGCTATTTAGTTATACCTATGAGCATAGAGTTCTCAAAATCACATAATAAGCACAAAATACGAATACCGTTCCCAAAAAGGCTAGAAGGCAAGAACATAAAAGAAGTACGTATTCTTCCTGTCAATAAAGGAAGACACTTCAAAATTCAGTACTGTTACGAACAGCCTATAGAGGAACAGAATCTTA
>CAMCDL010000084.1 GCA_945873565.1 uncultured Selenomonadaceae bacterium | reverse complement strand
TGGGTCGACCACCGTCGACCCCTACGGCGTATACATGCAATGGGTCGACCACCGCTGACCCCTACGGAATATACATGCAATGGGGCGGCCACCGCTGACCCCTACGGCGTATACATGCAATGGGTCGACCACCGTCGACCCCTACGGGTGGAAATCAATTCCAGACATGTAGGGGGTTATCCAAGCCCGTAGGGGCTCTCGGTGGAGAGCCCGCAAAAAAAGGACCGCCAATGCGGTCCTTAATTTTTTGCTTAATGGAATGTTTCGGTTACGGTTTTGATAATTGCCAGCTTCATTGCTTCTGGCAATGCGGAGTTGTTGATTGCTCGCCCGTATCCGATGATGTAATTCAGCTTGTCGATGCTGGAAAGCTGCTTGTTGCTGTTGAGCATGTTGGTCAGCAGCTTTACCATATCTAGGGATACGGTGTTGCTGAGGAGCTTTTCCATTTCAGCCTGGCCTTGCTGGCGTGCTTGTATGCCTGCATTATTGGCCTTGTCGGAGGCTGTCTCCTGAATGGCCTGAGGCTTCAGGTCTGGTGTCCAGTATGGACGGTAGGAGCTTTCAGTGTAGGCCTTTGGCGGCTGAGCCGGGGTTTTGAGCCAGTTTGGTGTGTCTGGTCTGTCGTAAACAGCTATCTCGCTGTTGGCTACGTTATTTATAACCTCCTGGGCTGCCTTACGGCTCTCTGGAGTGCCCTTGTATGGCTCTGCTGGATGCAGTGGCTCTGGTGCCTTGCCATAATCGTAAATGCCAGTATATGGCATAGGCTCATCTGGTGCAGTAACATCAGCAGTAACATCAGCTTCATCATTGGAGCTTTCATAAAGCATTACAGTGTCATCAGCTGGCGCTGTGGTTTCAGTTTCCTGAATCTCAGCTGGCTGAACTTCTGCTGGCTGGACTGGAGCTGCTGCTCTAGGAGTAATCCATTCAGGAACCTCCTGCTTTACAACAGGCTGAGCTGCTTCTGGCTGAGCTGCTTCGACATCGGCTACAATTTCACCAGTGTTGGTTATATGGAAGGCTTGTCCTGGCTGCAGGTCTGGCAGTGCGGCGTTTTCATCCGGGGTTGCTGCATAGGCAGTTCCGGTGGAGAGTGCGAGGCAGATTGCCGCGGTCAGGATAGGCTTTTTTGATTTCATTAAAGGCTGCATAACTTGAAACTCCCTTTATAAAATAAATATCCAAATCTATTAAACCATAGATGGGCTTTTGTTTCAAGTGTTTTAAGCTATACCGCGAAATATTGGACTTAGGGACCTATAAACGTGTTGAAATTGCAGGATTCGTTGAATATTTGTCGAATACCGAAAAGGGGATTTTAGGTCCATGGAATGGTGGTTTTATGAGATATTGATTTTGAGGTAGTATAAATGAGTGTTACTGCAGAAACTGGCCTTATGACCTTTCTTAATCCTACTGCAGAGCCACTGAAGGTGCTGGTGGTAGAGAGCTCAGTGTATCTTCCAGTGCTTCGCCAGATGATGCCTGAGGCTGAGATTTTTTCCGTGGTGGCTGATGAGGATGTCTGCCAGCTTCCAGAGTATCAGGGACTCGAGGTTAATTGGACAGTATGCAATTATTTAGAGGAGAAGCTTCCTCTGGAAGAAGATTATTTTGATTATCTGATTTCTGAGCGCTGCCTGGAGCTTGCAGGCAATCCTCAGGATATTGCTTCTGGTCTTGGAAAATATCTGAAGGATACAGGCTATTTCCTTACCAGCTTTCAGAATATCCGCTATTGGAAGGTGCTTAAGCGCCTTATGGGTGGCAATTATATCCATGTGGTGAGCCGCCTTTTTACCAAGGCTGATTTTACCAGGCTGCTGGCGGCTTCATTTTATAAGGATGTGGAGTATGCTCCGAAGAAGCATTATGCACCAGAGGGATTTGTGGAGTCCCTGACCAGGGCAGGCTTTGAAAATTTTGACGATGATCTTGAGGTTGAGATATGGATGGCTAAGGCGGCCAAATCTACACCAGAGATTCTGGCATTGAAGCAGTTTTATACGCCGGAGGTCCGCCGTGAGCTAGTGACCTATTTAAGGCGTATTGAATATGGCATTGATCTTAAGGATAATGTTCAGGCGCTAAGGGATCTTATGCAGCAGCAAGGTATTTTCTCGGCCTATCTGGCAGATTTTATTCAGCAGACGGTGTTCTTTTATGAACGCTTCCTGCAGAATATTATTTCGGAGCTGGACGCTGAGGGAGCATCGGATATGGCTGATGGGCTTATGAAGGATATGGCGGAAAGGGCTATCTACAGAAGCCAGTATGACTGTGTAATGGAGCTGTCGGCCAGATTGCAGCGTGAGCTTCCGGCTGGTCTTAGACCGAAAAATATCAGCGATAGCGTTCCTTATATTGATTCAGCCGGGCATGATCATGGGCCGGCTGAGCTTCCGGAGCTGAGGGAAGATATGCAGCTGGTAAGGGATGCCTTGAATTTGGAGGGGCTTCCGCCGGAAAGGCGCATTGCCTTTATTTCCTGTGTCAATAATGAAGATTGGTACAGCGAGTGCCAGCTGTATATCAAGAATCTTTATATACCAAAGGGGATGGGAGCAGAGCTTATCGCCATTCGTGGTGCAAGCTCCATGACCAGCGGCTATAACGCTGGTATGAGGCAGAGTGATGCCAAGTATAAGGTTTATGTGCATCAGGACTGCTTTATTACCTATAAGTATTTTATCCCGGAGCTGCTTAAGCTGTTTGAGAATGAAAAAATCGGCATTGTTGGTACCATCGGCAGCAGAAAGCTGCCAGCAACTGGCATATGGTGGGATGGCATGCGGGTTTATGGCCGTATACTTCATGCCTGTGAGGCTGAAAGCATAGTAGATTCAGAGGTTGAGCAAGTGGATTTCGGATATATTGATGTGGAGGCAGTGGATGGCCTGATGATGGCTACTCAGTATGATGTGCCTTGGCGTGAGGATCTGTTTACTGGCTGGCATTTCTATGATGTTTCTCAATGCAAGGAGCTTCAAAGGCGGGGATTTATTACGGTGGTGCCCCATCAGCGGGATTTCTGGTGTATACACTGTCCGAAGGAAAAGCCGCTGGACCCAAGCTACAAGGTTTATAATAAGATTTTTTTGAAGGAATATGGTGCTGAGCTTGACCCTGAAATATAATGGGACAAGTTGCTGAGAGGGGGTGACATGGTGCTGGAAAAGGCTTTAGAGAAGGAAAACTGGCTTAAGGCTGGTGATGATTTCTGCCAGCAGGGGGATTTTTCCTCTATGCGGGCGGCTGGCCGCGAAATACTGGAGCTTAATGATAATGATGGTGACGGCCTGGCAATGATAGCGGAGGCGTCGCTGTATCTATCGGCTGCTACAGGCGATAAGCTGGAGCTGGCCAGGGCCATGGAGAAGCTTCTGAAGGCAGAGGAGCTGCATCCGGATAATCTCCGGACCAAGCTGGTGCGTGGGCTTGCGCACTGGCATGAGTTTGCTCTTGATAAGGCTATTCCTGCCTTTGAGGCATTGCTGTCTCATATGGATGAGGCGGGAAATCATGTCCTGGGGGACAGCTTTCATCGGGTAATGGAAAAAGGCTGTGCCTTTTATGCTGATGCCTGCCTGCTGGCAGCGATGCCGGAAAAGGCAGCGAGGGCGGCCTTTATGGCGGCTGGGCTGGTAGAGGATAAGGATAAGAAGGCCAGCTACCATAGTAAGGGCCTTTTCCTTAGTAATTACCGCAGCCTGTCAGCCTCAAGGATGCTGGAGCTTCATCAGGATTTTTCCAGGCTCCTGAGGGCCAAGATGGTATTCCCCCATAATGTGGAGAAGCGGCGGCGGGAGCACACCCTGCGCGTAGGATATATTTCACCTGATTTCAGAATGCATGCTGCAGCTTATTTCTTTACCCCCTTCCTGAGGGATTATAATAAGGGGAAGTTCAAGGTTTATGCTTATTCTACGGGTAAGTCTGATCATGTGACAGCTCGGTTCAGGAAAATGCCTGAGGTGTGGCGGGATATGCGTGATAAGACTCCTCAGCAGATAGCTCATCAGATTTTTGATGACCGGATTGATATACTGGTGGATCTTTCGGGGCATAGCCAGAACAGCTGCCTGCCTGTGCTGGCCTATAAGCCGGCGCCGGTTCAGCTGTCGGCTATAGGCTACATTAATACTACCGGGCTTCAGGAGGTAGATTATTTCCTGTCGGATGAGGTGTGCCTGCCGGCCACGGATCCAGGCACGTCCTTTACTGAGTCCACTATTAGGCTTCCTGGCTGCCATCTGTGCTATGTGCCGGAGGTTATGCATAATATAAAAAGCGAGGGCCATGATGCGCCGGTAAAAAAGAATGGCTATGTTACCTTCGGCAGCTTTAATAATTTTGCAAAGGTAAGCCGGGAGGTGTTGTTTTTATGGCGCAGTATCCTGGATATGGTGCCTGATTCCAAGCTGGTAATTAAGTCCAAAATCTGCAGTATTCTATCAGGACGGGAAATTGTTAAAAAGCGTTTTGCTGAGGTCGGGGCAGATGTTGACCGGCTGGAGCTTCGTCCTTACAGCCCTGATTATCTTCAGCAGTATGCTGATATAGATATTGCTCTGGATACCTTTCCTTATAATGGCGGTCTTACTACCTGTGATGCTCTTTATATGGGAGTGCCGGTGGTGGCACTCAATGGCAAGACTCATGGATCAAGGTTCGGTGCCAGTATATTGAAGAGCGCTGGCCTGGATAATCTGGTAGCGGCAACTGAGCTTGATTATGTAAATAAGGCAGTGGCTCTGGCCAGAAATGCCGAGCTTCTGAATATGCTGCATCAGGAGCTGCCTTTGGCGGTGCGTCAGTCTCCGCTTATGAATAGCAAGGCATATATGGATATGGTGGAAGAAACATATAGTGGTATTTGGGCCCGTTACTGCCGGGGAAATGAATAATCTTGCTCAATCAATAAAGATTAGGATTGATTAGTAAAAAATATGGCTTGCTTTTTTGTAATATTACGATTATACTAAGGCTAATAGGATGTCTCTTTGTTATTTGTCCACCTGTAAGGGGTTTGTTCGGATTTACAGATGGGATGTCTCAATCAAGAAAATGGGGGATTTTTTTAATGGCTTTCGTAGACGAGACTTTAACATGTAAGGATTGCGGCAAGGAGTTTATCTTTAGCGCAGGCGAGCAGGAATTTTATGCAGAAAAGGGCTTTGAGAATAAGCCAGTTCGCTGCCGTGATTGCCGCGAGAAGAGACGCCGTAGCCGCGATGGTGGTGAGAGAGAGCAGCGCCAGATGTTCGCTGTAGTATGTGCAGAGTGCGGTAAGGAGACTGAGGTTCCATTCGAGCCTAAGAATGACCGTCCTGTACTGTGCCGTGACTGCTTCCAGGCAAGCAGAAACCGTTAATTTTCAGGCAATGAGGCCCGGGGCAAGTTCTCGGGCCTTTATTTATTTATTTATTTAAGGGGGATAATTATGTCAAGAAAACTGTTAGTAATGTTTATGGCTGCTATGCTGGCTGTTATGGCTCTGGCAGCTGGATGCGGCAATGATAAGGCTGCATCTACTGAGAAGGTTCTGAAGGTTGGTACCAATGCGGACTTCGCTCCATTTGAGTTCCAGGGCGAGGATGGCAAGGAGTACCAGGGCTTTGACATGGACCTGATTCGTGCTGTAGGCAAGGAGATGGGCTACAAGGTAGAAATCAGCAACCTGAACTTCGATGGCCTGATTCCTGCTCTTGAGGCTGGCAACATCGATATCGCTGTTTCTGGTATGACCATCAATGAGGAGCGCCTGAAGAAGGTTCTCTTCTCCGATCCTTATTATCAGTCTGGTCTGTCCATTATCGTAGCTAAGGATAACGACGCTATCAAGACCTTCAAGGATCTTGAGGGCAAGAAGGTAGCAGTTCAGATTGGCACCACTTCCGCTATGGAGGTTAAGAAGCTCAGCAATGTTGAGGTTAAGGAATTCAACAGCTCTGCTGATACCTTCATGGAGCTCCGTGCTAAGGGTGTTGATGCTGTAGTTAATGACCGTCCTGTAAATGATTACTATATCATGCAGAGCGGTGAGACCTCTGTAAAGCGTCTGGATGAGCTCCTGACCTCTGAGGACTATGGTATGGCTATTTCCAAGAACAACGCTGAACTGCAGAAGCAGGTTAACGATGCTCTGAAGAAGCTCCACGAGAATGGCGAGTATGATAAGATTTTCGCTAAGTGGTTCGAGGCGAAGAAATAATCCGGCATGGGCCTTTCGGCTGCCGCAGCTGATGATTTTTCATCAGCTGCGGCAGCTTTTTCTTTGGGGCTAATATTATTGACATTATTGGCATGTTTAAAATATAATGAGGAGTAGATTATTTAGATAGGTCGGTGGTTCATGTGAGCTTTGATTTGAATCTTGTCATGGATTCCTTTCCCCTGCTTATTGTAGGTGCGGGAATCACAATCCAAATTACAGCGATTTCTGTTGCCCTTGGTATGGTGATAGGTCTGTTTGTGGGTATAGCCCGTATTTCGACTATTACGCCGCTTAGGGCTTTGGCAGCTGTATATATTGACTTTTTGCGCGGTACTCCGCTGCTGGTTCAGATTTTCCTTATTTATTTTGCTTTGCCGGTAATACTGGACCAGCGTGTTGATCCTTTCCTGGCAGCTATTACTGCCTGCGGTATCAACAGTGGTGCATACATTGCTGAGATTTTCCGTGCCGGTATTCAGGCTATTGATAATGGGCAGATGGAGGCCGGCCGTTCCCTGGGCCTTTCCTGGACCCAGACTATGCGATATATTATTGTGCCGCAGGCTTTCAAGAATGTTATTCCTCCTTTGGGTAATGAGTTTATCGCTCTGCTGAAGGATTCATCTCTGGTATCCGTTATCGGCTTTGAGGAGCTTACCCGTCGTGGTCAGCTGATTATTGCAAGAACCTACGGTTCTCTGGAAATCTGGCTGAGTGTAGCACTGATTTATCTGGTAATGACGCTGTCAATTTCCCGTCTGGTAGCCTTTTTAGAGAAGAGGTGCGGTGTTAAATGATAGATATTAAGGGACTTTATAAAAGTTTTGGGGACCTGGAGGTTCTGAAGGGAATTGATCTTCATATTGATCCGCAGCAGGTGGTAGTTATTATCGGACCATCTGGTTCTGGCAAGAGTACGCTGCTTCGCTGCATGAATCTCCTAGAGGTTCCTACTGATGGTACTATCGTGGTAAATGGCCATGATATTACTCATGGTGCGGATATTAATAAGGTGCGTGAGGAAATCGGTATGGTGTTCCAGCGCTTTAATCTTTTCCCTCATATGACTGTGCTGGATAATATTATTCTTGCGCCAGTAAAGGTTAAGGGCATGAGCGTGGAAGAGGCATCTATTATCGGACGTGAGCTTCTGGACAGGGTCGGCCTTCTGGATAAGGCTGATGCATATCCTGAGCAGCTGTCAGGCGGACAGCAGCAGCGCGTGGCTATAGCCCGCTCTCTGGCTATGAAGCCAAAGATGATGCTGTTTGATGAACCTACCTCGGCACTTGACCCTGAAATGGTTAAGGAGGTTCTCGATGTTATGAAGGACCTGGCTGTGGAAGGCATGACTATGGCGGTGGTTACCCATGAAATGGGCTTTGCCCGTGAGGTGGGTGACAGGCTGATTTTTGTAGATGGTGGAAAGATTCTGGACTGTCT
>CAMCDL010000083.1 GCA_945873565.1 uncultured Selenomonadaceae bacterium | reverse complement strand
AATGGAGTATAAGTCATGCAAAGAAGAAATAAAGCAAAAATACTTAACTTGACAGAAAAACTATACTTGGCATGCAGTTGCTTAAAAAAAGAAGAGCCAGATATTAAACTGTTTTACGATGACTTTAACACGAATATTGTCAAAGCTGCGGAACTGTTAGTTGCTTACGGTGATTGTGGTGTGAGCTTGATAAATGATCTGGAAGCCTTAGCTATTAAAGTGGAAGAGATAAAAGCAGCCTACTTGAAAGGCGTTTCGTTAACTGTTTATGTTGAACTGTTACAAAAGCTGCTTGATCAGCTGCAGTTGAAGAGTGAGGAGGCTTTGCCTGATGATAGAAAACTTATAATGTTCTTGCCATATAAAGCTTCTATGTGGGATAGTTTAGAGAGTGTATGGGAAAAAGTGACACAGAGTGCAGATTGTGATGCTGTAGTTATGCCGATACCCTATTTTGATAGGAATCAGGATGGGACAGTGAGGGAATGGCATTGGGAAGGTGATGAATTTCCTGAAAATGTTCCTATACAGGATTATAGGGCTGTGAATTTAATGGAACTACATCCAGATGAAATATTTATACATAATCCATATGATGGATGTAATGATGTTACTTCAGTACACCCGGATTTTTATAGTGACAAGCTTGTGTCTTATACGGATAAGCTTGTATATATACCATATTTTGTCCTAGACGAAAATATGGCTTCTGTAGAGGCTATACGACATTTTGCAATAGCACCAGCTTTAGTTTATGCACATTTGATAATTCTTCAATCAAAAAAAATAAAGGACCTATATATTCAAGCACTGGTTGAAGAACATGGAGAAACCACAAAAGAATATTGGGAGAGCAAGATTGTTGGATGGGGCTCTCCGAAACTAAAGAAGATTCACAGTGATACTAGAGAAAAATATAAGATACCCTACGAGTGGCAGAATAAAATAATTAAGTCTAGCGGTGAACTTAAAAAGGTGATTCTATATGGAACTGGATTGGCAGAAATGCTGAAATCTGGTGATAAATTGCTAGATAAGATTGAAAATACTTTAGAATTTTTTAAATCGAAAACTGAGTCAGTTATACTGCTTTGGAGACCGCATCCGCTTATTATGCCAACATTAAATGCAATGATGCCAGAATTATCTCAGAGGTATGCTTATATAGTTAATAAATACAAGGATGAAGACTGGGGAATATATGATGATACTGCTGATTTGCACAGAGCAATAGTATTGAGTGATGCTTACTATGGTGATGGCAGTAGTGTAACCAGATTGTTCCAAGAAATGAAAAAACCTGTTATGTTGGAAAATGTAAATGTCATAAATTTGATTAATGATATTACTGTAACTTAATCAGTTAATAAAAAATGACGATATATAGGTAATGGTAGTTGTCCCGTTATGCAATCAAAGGAATGATGCATAAATGTATATTGTCTTTTTAGGTGCGAAGAAAAAACTGGAAAATAAAGATAACCGCAAATAGACTCGGATTACTTTTCGGGTCTGTTTGTGGTTTTTATTTTGGATTGAAGATGGTGGTGGTAGTATGAGCTTTAAAATAACAGCGTCCATGATGTGTGCTAATTATGGTCATTTGGCTAGAGAGGTCAAGCTGCTGGACGAAGGCGGTATAGATTCTTTTCATATAGATATAATGGATGGCCGGTTTGTACCAAATTTTGCCATGTCCTTAAATGATATGACTTATATAGCAAGTGTTACTAAAAAGCCTCTGGATGTGCATCTGATGGTGGAGCGCCCTTATCATAATATTGATTTGTTCTTAAAGAATCTCCGCAAAGGTGACGTGGTATATATTCATCCTGAGGCTGAGTATCATCCATCCACTACTCTTCAGAAAATTATTGATGCAGGAATGATTCCAGCAATAGCTATTAATCCTGGTACGAGCATTGAGACCGTTATGGAGATGCTGGTAATTGTTAAAAGGGTTCTGGTTATGTCGGTAAACCCAGGTAATGCAGGCCAGATGTATCTGCCTTATGTTGGCAAAAAGGTAAAAAAGCTGGTAGATTTGAAAGAGGAGCTTGATTTCGAGGTTTACTGGGATGGGGCCTGCGGGGCGGATAAGATTATCGAATTTGCTCCACAAGGAGTAGATGGCTTTGTGTTGGGCACGACACTTCTTTTTGGCAAGAAAAAGCCATATGGAGATATCTTGAAGGGGATAAGGGAGCTTAGGTTTTGATGAATGTTGTTCTGTTGCTGGCTGGCGGTGTAGGCTCCCGCATGGGGCTTAATGTGCCAAAGCAGTATTATGAGGTGGCTGGCAGGCCGCTAATTGCATATTGCCTGGATGGTATGGCTGAAAGCCGTTCAGTGGATTCAATCCAGATTGTGGCAAATGAGGAATGGAAATCCTTGATTATTTCTTTACTGGAAGCAGCAGGACTTCACGCAAAGCTAAAAGGATTTTCAATGCCAGGTGATAATAGACAGCTTTCTATCTATAACGGATTGAGAGATATCAGAAAGTATGCTGACGATAATTCTATGGTAATGGTGCATGACGCAGCTAGGCCGTATCTGACAGCTGATATGATAGATTCATGTTTTGCAGCGGCAGACGGCAAGGATGGAGTGCTGCCATGCTTGCCGATGAAGGATACTATTTATCATAGTAAGGACGGGAAAACCGTTACCGGTCTATTGAATCGCAGTGAGCTGTTTGCTGGGCAGGCACCTGAAATATACAGGCTGGATAAATACCTGGCAGCAAATGAATCGTTGCTTCCTGA
The DNA here is from genome assembly GCA_945873565.1 of uncultured Selenomonadaceae bacterium. Lineage (GTDB taxonomy): Bacteria > Bacillota > Negativicutes > Selenomonadales > Selenomonadaceae > CAMCDL01. The sequence goes on along the minus strand of CAMCDL010000083.1, from coordinate 5,001 downwards.
TAAAATTATGCAGATTAATGGGGCGGCTGAGCCTGCAATAATGGCTGGTATGGATATAGCGATGGTTCCCGGCGAAGAACAAAACTTTAAGATTACTACTATGGCTGACCTAGAAAGGTTTGAAAAATGCTATGAAGGCATGGGTTCTGGATGCAATAAATGATTTTCATTTGAAGGAAATAAATAAACCTCAGCCTGGAAAGGGTGAGGTTTTGGTGGCAGTAAAGGCTGCGGGTATTTGCGGATCGGATATTCCAAGAATCTATAAAACTGGCACATACCATTATCCGCTTATTCCTGGGCATGAATTTTCTGGGCAGGTTGTGGAGCTTGGAGATGAAGTTGATTCTGCTTGGCTTAATAAGCGTGTAGGCGTGTTTCCACTGATTCCTTGCAGAAACTGCGGACCTTGCCAGCAGGGCATGTATGAGCTTTGCCGTCAGTATAGCTATATTGGATCAAGGCAGGCCGGAGCTTTTGCAGAATATGTAGCCGTGCCTGCTAAGAATTTGATTGAGCTTCCAGAAAGTGTTTCCTATAAAGCTGCAGCTATGCTGGAGCCTTTGTCAGTGGCAGTGCATGCTTTAAGACGTAGTGGTGTGCTGAATAGCGATAAAAAGAATTCTAATATTGCAGTATGCGGATTAGGAACCATAGGTATGTTAATATCTATGGTTTTGCTTAAACAGGGATATAAAAATATCTTCCTTATTGGAAATAAAGATTTTCAAAAAGAAAAAGCAGTATTATTAGGCTTAAAAGAGGACTGTTTTTGCGATGTTCGTCATACAGATGTAAAAAACTGGCTTACCACCAAAACTGAAAACGGTGTGGATGTTTTCTTTGAGTGTGTAGGGAAAAACGAAACTATTAATTGGGCAATAGATAATGCAGCTCCAGGAGGACACATAATAATGGTTGGAAATCCAGCATCTGATGTGACGCTGGAGAGAAATCTGTACTGGAAGATATTGCGCAATCAATTGGTAGTTACAGGATCATGGAATTCGTCGTTTACAGGGAAAGAGGATGATGACTGGCATTATGCAGTTTCACTCTTGTCGGATAAGAGTTTTCTCATAGATAAACTAATAACACATAAATATAGTCTTGATGATTTGGAAAACGGTATGATGATTATGAGGGATAAATCACAGGAATATATAAAGATTATGGCGATTTGGGAATAGTTCATTTTTAAGTAGTGTTGGGTGGCTAAATGAGTAAAAATAAAATAAGAGAGTATAATGGTCCCATAAATTGAGACACTTTTCGAGTCATTTCTTAATGAATCTGTTATACCAAAAGCATCATTAAGAAAGAGGCGTTCATCATGTCTCGTACAAGAAGAAATTTCAGTCCAGTATTCAAATCAGCTATTGTTCTAGAAATACTTAAGGGTGAGAGAGATATCAACAGCATTGCTGCTGAGCGCAAGGAAAAAGAACAATATGCCAAGAAGGTAGGCCAGCTCACCATGCAGGTGGCCTGGTTGAAAAAATCTGAGGAAATACTTGGACCTGACTACGAGAGTAAGTTTAGTCCGAAACCTTTCCAAGACTAAGGAACTGCCAGTTATACACGGTGCCCATCTACTGGGGATCAACAGAACTAGCATCTATTATAATCAACCTGATATTTCGCCTGAAGAGTTGGCCTGCAAAGCTGCTATTGACCGTATCCATACAGATAATCCTGCATGGGGAGCCAGGCAAAAGGGGCTTTCTGTATCTCACAGCTGTCATTGACTGGTATAGTCGCTGTATAGTAGGATGGGCAGTCGATGATACTCTGGACACGATGATGGTTATTGATGCCTTGAATAGAGCACTTAAGGTAGCCAAGCCTCAGCTCATTAATTCTGATCAGGGCTGCCAATTTACTAGCGGAAAATACAAGGATTTCCTGCGCCAACATGGTATTCGTCAGAGCATGGACGGCAAAAGCCGTTGGGCTGACAATGTAATAACACATTCATCCATGCAGAATATTACACCAGCAGAAGCATATTATCCGGTAATGTTGCTGTCAGCAGCCAGGGATGCAGCGTAGTCTTTTTGATTCATTAAGAAATGGAGTTTTTTTGTCTTGACAAAGGGGCAATTATAATGAGCTTGTTGCTCAATTTGAAAATGGTGAAATATCAGCAAAGGAAGCTGCCAGCGTATGTGGTATAACTGCATCTACATTTTACAGACGACTTAAGAAAATAAAAAAGACCACATAAGCTGTGGTTTCATAGTAATGCAAAAAATATACTTATGAGAGAGAGAAGCTCTTGCGATTAGTATACTTTTTGTTAAGATGACGAAGTGTACATTATGCCTAAAAAGATTGGGGGATATTATGGATTTTATGTCTAAAGTTTTGTGATATTATGATGATAAGAGTATTGTAAGAGAGAATATGCCATTTGTATTATGAGTGGCAAAAAGTATACATTATGCAGTTTACTGAAGGACTCAGAGCAGTAATATGGGCTTCGCAGGAAACTGCGGAGCCTTATTTTGAGCATTGGAGGGACATGGGTTTGAAATATGACTATTTGGTAGTGGGAGCGGGATTATATGGTGCTACCTTTGCGCATGAAGCAAAAAAAGCTGGTAAGTCAGTTTTAGTTATAGATAAGCGAAATCATATTGCCGGAAATATTTATACAGAGGAACAAGAGAAGATAAATGTGCATATGTATGGGGCACACATCTTTCATACTAACAATACTGAAGTGTGGAATTATTTACAACAGTTTGCAACCTTCAATCGATTTACCAATAGTCCGGTTGCCAATTATCGTGGAGAACTTTATTCGTTGCCATTCAATATGTACACCTTTAATAAGATGTGGGGAGTTGTAACTCCAGAGGAAGCATTAGAGGTAATTGAAAGGCAGAAGAAGGAAGCTGGGATTACAGAACCTAAAAATTTGGAAGAGCAGGCAATTTCTCTCGTAGGTAAGGACATATTTGAAAAACTCGTAAAAGGATACACAGAGAAACAGTGGGGACGTGATTGTAAGGATTTACCTTCATTTATTATCAAGAGACTTCCTGTGAGATTTACTTTTGACAATAACTATTTCAATGCATTGTATCAGGGAATACCTATAGGTGGATACACAAAAATGGTAGCCAATATGCTTGAAGGAATAGAGGTTAGGCTTGGAGTTGATTATTTAAAGAGTAAAGACGAATATGACGCAATTGCAGAAAAAATAGTTTATACAGGACCAATAGATGCCTATTTTAATTATTCGCTAGGTGCATTGCAATATAGGTCAGTTCGCTTTGAAAATGAGACCATTGATAAGCCGAATTATCAGGGAAACGCAGCTGTAAATTATACGGATAAAGAAACACCATGGACACGAATTATAGAACATAAGTGGTTTGAGTTTGGAAAAGATTCTGATGGAGAAGATATACCGAAGACCATCATCAGCAAAGAGTATTCTTCTGAATGGAAGGTGGGGGATGAACCTTATTATCCAGTAAATGATGATGTCAATATGGAATTGTATGAAAAGTATAAAGCACTTGCTCTAAAAGAGAAGAATGTCAAGTTTGGTGGACGATTAGGTGAGTATAAGTATTACGACATGGATGCAGTAGTTGCAACAGCTCTTAATTATTGTAATGAAGAATTGAAGTAAGAAATAAATGAAAATTGTTGTATGGGGTACAGATGGTAGATATGGATTTAAAATTATTATGTGATTTTGATATTGTCAACCATTATTGACAATATCATAAGTAATTTTTCGGCATTGGGTGATGGTTATAGAGAAGTAGAAGAACAATGGAAATTCTTGACTAAGACAAAAAATGTCGATGTCGTGCTGATAGATATGCCGCTGATTGATACCAGAAAAGGAAAAAGCGCCTACGGTCCAATAATCGCTGATACAGTGTTATCAATGCTTGAGTATGTAGCGGATGATGAAAATAGTCTCCGAAAGATGAGACAGAAAAAAGGAATTGCTCTTGCCAAAGAACGAGGAATTATATTTGGCAGACAAGAAAAAACAATACCAGAATTTCGAAAAGCTTATAACATGTGGAGAAATAAAGAGATATCGGCTCAGGAAGCAGCGGATATGTGTGGGATACATACAGCTACATTTTATAGGCGGGCGCAGAAGATGAAGAAGTAACTGGTTGTTTTATGTATAAAAGGTAACACAAATATAATTGTGTTAAGGCTTTGCGGAAGTTCAATCGGTATTGTTATATGAAGTGAAATTAATTAAGACATAGTAGGAGGCAAAATATGGGGGATAAGATAGCTATTGCTGGAGCGGGATATGTTGGATTATCTTTGGCTACGCTTTTATCTGTTCAAAATGAAGTGTCAATAGTAGATATTGATGAAAAAAAGATAGATTTGATAAATAAGAGAATAAGTCCAATCAAGGATGAATATATAGAAAAATATTTTGCGGAAAAAGAGCTATCACTAGTGGCAACAAGGGACTATACGCAAGCCTATACTTTAGCAAAATTTGTGATTATTGCCACACCGACAAATTATGATACTGCAAAGAATTATTTTGATACGTCATCGGTAGAAAGTGTTATTGAACAGGTAAGTGAAATAAATGGCGAAGCAATTATCGTGATTAAATCTACAATTCCGGTTGGATTTACTGAAAAGATACAGGAGAAATATAAAGACAGTAAAATACTTTTTTCGCCAGAATTTTTACGAGAATCGAAGGCTTTGTATGATAATTTGTATCCTTCGAGAATTATTGTTGGAAGTAGGGAAGAAAATAGAAGTGAAGCTCAGAAGTTTTCAGATTTACTAAAAGAAGCAGCTATAAAAGAAGATATAGATGTGTTGCTTATGGGATGTACTGAGGCGGAGGCTGTAAAGCTTTTTGCAAATACATATTTAGCTTTAAGAGTAAGTTTTTTTAATGAACTTGATACTTATGCAGAGCTAAAGGGTTTAGATACAAAAGATATTATAAAGGGCGTATGCCTTGATCCGAGAATCGGTGAT
>CAMCDL010000082.1 GCA_945873565.1 uncultured Selenomonadaceae bacterium | reverse complement strand
GTAAAACTGTAGGGGCCGTTGGTGAACGGCCCGAATGCAATTAATTTTCCCAATTATTGTAATGACTATACTAATAGGTTATAATTATGAGAATGAATACTATTCATTTTTTGAATGGGGAATTTTATGTATCCTATTAATCTTGATATAAAAGGAAAAAAAATCTGCGTTTTAGGTGGCGGTCATGTGGCCTTGCGTAAAATTCGCACCTTGCTGGCGGAGGGAGCAGAGGTTCATCTCATTGCTCCAGAGGCTCATGAGGATTTGAAAGGTATGGCTGATGCAGGTCAGCTTATATGGCATAAAACTGTGTATCAGCCAGGAATGCTGGCTGGCAAGGGCTATCTGCTGGTTTTCTGTGCTACCGATAGCTGTCATGTTAATGAAGCTGCCGCTGCTGAGGCTAGAAGAGCTGGTGCCCTGGTGAATTCAATCATCACTCCTGAGGATTGTGATTTTCAGGTACCATCAAGAGTCTGCCGCGGTGACCTGATGCTTACAGTTTCCACCGGAGGTTCAAGCCCAGCATTTTCCCGCCTTATACGTCAGGATTTAGAAAGAAATTACAGTGAAGTATGGGGACAATGGCTGAAAATACAGGCTGGTCTCCGTATGGAGCTTAAAGCTAAGGTTACCGTCTCTAAGCAGCGTGAAGCCCTCTGGCATTCGCTGATGAGTGAACGGCTTATCGACCTTATAAAGTTGGGTAAACTAGACCAGGCAGAGGAAGAACTGAGAAATGCAATTAATAGTTTTAGGCCTTAATCATAGGACGGCTCCGGTTGAGGTCAGAGAAAAATTCAGCCTATCCTCGGCAGATATAACTGCCGGGCTGGAAAACTTGCAGGATTATGAGCCTCTGCAGGAGGCAGTAATGCTTTCTACCTGCAACAGAAGTGAGCTTTATGTTGCCGTTGATGACAGTATTGAAGGAGTATCAGAGGCACAGGGGCTTTATGCAGCGCAGCAGCTTCTGGCTGATATGACAGGCAACTCTGAAGAATTTGATAATTTTGCTGAATATATTTATACATGTATAGATGAGGAGTGCGTACGTCATCTGTTTATGGTAGCAGCCAGTCTGGATTCCCTTGTATTGGGAGAGGGACAAATCCTGAGCCAGGTAAAGCATGCTTATTCCATTGCCAAAGATGCAGGAGCTACCAGCACGGTGCTTAATCTGCTGTTTCATCGGGCTATAACTGCTGGTAAAAGAGTGCGTACAGAAACCAGAATTGCTTTTAATGCTGTGTCTGTTAGCTATGCTGCAGCTCAGCTGGCTAAGGAAATATTTGATAGCCTGGCTAACTGCAGTGTAATGCTGGTAGGTGCTGGCAAAATGGCAGAGCTTACCGCAATGCATATGGCATCCCAGGGCGTAGAAAAGCTCTACGTTGCAAACCGTCATCTGGCAAAGGCTGAAAGTCTGGCTGAAAGATTCAAGGGACAGGCACTGGGGCTTAAGGAGGCATTCCGCAAGGTACAGGATATAGATATTATCATTACCTCTACTGGTGCACCGGATTATGTTATCCGTTCAAAGGAACTGGCACCGCTGATGGCTAAGCGCCCAGAAAAGCCTCTGGTGCTGATAGATATTGCAGTGCCTAGAGATGTTGATCCAGAGGTTGAGGGGATTCCAGGAGTAAAGCTTTATAACATAGATGACCTTGAAGCAGTGGTGGATGAAAACCTTCAGGAACGTCAGCATGAGGCGAAACAGGCTGAGACCATAGTCGAGGCCGAGGTAGAGCTTCTGCTAGACCGCTTCCGGTACCTGCCATTCCAGCCGCTTCTGGCTGCTCTTACTGAAAAGGCAGAAAACATAAGAGCCCGGGAAGTAAAGCGGGCTATGGCCAAGCTGCCGGACATGACTCCAGAAGAACGGAGAGTACTGGATAACATGACCCATATGATAGTGAGAAAGCTTCTCAGGGAGCCTATGATGAAAATAACTAGTGCAGCTGGACAGCAGCATGAGGCCTTTTTTGTAAGAGCAATGCAGAACCTGTTTGAGCTGGACGAAAAATATATTGAGGAAATGGAATATGATAAATAAGCTGGTAATCGGTACCAGAAGCAGCCAGCTGGCGCTCTGGCAGGCCGACTATGTAATCTCAAGGCTGCAGGAAAAATATCCTGAGCTGAAAATAGAAAAAAGGCTGATGACTACCAAAGGCGACCGGGTTCTGGATGCACCTCTGGCCAAGATAGGAGGCAAAGGCCTATTTACCAAGGAATTGGAAAATGCGATGCTGTCTGGTGATATAGATATTGCAGTTCATAGCCTGAAGGATATGCCGGTGGTGGTGCCGGAGGGACTAATTATTACAGCTATCACTTCTAGGGAAGATCCAGGGGACGCGCTGGTAAGCCCCGAATATAAAACCTTTGCGGCCCTGCCAGCCGGTGCAAAGGTGGGAACCTCAAGCCTGAGGCGCAAGGCACAGCTTCTTCATGCAAGGCCTGACTTGGATATCAGGGACCTGAGAGGCAACGTTAATACCCGCCTGAAAAAGCTTGAAGAAGAAAGGTTTGATGGTATAATCCTGGCGGCTGCTGGCTTAAAACGCCTGGGATTTACAGACAGAATTACAGATATATTGCCAAAGAGCATGGTTCTGCCCGCTGTCGGACAGGGGGCACTTGCTATCGAAGCAAGAGAGGATGCCAAAGAAATACGAGAAATGCTGGATTTCCTGGATGATAAAGAAACCAGAGCCTGCACTGAGGCAGAAAGAGCCTTCCTGGCAACGGTTGAAGGAGGTTGCCAGGTGCCAGTGGGAGTATACGCCCTGCCAGATGAAGAGGGCGGGCTTAAGGTTGAGGGTGTTATAGCATCTCTTGATGGTGCAAGACTATACCGGGATGCAGTGCAGGGACCGGCAGCAGATTGTATGAAATTGGGCCGTCAGCTGGCAGAAAAGCTTCTGGATGCTGGCGGACGCGAAATATTGAATGAAATTGGAATTGAGGTATAGCTTATGGCAGGAAAAGTATTTTTAGTAGGTGCAGGGCCTGGTGATTACAGGCTTTTAAGCATGAAGGCCTGCGATTGCCTTCGTCAGGCTGAGGTTGTAGTATACGACAGACTAGCTGATTCAAGAATTCTTCAGTATGCTCCTGAGGACGCTGAATACATCTATGTAGGAAAAGCCTCCAGTAATCATACAATGACTCAGGATAAAATCTGTCAGCTGCTGGTGGACCTGGCTAAGAAGGACAAGGTGGTAGTACGCTTAAAGGGCGGCGACCCATTTGTTTTTGGCCGTGGCGGTGAGGAGGCTCTTCTCCTCAAGGAAAACAATCTGCCATTTGAAATAGTGCCAGGTATTACATCAGCTATATCAGTACCAGCCTATGCTGGTATCCCGGTAACCCATCGAGGTATTGCCGCGTCATTCTCTGTCATCACTGGCCATGAGGATCCAACCAAGGAAAACTCTGATATCCGTTGGGATAAGCTGGCTACAGCAACCGATACGCTGGTTTTCCTCATGGGTGTAGCCAATATTCCAAAGATTACCGAGCAGCTTATGGCCAATGGCCGAAGCGGCGATACTCCGGTTGCCATTATCCGCTGGGGTACCAAGCCACAGCAGCAGGTATGGACTACTACCCTGGCTGATGCACCTGATATGGCAAAGCGGGAAAATATAAAGCCTCCAGCAATTTTTCTGGTAGGCGATGTTGTTTCCCTGCGCAAGGACCTGGCCTGGTTCGATAATCCAGGGACCAAGCCATTGTTTGGCAAGCGTATTCTGGTAACCAGAGCCCGGGCCCAGGCATCTAAGCTGACTGCAGAGCTTGAAGCCCTGGGAGCAGATGTTACTGAAATTCCATCCATTACCATTGATGAGCCAGCAGATGGCTATGCAGCACTTGATGCTTCCATTGAACAGCTGGCTAAATATAAATGGCTGATTTTTACCAGCGCCAATGGTGTGGACCATTTCTTCGCTCGGCTCAGGGAAGCTGGCAAGGACGCTAGAGCGTTAAGTCATGCCAAGATATGCGCTATCGGTTCTGCTACTGCAGATGTGCTTGATGCTTATGGCATTATTGCTGATGTGGTGCCGGACCGTTATCAGGCAGAGGGAATCATTGACGCTTTGGCTGATGATATTAAGCCAGGTGATGAGGTGCTGATTCCTCGTGCCAAGGAGGCCCGGGAGGTGCTTCCAGAAAAGCTTAGGGAAATGGGGGCTGAGGTTACTGTTGCTATCGCCTATGAAACTGTTCAGGCAAATGTGGATCCAGAGCCTCTGAAGCAGCAGCTTAAGGAGGGCGACTATGATTTTGTTACCTTTACTAGCAGCTCAACTGTTACCAATCTGCTGAAAATCATTGAGAATCCAGATCTGTTAAGCAGTGCAAGTCTGGCAGCTATTGGACCTATTACAGCAGAAACCATGAAGAAAAATGGACTTAATCCAGCAATTATTGCGGAGGAATATACTATAAAGGGCCTGGTAGAGGCCATAAAGGAGGCACTGTAATGATAGATCAGAAGCTGCGTCCTCGCAGAATGCGTATTTCAGCAAATATGAGGTCCATGGTCAGAGAAACCTCATTGTCTGTCAAGGACTTTGTATATCCTATATTTGTGGTACCTGGAACTAATATCAAGGAAGAAATTCCAAGCATGCCGGGCTGCTATCATCTTTCCGTAGACAAGGCCGTAGAAGCAGCTCAGGAAATCGATTCCTTGGGTATCCCTTCCGTAGAGGTATTCGGCCTGCCGGAATACAAGGACGAAATCGGCTCCAGTGCCTGGGATATGAATTCTCCGGTACAGCGGGCAATTGCTGCCATAAAAAAAGAAGTACCAAGGCTGATGATTGTAGGAGATGTATGCCTTTGCCAGTACACCAGCCATGGTCATTGCGGCCAGCTCTGTGGCCACTATGTTGATAACGATGCAACCCTGAAGCTTCTTCAGAAGGTGGCTGTCAGCCAGGCTCAGTCTGGTGCAGATATAATAGCTCCATCTGATATGATGGACGGACGTGTAGCAGCAATCCGTGAGGCGCTGGACGAAAACAGCCTTACCAATGTATCTATAATGTCCTATGCGGTAAAATACGCTTCTGGCTACTATGGGCCATTCCGTGATGCAGCTGACTCTTCACCGCAGTTTGGTGACCGCAGAGCCTATCAGATGGATCCAGCTAATGCCAGGGAAGCTCTCAAGGAGGTAGACCTGGATATTGCCGAAGGTGCTGATATTATCATGGTAAAGCCTGCTCTTGCTTATCTTGACGTAGTACGTCAGGTAAGAGACCATATCCATCATCCAGTAGCTGTATACAATGTCAGCGGTGAGTATGCTATGGTAAAGGCTGCAGCAGCCAAGGGCTGGATAGACGAGCCCCGCATTGTACTGGAAACCCTTACCAGCATGAAGCGTGCTGGCGCCGACATAATCATCACCTACCACGCAATAGATGCAGCCCGCTGGCTGCAGGGATAAACGAATAATACGTATGACTTAAAAATGCAGGGGCTTTTTGATTTATGCCCCAAATCGTAGGGGGTTATGGATTTATGCCCCAAACCGTAGGGGGTTATGGATTTATGCCCCAAACCGTAGGGGGTATGGATTTATGGCCCAAACCGTAGGGGTTTATGAATTTATGCCTCAAACCGTAGGGGCTCCCGGTGGGGAGCCCGAAAAGGAGCAATTTGTATGCTGAATCTTGAAAAATCTGCTGCTGCCTTCGCTGAGGCCAAGACCCTCATGCCAGGCGGCGTAAACAGCCCTGTAAGATCCTACCGCAGTGTAGACTGCAACCCTCCCTTTATTGCTAAGGCAGAGGGCAGTCACATCTTCGATATTGACGGAAACGAATATATAGATTATGTGGGCTCCTGGGGCCCGATGGTTGTAGGCCATGCCCATCCGCAGGTTGTCAAGGCCTTGCAGGAGGCTGCAACCCGTGGCACCAGCTACGGCGCGCCTACCCTTATCGAAAGCGAGCTGGCCAAGAAGGTCATGGAGGTATATCCTTCCATGGAGGTTGTCAGAATGGTAAATTCCGGTACTGAGGCAACCATGAGTGCTCTGCGTTTGGCTCGTGGCTATACTGGCCGCAATAAGATTGTAAAATTCATAGGCTGCTATCATGGCCATAGCGATAGCCTTCTGGTAAAGGCCGGCTCTGGAATGGCAACCTTCGGTGTGCCTGATTCTCCAGGTGTAACCCCAGGTACTGCGGCAGATACCATTACCATTCCGTACAATGATGCAGAAGCCTTTACTAAGCTTATGGATGAACAGGGCCAGGAAATTGCCGCTGTAATCGTTGAACCGGTAGCTGGCAATATGGGACTTGTCCTGCCAAGACCCGGCTATCTTGACCTTCTCAGAAAAAAGACTGCCGAAAGTGGCACAGTCCTTATTTTTGATGAGGTAATGTGCGGCTTCAGAGCATCGCTCCGCGGAGCTCAGGGTGCATATATGGTAAAGCCGGATCTCACCTGCCTTGGCAAGATAATTGGCGGAGGCCTTCCAGTAGCCTGCTACGGTGGACGACGTGAGATAATGGAGCACGTATCTCCAGCAGGTCCTGTATATCAGGCAGGAACATTGTCTGGCAATCCTTTGGCAATGACAGCAGGCCTTGAAACATTAAAGATTATCACAGCAGATCCAGAGCCAGGCGATCCTGACTACAGCCGCGTGCTGACTATCCGCACTAAGCGTCTGGTTTTAGGCGTAGCAGCCAAGGCCAAGGAGGCAGGAGTCACCCTTCAGGTACAGCAGGCAGGATCCATGTTCGGCTTCTTCTTTAACGATAAAGAGGTTGTGGATTATGAAACCTCAGCAGCCTCCGATCAGGAAGCCTTCAAGGTATGGTTCAAGGCTATGCTTGAGCAGGGAATCTATCTGGCGCCAAGCCAGTTTGAGACACTGTTCATGTCTGGTGCACACACCGACGAAGAAATCGACCGCACTATTGAAGCTGCTGGCGTGGCTCTGAAAAAGGTTGCGGAGTTTCTGGCAAAATGAAAAAAGCATTTATCTTTGACATGGATGGAGTCATTATAGACAGCGAGCCTATACATTCCAAGGCTAAGCTGGCAACTCTGGCCTCCGTTGGCATAAGCTTCCCTGAGGAAAAGCTGGTCCATTTTATGGGCCGGAGCAGCAAGGAATTTTTCAGTACCATGCTGGAAAATAACCATCAGGTAAAAGCAACATGGAAGGAGCTTACTGACAAAAAGCATGCTATGTACCTGGATATGGTACAGAATGACCCATCAATACACGCTATTAACGGTCTGCCTGATCTGCTGGAGCGTTTGAAAAACAGCGGCTATAAGATAGGCCTGGCCTCATCCTCCAGCCGTCAGATGATAGATATGGTGCTGGACCGCTTTGGTATTCGCCATTATTTCAGCTGTATCCTCAGCGGGGCGGAGCTGCCAAAAAGCAAGCCAGATCCAGCAATCTACCTTATGGCAGCCGAGGCACTTGGCCTTGGGCCTGAAAGCTGTACCGTAGTAGAAGACGCCAACGCTGGTGTCGAGGCAGCAAAACGAGCAGGCATGTACTGTATCGCCTATAGGAATCCTAACTCCGGTAAACAGGACCTGTCAAAAGCAGACCGTATAATAAACGCATATACAGAAATTAATATATAATATCAAAATGCCTATCGATAAACGCTGACGTACCTACCGGAGAACGCTGATGTACATATCGGTGAATGCTGATGTACCTATCGGTGAATGCCGATGTACCTATCGGTGAATGCCGATGTACCTA
>CAMCDL010000081.1 GCA_945873565.1 uncultured Selenomonadaceae bacterium | reverse complement strand
GACAACAAGAAAAATCCTGCAAATGCCTTAACCACGGGCACTTGCAGGACTTTTTCGTTTGAACAACTGTCAAAGATGAGATCATATCATATTTCATGGATAAAGTCATCAAAAATTGATTCTACCGATTTATCATAAACCTGCACATCATCTACGTAGGACCAGTCATCAGGTGCAGTAAACCCTTAAATAAAAAAGCACTGTGAATAAAGTGAACCCCCTTTATTCACAGTGCTTTTCAAATCATAAAATTATTTATACGTTAATTTCTGCAGTCATGCCCAGCTCTTCCTTATGAGCATCCAGCACAGGCTGAACTACATTCTTGATGAACTTCTCGACCTGAATAGGAGAACGTCCAACATACTTGGAAGGATCCATGGTCTTCTGCAGTTCTTCCAGGGTCAGATTAAACTCTGGATCAGCAGCAATAAGCTCCAGCAGATTATTATCCTTGCCCTCCTGCTTTACATTCTTGCCAGCCTCCATAGACAGGGTGCGGATTTTCTCATGGAGCTCCTGACGATTGCCGCCATTCTTTACAGCATCCATCATGATATTCTCGGTAGCCATGAAAGGCAGCTCTGCCATCATGTGCTTAGTAATTACTTTATCATAAACCACGAGACCATCTACTACGTTCAAGCACAGATCAAGGATACCATCGATAGTCAGGAAGCCTTCAGGAATAGACAGGCGCTTATTAGCGGAATCATCCAGAGTTCTCTCGAACCACTGAGTTGCAGAGGTAATAGCAGGATTCAGCGCGTCGATCATTACATATCTGGACAGTGAAGCTATACGCTCGCTGCGCATAGGATTTCTCTTGTAGGCCATAGCAGAGGAACCGATCTGATTCTTCTCGAATGGCTCTTCAACCTCCTTCAGATGCTGCAGTAAACGGATATCATTAGAAAGCTTGTGAGCACTTGCTGCAATACCAGCTAAAATATTAGCAACTCTGGTATCTACCTTTCTGGAATAGGTCTGTCCAGAAACAGCATAGCACTCCTTGAATCCCATCTTCGCAGCGATAGAAGGATCAATCTTATCGATAGTTTCCTGATCACCATTAAACAGCTCCAGGAAGCTTGCCTGCGTACCAGTAGTACCCTTGGAACCAAGAAGCTTCAGGCTATCCATAACATACTCCAGATCCTCGAGATCCATAATGAACTCCTGAGCCCAGAGGGTAGCACGCTTACCGACAGTGGTAGGCTGTGCTGGCTGGAAATGAGTAAATGCCAGAGTAGGCAGATCCTTATACTTATCAGCAAACTTAGCAAGCTCGGCAATTACATTAACCAGCTTCTTCTGAACCAGCTGCAATGCCTCACGCATAATGATAATATCGGTATTATCACCAACATAGCAGGAAGTGGCACCCAGATGGATGATACCAGCAGCCTTTGGACACAGCTGGCCATATGCATAAACATGGCTCATAACATCATGACGCACCAGCTTCTCACGAGCCTTAGCTACATCATAATTAATCTCATTAACATGAGCCTTCATCTCATCAATCTGTTCCTGGCTGATAACAGGCTTTCCATTCTCAGAAAGGCCAAGCTCCATCTCTGTCTCTGCCAAAGCAATCCAGAGCTTTCTCCAGGTAGTAAACTTCTTATCCTGAGAAAAAATGTACTGCATCTCCTTGCTAGCATAACGCTCTGATAATGGACTAGTATATCTGTCTGTGTTCATCCTCAACTTCCTTTCCAATTATCCTAAAAAATAGCTTACTTATATATTATAATGGCTATTCGCTATTTTCCAAAGGAAATATTTTTAATATAATCAAAAACTTCAGATTTGACGCCGCTGTAAATTGCAATTCGGGTCTTTTCACGAAATCTATTTGTCACAATCTATAACCCGGAAATATCTAAGTCAACTATTAATTGATCGATTTTAGGCTCTTTAAGAAGATAACTCATATAAATTGGAAGATAGATAATCTTACCTTCCTTTTCAACATTAAAGGTAGAAAATACATATGCCTTTTCAAGATGATAATCCTCTATATTCATATAGTTATCCAGCGCCTTATGAGACTTATACCTTTTACCAGACTTCACTTCAATAGGTACCACTTTTCCGCTAAGTTCAATAAGAAAATCCAACTCTCCAATCTTGCTTCTTTTACAGAAATATAGATCAAAGTCATTAGCAAGTAATTGCTGTGCAACTGCGTTTTCGAAGTGTGCCCCATTATTTACCTCACCATTTTTACTAATCAGTTCCATTTTTGTTTCTGCAGGATAAGCACTTGTAAGCAGTCCAATATCACTTGAAAAAAGTCTAAAAACATTACTACTCTTGCCTGCCTTAAGAGGAATCAGAGGAGCCTCTGCATTATAGACCGGTATTACAACACCTGCATCCTTTAACCATAAAAAGCTATTCTCATATCTATCAAACTTTAATTCCTTATCAAGCATTGTAAATACAAACTTTTTATTTTGCTTATTTAACTCTGCTGGAATAATATCATATATAGATTTAAGCTTAAGCTTTTTATCTTCTTCTTCATATTGTGAGAAATCAACTCTATATAAATCCACAATATCCTTCTGAATTTTATCAACTTCGCGAATATCCTTTGTTTCTATATATTTTTTAACTGCATCCGGCATACCGCCCACAATCAAATATACAAAAAACATCGACATGAGCTTTTCATGAACGAAATCATCTACAGGCTTACACTCATCAAAGCAATCCTTAAGCATATTCAGAGTCGTCGTCGAAACCCCATTTGCTATCATAAACTCCTCAAAATCCATTGGATACATTTTCAAAACTCTCAAATATCCAACCGGTGCGGATGCTATACCCTTTAGTTCTACCCCTAGTAAAGATCCACTCATAGCATATTTAAAGCTTCCCTCATCAACCAAAAATTTTATTTTTGTAACAATTTCTGGACACTTCTGAATTTCGTCTAAGAATACAACTGTTTCATGAGGCTTACATTCCTCAGGCATTATCAATCTAAGCTTTACAAGAAAATCCTCCGCACTCATTTCTGCATTGAGATACTCTACCATATCGGGCTGATTTATAAAATTGATTTCAAATCGTTTATATCCACTTTTATCTATTTCATCCCTAATAAGCCAAGTCTTCCCTATCTGTCTTGCACCTGTAACTAAAAGTGCTTTATTCGAAGTTTCTAACCATTCTTTTACTGTAATTGAATCTTTTCTAAACACAAGACTTCACCTCCAGATACATCATACATCATATTGCCCCGTTTTTGCAATTATTTTTATTATATTCTGCCCCGTTTTCAGGTTTTAATTCATAGTTTTTGCCCCGTTTTTTACAAAAAACACAAAAAGGTTGAACTAGTCAATAAAAAGGCCAGAATCCAATTATGAATTCCAGCCTAACTTTATTAAATCTTCTGTGACCTCTGTAACAGTCATCTTTAACTGTACCACCCTTATTGTTAGCTACTGCTTTGACGCCGCTTATTGTTTTCAAATTTATTTTCCATACTTTTAATATGGCAGTATACATAAAAACGTAAGGACCGTTAGTACAAAACTAACGGCCCTTATTGTATCATCGGACTCACCAACATGAGCCTTTGCATTTATTTTAGTTCAGAGCAAGCTTTACGCTGTAATGTATACTGCACCTGCCATGATGGATTCACGTTTAATACAGCTTTGCACCAGCTGGAATGTTATCAGAAACCATCAGGAGATTCAGCTTCTCAGCCCCATCATACTCGCATACAGCACTCAAAAGCATGCCACATGACTCGATACCCATCATAGCTCTTGGTGGCAGATTTACAATAGCCACCAGAGTCTTGCCAACAAGCTCCTCCGGCTCATAATAAGCGTGAATACCGCTCAAAATGGTGCGATCAGTACCAGTACCATCGTCCAGAGTAAACTGCAGCAGCTTCTTGGACTTCTTTACAGCTTCGCAAGCCTTAACCTTTACAGCACGGAAATCAGACTTGGAGAAGGTCTCAAAATCAACATGCTCCTCAAATAAAGGCTCAATCTTAACCTTGGAAAGATCCAGCTTCTCAACTGGCTCTGCGGCTGCATCATTATGCAGGTTCTTCTTGCCCTCGCCAGCCAGTGGCTTCATGGTTGGGAAAAGCAGTACATCACGGATAGAAGCGCTATCAGTCAGGAACATTACCAGACGGTCAACACCAATGCCCAGACCGCCTGTTGGTGGCAGGCCGTATTCCAGGGCAGTGATGAAATCGCGGTCCATCTCATGAGCCTCATCATCACCAGCTTCACGCTGCTTCATCTGATCCAGGAAACGTCCCTCCTGATCAATCGGGTCATTAAGCTCAGTAAAGCCGTTTGCCAGCTCACGACCGTAAATGAAAAACTCAAAACGGTCAGTAATCATTGGATTATCTGGGTTACGCTTTGCCAGTGGAGAAATCTCAGTTGGATGACCAGTAATAAAGGTTGGCTGAATCAGGGATTCCTCAACCTTTTCCTCAAAGGCTGCATTCAGAATGCCGCCAATACCGTGGCGCTCCTCAAATGGGACACCGATTTCCTTGGCCATTGCACGTGCTTCCTCAACAGTCTGGCAGCTCAGGAAATCCTTTCCAGTTGCTTCTTTTACCGCATCATTCATGCTGATGCGCTTAACCTTTGCCAGATCAATCTCAGTACCCTGATAATTGATAACAGTAGTGCCAAGAACCTTCTGAGCAGCATTCAAAACAATGCCCTCAGTAATATCCATCAGGTCACGATAATCTGCATATGCCTGATAAATCTCGATAGAGGTAAACTCCGGATTGTGACGCACATCCATACCCTCATTGCGGAAGATACGGCCCATCTCATACACGCGCTCCATGCCGCCAACGATAAGACGCTTCAGGCTCAGCTCAGTTGCGATGCGCAGATACATATCGATATCCAGGGCATTATGATGAGTGATGAATGGACGAGCTGCTGCACCACCAGCAATGGTGCCAAGTACTGGAGTCTCAACCTCCAGGAAATCACGGCTGTCCAGATACTCACGAATAGACTTTATGATATTAGTACGAGCCACAAAGGTATCCATAACCTCAGGGTTCATGATGAGATCAACATAGCGCTGGCGATAACGGATCTCAGTATCGGTAAGACCATGGAACTTCTCAGGCAGCGGACGAAGAGACTTGGAGAGAAGATCAAAATCATCAACTCGTACAGTCAGCTCGCCACGGCGGGTACGGAAAACATGTCCCTTGACACCAATGATATCACCAATATCCAGCAGCTTGAACTGGGAATACTTTTCCTCACCCAGTACATCAAGCTTGAAATAAATCTGTACACGGCCGCTGCGATCCATCAGTACGGAGAAGCTAGCCTTGCCATGCCCTCGAATAGCCATCAGACGTCCGGCAATGGTAATCTCCTCATCACTTTCAGCCTCACCCTCAAGGCCAGCAAACTGCTCCAGGACCTCAGCTGCATGATGAGATACTTCAAAGCGATGACCGAAAGGAGCCACCCCCTTTGCCTCAAAAGCTGCCAGCTTATCGCGGCGAACCTTTAAAAGCTCATTTAAATCCTCCTGAACAGGAGTCATATCGTTATTATCTGCCATCATCAGTACCTCTTATTTAATCTCAAGTATTTCATACTGGATTATACCAGCAGGAACCTCTACATCTACAATAGTACCTGCAGGCTGGTTAAGAATTGCCATACCTACTGGTGACTCGTTGGAAATCTTATTATTATCTGGGTCAGCCTCAGTGGAACCAACAATCAGATAGGTCTCAACCTCATCAAGCTCAATATCCTTGATTACTACAGTGGAGCCCAGGGTTACAATATCACCCTCGGTCTTGGTAATAATCTTCGCATTGCGGATCTTAACCTGCAGATCTATGATTTCACCTTCAAGGAAAGCCTGCTGATTCTTAGCATCATCATACTCAGAGTTTTCGCTCAAGTCACCTAGTGCAATAGCTGCATTCAGTCTTTCTGCAACCTGTTTTCTCTCAACACTGATTTTATAGTCCAGCAGCTTTACAAGCTCATCATAACCTTCCTGAGTAAGAATAACTTCCTTTTCTGCCATGAAAAACACTCCTTAAAAATAATTAAAAGAAGTGCCAGTTTCATTCTGACACCTCACAGTACATAAAAACCCTATAATAGTATAGAGAAAATTATTCATATTGTCAATAAAATAAAGGAGTTCCCTATGTCTACTCCCGGTCAGGATAAACAGGAAGAATCATAAGCCCATGCTCTAAATCAGGGTTTGGATAGGTAAACATAGGATCTATATCATCATCCTCGCTATAGGAATCCCCGCCAGTATCATCTGAAATTTCACAGGAATCGCTATCAGCAGCAGCGGCCTCAGCAGCAAAGGCAGTACAGCTCACCACCAGAAGTCCCGCTGTAAACACCATCATCATCATAATTCTCAGCAAACTCATTCTATCGCTCCCTTTTATATTTCCATTCATAATACTTATGTCTTAGCGAGGCTATTGGAAACCTAAGCAGCATCCTTGGCCCGCTAAAGTGCATCACCTGACGTACCTGTTCTCTTCTAGCAGGTGCATAGCAGTTGGTCGAACATACACTGCAGAAGGTTTTCTCCTTCATCCGCGGACAATTTAAGATGCGGCTGGTTACATATTCAAGAAGCTCCTGGCAATCCTTGCAAAGCATTCCGGCACCTGTCTTATGAATTTTTTCGCAGAAAACCCTGATCATCAGGCCTACAACCCTGATTTCTTCTCTTCTTTTCTCCTCAATTGCATCCATAAAACTCATCACCTGCAAAACAATATAGCATTTAGCCTAATAACATTATACCTGCAAGCTATTCATGATACCATTACAGCTAAATTAAACAATATTAGAATCTGATTAAAATTTATAACATAATGCTCATAGACAATATCATTCTTACATGTTAAAATCAATTATTAACATTTTTCATGAAAAAGGTTAGGAGCATAAGTCATGTGGGCAAAAACTCTTGTATTTGCAATAATTGGTCTATGCATATATGGAAATGCTGAAGCGTACCATATGATGGACTACAGTTTTGGCAATATTGAGATTTACGGTGGCTGTGAGCTATTTCCAACAAACACCTTCAGTATACAGGATCCAGAGCTTAATAGCTCTGGTGGAGAACTTGAAAAGGGCTACTACGGTGTAAAAATAGGCCTGGGTGGAAAATGGGATGCCAGCTTTACTAATGCAGAATACGGAAACCGAATGAATTTTTCCATGCCTCTGGGGGGAACCACACTGGATGTTCCGTTTAGAGGCGATGTTACCTTCAGAGAATATCGCGTAAGCTATCACCCCGACCGTAATTGGGAGCTTTACGCTCAGGACAGTCATGTTATCGGCATATCTACAGCTCATCTTCCTATAGGCGGAGTTCATCTCGACTCTGAAAACCACCGCTTTCTGGCAGGCTTCAGATACGCAAAGCCTATCGGTCATCAGACTGCAGCCTATGTAGGTCTTGGCCTTGGCGATGGCATGCAGCGTGCAGAAACGGGCGTCACCATCAGTCTTGAAAAAAATTGGGCCATGGACATATCCTATCAGTACAACAAGCTTACTGATATGGTTACCTATGATCCTTTGCCAGGGGCTCATTTTGATTTCGATGTAGAAAGCAGTGGATTGTATGTAGGTTTAGCATACCATTTTTAAAAAATGCATAAAAAGGGCGTCGGTACAGTACCGACGCCTTTTTTATGGGATTGACCGCCGTCAGCCCCTACATTTTTCCTGAAGCTTCTCCTTA
>CAMCDL010000080.1 GCA_945873565.1 uncultured Selenomonadaceae bacterium | reverse complement strand
TGCGTACCGTATTGACACAGCACCCAATCTCACGGGCTATGCTCCGATACGATTGATTGTCGCGGAGACGCGTTTGGATGATGACTCGTTCCTCAAAAGTTAAATGAGCCCCTTTTTTGTGTAACGTATCTGTGGTAGAATAATTTTGATCCATAGCGATTCTCCTTTGTGTTTATGTTTTTGTGCAACTACATTTTACCACAAGGGTTCGCTATGGATTTTTAAGTGTTCAACTTAATTATACAATCCGCCTAGTTATAATGAGCCTTCAAACTCTTATACTCACGATGTCCATCACAACTCAAAATCTACCACACAGGAACCATCTCACCCCCAAAGTCTAACATATATTCTCTTAACAGTCCCTTTATATTTTTAGTGTGGACCACTATACCATTTACCACGGAAAGGATGAGAATGTAGCACTTTTTCATCTGACCATTGTATATTACCTTCTCATAAGACATATCAATCTTCATCGCGGCCGCAAATCAGCTTTATTTATGAAGGTATTTTGACAGCAAAGAATGTTTTTGATATGCTATCCTAAGATAGACTGCAGCATCCTTGTATAGTCATTGCAGTGATTCTACCGGAGGGACAAAATTATGCATATAGGCTTATTGATAAAGGATTTTGCTATAGGTAAAAAATTTAATAAGGACGGCTTGCCGTCTAAGAGCGGAGCTGAGTTTCATGGAGAAAATCACGCAAAACAATTAATAAAACTAGGAAACCAGGTGACCATCTTCGCAAAAAAGAGGTATTATTTTACTAAAGCTAGAGAAACAATAGATGGAATTGACCTAGTTCGTCTGCATGCACCTTTCCGATGGTTTGAACTGATGTACAGGATTATAACTACTCATAGAAGCATTGATGCGTTTTACATTATCGGTTTGCCTAAGTTTTCTGTATGGGCTGTACTGATAGCAAAACTGTTAAACAAACCGGTTACATTAGCCTTGACTGCTAAAATGGAAATCTTTGATAGAAACGATAACTGGCGAAACAAGATTTTTGCGACATGTGACCATTTTATAGCTACATCTAATGAAATTGGCCATGGATATGCTGAGCGTGGTGGCATCCCTAAGGAAAAGATATCTGTATTACCTCATGGTCTTGATACTAATAGATATCCTATGCCAACAGAGAACGAAAAGCGAGAAAAACGTTGTAATTTTGGCATTAAGGCTGATGCTCCAGTAGTTGTGTTTTGTGCTAGAATTACTGAGGATAAAGGAATTGATGTCCTGACCAGCGCTTGGCCTATAGTGCATCAAAGATGTCCAGAAGCAGTATTGCTAATAGTTGGAGGAGGAAAAGAATATCTTTTACAGAAAATGCGTCAAATGAGTACAGAAAATGATAATAGTGCCTTGATTATCGGCGAGGTGGATTTTCCGCAGGATTATTATCAGATGGGAGATATATATTTGTTCCCTTCTAGACATGAGGCATTGCCAACATCCCTTATTGAAGCAATGTCTAGCGGCTTAACACCTTTGACCTGCCGTATAGGTGGTTGCGAAGACGTGGTAAAGGACAACGAAACTGGTTTTATGCTGCCTGTTGACGATTATCAAGCTTTTGCAGAAAAAATGGTGCATTTGATAGAACACCCAGACGAACGCAAAAAAATGGGCATACAAGCACATAAGCTGGTAAAACAATATTGCGATTATGATAATATTATCGGAAAGCTTGAGGATATAATCTGTGATGGCAGACAGTATAAATAGTCTGAAGTTTTGTCTCTTACTAAGAAAAACGCTACTGGTAACCCAGTAGCGTTTTTCTTATCCTCGTATTATCTCCAGCAGTTCTTTTGTTTTTATCTCCAGAAGCTTTCTGTCACCCCTGGTTTCTACATTCAGCCTTATGACTGGCTCGGTATTCGACCTTCTCAGGTTAAATCGCCATGCAGGGTAAGCTACGGACAGGCCGTCAACATGATCAACCTGATCCTGCGGCAAGGCTGCATATTTAGCTTCAACCTTGCTGATAATCTCAGCTGCAGTCTCTACGCTTTCTACCTTGCTGTTGATTTCTCCTGAGCATGGGAATTTATCCATCCTATCCGCCATCATCTGAGACATCTTCAGTCCAGACTGGCACAAAAGCTCCAGCACCAGCAGCCACGGAAGCATCCCGCTGTCGCAATAGGCAAAATCCCTGAAATAGTGATGAGCACTCATCTCGCCACCGTACACTGCATCTACCTCACGCATCTTGGCCTTGATAAAGGAATGTCCAGATTTACAAATCACAGCCTGCCCATTGCATTCGGCACAGATAGCCTGCGTATTCCAGTACACCCTTGGATCGTGAATAATCCTGGCACCAGCGTTTTTCTTCAGGAATGCCTCTGCCAGGAAGCCCACCATGTAGTAACCCTCAATCATCTCGCCTGTTTCATCAAACATAAAGCAGCGATCAAAGTCACCATCCCAAGCAATGCCCACATCAGCTCCCGACTCACGCACCACCTTGGACGTAGCCTCACGGTTCTCATTAATGATAGGGTTTGGCACACCATGAGGGAAATTGCCATCCGGCTCATTAAACACCTTTACAAATTCAAAAGGAAGATACTTCTCCAAAGCATTGATAATTGGTCCAGCTGCACCATTACCAGTATTTGCAACTACCTTCAGTGGCTTTGCGCTATTGAGCTGCTTCAGCCCATTCACATCCACGTAGCTAAGCAGATGCTGAATATACTCCGGCATAATGTCATACTGCTCGGCCTGTCCCTCTGCTGCATTCGGTGTCTCAGGCTGCTTCTGGCACAGCTGCTCCAGCGACTTCAGGCCATTATCCTTGGAAATAGGCTTTGCATCTCTCCCCACAAGTTTAAAGCCATTATACTCCTTTGGATTATGGCTAGCTGTAATCATAATTCCGCCATCAAGCTTCAGATGCGCTGTAGCAAAATAAATCATTTCCGTGCCGCACTGTCCGATATCCACTACAGCACAGCCTGCTTCCTTAAGACCGCGGACCAGTGCCCCTTGCAGACTTTCCCCAGACAGTCGGATATCATGCCCCACAGCAATCCTCAGCTGCTGGTTTTTGGCCTCCAGCTGGTCAGTCTGCCTCAAAACAGTATCGAAATTACGCCCAATACGATATGCCATCTCCTCATTTACTTGAGTTGGATAAACACCACGTATATCCGCGCCTCCAAAGCACTTTGTATCAGCCCTGAAATCATGTTTCACCTTATCAGCCACATTGATATCCTTCCCCAGCTGTACCTCTATCAGTTTCAGCTCTGTATCCGCAAACACAGTATGCTTGCAGCCAGCAGGCATAGACACCACATCGCCAGCCTTGATATTCTTCAGCTCATCATCAACAATCACATGTCCGTATCCGCTCAGCACCATCCATACCTCTGACCGATGCTCATGGCTATGATAATTCATGCTGTGACCAGGGTTCAGGGTCACCATAACAGTCAGGCTTTCCTGCTCTGTCTGCAGCACGCGATAGCTGCCCCAGGATTTTTCCGCAAACATCACCTGCTGCTCAAACCTTTCCACAAAAGGCTTTATATATGAACTCTGCTCCTTGTCAGAAACCAGAATGCCCTCCGGAGAGGCAGAAATCACCACATCCTTCAGCCCCATAGCCAATACAGGCACATTCATTTCATTAACTATGCTGACCCCAGAACAGGTATCATTCATCACACCCCGGCCAATCACAGGCTCACCCATAGACTCTGTCAGGGTGTTCCAGGTTCCCAGATCCTTCCACTGTCCAGCAAAGCGCTGAACCTGAATCTTCTCTTCCTTCTCAACTACAGCATAGTCAAAGGATATCTTGGTCAGAGTATCATACTTGGCATACAGATCATGGTAATCTGTAAAATCAATCAGCCTATGGGCAATATCCATCACATACTGCAGCTTGTAGGCAAACACACCGCCATTCCACAGAGCCCCCTGACGAATATACTCCTCTGCAATCTGCTTGATAGGCTTCTCTTTAAAAGTAGAAACCATAGCCGTCTGATCCTTGGAGGCTGGAATAATATAGCCGTACTTCTCTGAAGGATAGGTTGGCTCAATTCCCATCAGGACCAGATTGGCTTCACCCTTATCCGCCTGATCAGCCAGGCCCTTTAATGCCTCAAAATATTCATCCTCTACATAAGGATCAACAGGGCACACTACTACAGACTCTGCGGGATTAACCTTCAGAACATCTACCAGGTAGGCAGTGGCCAAAACGATGGCAGGAAAGGTATCTCTGCGGCAAGGCTCTACAGAAATCCCCACATGGCCGCCTAGCTGATTGTTGATGGCAGATACCTGGGTCTTGCTGGTAGCGATAGTCACTGTAGCCTCAGGATCTATCTGCTTAATCTGGCGATAGACACGCTGCACCATGGACTCATACTGTCCATCTGCCTTTTTGAATATCTTTATAAACTGTTTTGAGCGTATATCATTGGAAAGAGGCCACAGGCGCTTGCCTGAGCCGCCAGATAATAACACAATATTCATATATTTCACCTATAAAAAAAGCTGCTGCTCGAAACAGCAGCTTTTCAGCCATCAATTACCGTTCTGCCCGCATCGGATTTTCCAAAAAATCCTTATAGGACAATCTGATGCCGTCCTCTAGCTCAGTCTTGTATTTCCAGCCTAATTTTTCCGCCTTTGATACATCCAGCAGCTTGCGTGGCGTACCATTTGGCCGAGTGGTATCCCAGAGGATTTTCCCCTCATAGCCAACCACCTTGGCTACCAGCTCAGTCAGCGCCTTAATGGTCAGCTCCTTGCCTGTGCCGGCATTCACTGTTTCGTTGCCACTATAATTATTCATCAGAAATACGCAGAGATTTGCCAAATCATCTACATACAGGAACTCACGCAAAGGAGAACCATCGCCCCAGCAGGTGACACTAGCTGCACCGCTTTCCTTGGCCTCATGGAAACGGCGGATAAGAGCTGGCAGCACATGACTGTGCTCAGGATGGTAGTTGTCATTTGGCCCATAGAGATTAGTTGGCATTACAGAAATATAATCTGTGCCATACTGCTTGTTCAAAAACTCACAATACTTCAAGCCAGAAATCTTGGCCAAAGCGTAAGCTTCATTTGTCTTCTCCAATTCAGATGTCAAAAGACAGCTTTCAGGCATAGGCTGTGGCGCCAGACGAGGATAAATACAGGAGGAGCCTAAGAACTCCAGCTTTTTGCAGCCATTCTGCCAGGCACTATGAATGACATTCATCTCCAGAATCATGTTATCATACATAAAATCTGCCAATGCCTGAGAATTAGCAATAATGCCGCCAACCTTGGCCGCTGCCAAAAAAACATACTCCGGCTTCTCTGCAGCAAAGAACTGCTCTACCTTATCCTGACGGCAAAGGTCCAGCTCCTTATGAGTCCTGGTGATAATGTTGGTATACCCCTGGCGCTGCAGCTCACGGACAATGGCAGAGCCTACCATACCCCGATGTCCAGCTACATAGATTTTTGCATCCTTCTCCATCATTATTTAACAACTCCCTTTTCCAGGAACTCCGCCAGATTGACATGCTCCTTCAAGCGGTCAGCTGCTACCTTCTCCATATCATGCTTCACCATAATCTCCACCAACTCCTCAAAGGTAGTCTTGGTTGGATTCCAGCCCAGCTCATTCTTGGCCTTGGTAGGATCACCCCACAGATTGACAACATCTGTAGGACGATAGAAATCTGGGCTTACCTCGATAACCACCTTGCCTGTAACCTTATCAACACCCTTTTCATCCATACCCTCACCAGTAAACTCCAACTCAATACCTGCATGATGGAAGGCCAGCTGGCAAAACTCTCGCACAGAGTGCTGCACACCTGTAGCAATAACAAAATCCTCAGGAGTGTCATGCTGGAGAATCAGCCACATACATTCCACATAGTCCTTGGCATAGCCCCAATCCCGAAGGCTATCCAGATTGCCCAGAAACAGCTTTTCCTGCTTGCCCTGTGCAATGCGTGCTGCAGCCAATGTAATCTTGCGGGTCACAAAGGTCTCACCACGGCGTTCAGACTCATGGTTAAAGAGAATACCAGAGCAGCAGAACATATTGTAAGCCTCACGGTACTCTTTAGTAATCCAAAAGCCATACTGCTTAGCTACAGCATAAGGGCTATATGGATGGAATGGAGTATTCTCGTTCTGAGGCACCTCCTCTACCTTGCCATACAGCTCAGAGGTAGAGGCCTGATAAATACGGCAGGTATCCTTCAGACCGCAAAGACGAACTGCCTCCAGGATACGCAGCACACCAGTAGCATCCACATCAGCTGTGAACTCTGGGGCATCAAAGGAAACCTGCACATGGCTCTGAGCTGCTAGATTGTAAATCTCGTCTGGACGAACTGTTGAGATAACAGCTATCAGGCCCATAGAGTCACCCATATCACCATAATGGAGATGGAAATGCTCCTTGCCCTCCAGATGGGCAATACGCTCTCTATAATCTACAGAGGAACGACGAATAATTCCATGCACATCATAGCCCTTCTCCAGCAAAAACTCGGCTAAATAAGAACCATCCTGACCAGTAACACCAGTAATCAACGCTTTTTTCATTATATTTACTCCTCCTGCTCCACCTCAAAATGTTGTATATAGCTAAACTAAATTGCCTGCCAACCTTATAGGCAACGATTTTTATGATACATATGCTATATTATATCCTTCTTAGGCAACCTTGAGGATAGACGCAATTGACTTCTTTTTGTACTATATTGACATAGTTGTTTTTTCATGAAAAAATAGAAGCGAAAATTATTTCAAGGAGATTTCAGCATGGATACATCTCTATTTCAAGGGGACTTAGTCAACACCGCCCGCATCATCTATACGCCATCAGATTTTGCCAAGCTTTCCTTATTACATATACAGGAAATCGGCTCCCTGCAGGCTACCAAGCCCCATACCAGCAAACGAGAAAATCTGGCGTCGTACCTTTTTATCATTGTCAATTCTGGTTCTGGCACCCTTAGCTATGAGGGAACAGACTATGCTTTAGCTGCCGGCGATTGTGCCTTTATCGACTGCCGCAAGGCCTACGCCCACTCCACTGGTCCTGACCTGTGGAACATCGCATGGGTTCACTTTGATGGGCCAACTATGGCCAATATATATCAAAAATATAAGGAGCGTGGCGGCCAGCCAGTCTTTAACGCGTCCTCCTATGATATCTATCATACAGAATTTAAAAATTTGTATAAAATTGCCACATCATCATCCTATACCAGGGATATGGAAATCAATGCCGGCATCGCTAACATCCTCTCCAGCCTAATGTCTGATGCCTGGCATCCAGATAAGGCTCAGCTAGGTACCAAAAAACAGGATATGCTGGCCATAAAAAAATACCTGGACGAAAGCTTTGCAAAAAAAATAACGCTGGACCAGCTAGCCCAGCGCTATCATATCAATAAATTTTATCTCACCCGTATCTTTAAAGAGCAATTCGGCACCAGCATCATGGGATACCTATTCTCCCTCCGCATCACCGAGGCCAAAAACCAGCTCCGCTTTACCGGCAAATCCGCCGAAAAAATCGGCCATGCCTGCGGCATAGGTGATATCTACTACTTCAGCAGAGTGTTTAAGAAAATCGAAGGAATAAGCATACGGGAATATCGAAAACAGTGGTTATGAGCAGCGTAACACAAGCTCTACCAAATGTATATACCAATCCATAAGAGTTCCCCTTGCCATAACTTGTCAAGTCATAAGCAAAACTGCTTTTTGAAATTCATCGAGTGAGACACCTGCTTC
>CAMCDL010000079.1 GCA_945873565.1 uncultured Selenomonadaceae bacterium | reverse complement strand
GATTCCTCTACGTCTCGTGGGCTCGGAGATGTGTATAAGAGACAGGTCGTCGTCATCGTCGTCGTCGTAATCGTCATCGTCGTCGTCGTAATCGTCGTCGTCGTATTCCTCAGACTCCTCGTACTCCTCATACTCTTCCCAGACTTCTACATACTCCTCCCAATACTCTTCAGAGACTTCGTAACCATTTTCTTCGCACCAGATTGCAAAGGCCTTATCATTAGCGGACTTTGCACGTCTGCCGCCAGCAGGAGCACCATGCTTGGAGCCAGAACGGCCAGCTCCCTTAGAACCGCCCTTAGAACCACCCTTAGAACCACCAGATTTTCCAGATCCAGAAGCTGAATCAAGACCATTTTCCTTCATACCAGCAGCTACACCAGCAAAATATTCGTCTTTTTCATCCTCTTCAAGAGCTTCTCCATCTACCTCAGCATAGCATACGCCGAACATATCATCATCAGACAGCACCCACTGAATATTTACCTTATCACCGTTATTATCCTTACCACTGAAGTCAACTATAATATTGCCCTCACGAACAGCAGTAAAGCCATCATCATTGTCTTCCTCTACTTCAAATGCAGTCCATTCGCCAGAGCGTGAAATAGCATCTATAGTATCACCGATACTAGCGTGTCTTAAACCAGGCCAGGTCTGATCCTTAATTGTGTCAATAGCTTTAGTAAGTTTACTCATGGTAATTCCTCCGTCCAGATTACAATCATAATTTATAATATTCTTACCAATTTCAGTTAATAAAGCATGGTAAGAATCGCAATTTCCATCATATTAACACACATGTATATTCCACGCAAGATATTTAATACTGATTAATTCAAATCAGATATAAACAAGACTATTTTCCTATAATAAAAGAGCATAACAGCTATGCCATGCTCTTTATATAAACTGATTTATAACTTATTTTGCAGCTTTAAAGGCATCATCCAGAGCCTTATTTATCTCTTCCTTGCTTGCATCAGGCATGCTCTTGGTAAGAGTATTCTTCATCTCATCATACATTACATCATAGCGTTTTACCAGCTTCTCTGCTTCTTCACGAAGATTGCTGTCCAACTTATCATAGGCAGCTGCCTTTTTCATCAGATCAACTGCATCAGCAGTCATATCCTGAAAGCTATCGCCAGAATCATCACCGTCTTTATCCTTCTGTTCCATTTCAGTCTTAGCCTTCTGATACTTATCCAGCTCCTGAGGGCAAGCCGCCTTGATGGCTGCCTCATTGGTGTTGATAAAGGCATCTACATCATCCTCCCACTGGGACAAGTCTATTCCAAAGTTTACAATAGCCTTGCCTGTATCAATCATTACATTAACAGTATTATCACCGCCAAAGCATCCAGAAATCAGATTCGCTACGCCGATAACACCTGCAGTAGCTAAAACAGTACCAGAACGTAAAATTCCTTTAAGTTTATTTTCCATGATAATCATCCTTTAAAATACAATAGCATTAATCACCTACCACATTATACTCTAACCATTTCTAACATACAACCAGAAGACACAAAAGTCCTTATTAGTAAATACTAATCAGGACTTTTGTATTAGATATTATAGTGTATTTTCTATTACAGAACGAATATAATCCTCAGCCTGTTCCACTTCAAAAAGCAGCTCCGTGGCACTCATACGGGCACAACCATGACCTAATATAATTATCTGCTCCAGTCCATCCGAGGTAGCCACACGGACACGATGCTTATGAGACAAATCATATGAAGCTTTCTCAATATACATGTCGGCAGTTTCTTTTTCCTTGGTATATACAATATGGATTTTGCCACGTTCCTCTACAGAACGCACGCCACCTTTAACCTTATAGGCATCAAAGACCACAATCAGACGGCATGCACACACTCCTTGATAGTTTTCCAGCCGCCTTAAAAGCAGCTCTCTGGCTGCATCCAAGTTTTCTCTGGCAAGTGCGGATGTATCCGGCCAGGCAAAGATAATGTTATAGCCATCTACCAGCAGATAATCATCAGTACTTACCCAGCCACTGCTAAGCTGAGCCGTAGCCCTCTTCAGTTTCTGAGAAGAACGGAAAGCCTCCATTCCCCGGTCCTTGATTGGTCCGTAGGTACGCTCAAAAATAGCTCTCAGCTCATCATCATCAATCGTACCAGCTGAAGCGGAACGTCTAGGCGGCGTATACTTCGGCACAGGTTCTGCAGATTCATCCTTTTGAGGAAGCCCCGGCAGGCTGCTCTGCATATGAGCCCGCTCCTTAACCTCGTACCATGGCACAATGACACCAGCACCATGGGAGCAGAATACCGAATCAGGACTATTATATGTATCACGCTCAGGATCATAGCCAGCAGCCTCTATAACCGCCTGCGGATCCCGGCATGGTGCATATCCGCCAGGCTGACAGAACAGTCTCCCCTGTCCCCTGGTGTAAGCTGCAACCTCAGCACCGTAACTGCGCATAAGCGAAACTGGAGCAATGCCGTTAAGAATCACCATATCCCCTTTTAGCTCATATGGCTCAAAGCTGCCCTCCATCCGCTGAATATCATTCATGGCCCTGCCAATATTAGCTGCTGGCAACTCCAGCCTGAACTGATACTGCGGCTCAAGCAAGATGCTTTTCACCTGCATCAGTCCATTTCGGATAGCCCGATAGGTAGCCTCACGAAAATCTCCGCCCTCGGTATGCTTGATATGAGCACGACCAGTCAGAATGGTTATAGAAATATCCGTTACAGGTGCGCCTATTGCTACACCCTTATGCAGCTTCTCACCTATATGGGTCATAATCAGCCGTTGCCAATTGAGGGCAAGAGTGCTGGTATCGCAGAGCGAATGGATAGTTATGCCGCTTCCAGGCTCTCCCGGCTCCAGCAGAAGATGAACCTCAGCATAATGACGCAGCGGTTCAAAATGTCCGATACCAATAACCGGCGTATCAATGGTTTCCTTGTAAACAATATTTCCTGTATCAAATGTCACATCTGCACCAAATCGGTCATGAATAATACGGGAAAGCACCTCCAGCTGGATTTCTCCCATAAGCTGCAGCTGAATTTCATTAATATTTTCATTCCATTCTACTCTGAGCTGCGGATCCTCCTCCTCCAGCTCTCTCAGGCGGGCCAGCATAGTATGACTATCCGTCCCCTCTGGCAGAATAACCCTATAGGTAAGAACAGGCTCCAGCACTGGTGCTATCTCCTTGGCCTCCATACCCAAGCCGTCTCCCGGCCGAACGGAGGTAAGACCGGTAATAGCTCCGACCTGTCCTGGCAGAAGCTGGTCTACCTGCTGAAATTTAGACCCATGATAAATTCTGATAGCATTAACCTTTTCTTCGCCATTCTTGGTTTTAATATTTTCCCGCACCCTCAGCACTCCGCCAGTAACCTTAACATAGGTCAGCCTAGCCTTATTCTCATCCCGGGAAACCTTAAAGGCTCTTGCACTGAAATCAGTAGCTGCTTTCGGCTGGCGGGTATAGCTGGAAATCCCCTGCAGCAGCTCATCTACACCCTTAAGATGAAGTGCAGCACCAAAATAAACCGGGAAAACCTTACGCTCACAAACAAGCCCTGAAACATCATCACCATCTATGCTGCTGCCGCCAATATATTTTTCAAGAACCTTTTCATCTGTCTCGGCCAGCTCCTCCTGCAGGCTATACTCAGGAAGCTCCCGGCTGAAATCAATGCATCCAGGGGACAGCTCTCGCTTCAGCGCATCAAGAAGCGTCTCTTTTTCTGCCCCTGGCAAATCCATTTTATTGATAAATATAAAGGTTGGCACCTTGTAGCGTTCAAGCAGCCTCCACAGAGTACGGGTATGAGCCTGCACTCCGTCAGTACCGGAAAGCAGCAGAACTGCATAATCCAACACCGTCAGGCTCCGTTCAGCCTCAGCCGAAAAATCCACATGCCCTGGAGTATCCAGCAGCGTAAAATTTGCTCCTGGCAAAGAAAAAACAGCCTGCTTTGAAAAAATGGTAATGCCCCTTTCCCTCTCTAAAGAAAAGGTATCTAAAAAGGCATCCTGATGGTCCACACGTCCAAGCTTACGCAGGGCACCAGATTTATATAAAATTGCCTCTGAAAGAGTAGTCTTGCCAGCATCAACATGAGCAAGAATACCGATAACAAGCTGCTTCATCACACAACTCCTAATTTACCATGAGCCAGATACTCAAAAATCTGCTGATTCATCCGGCAATCATTGAGAGCACGATGGGCCCCATCAGTGTTTATACCATAATACTCCGCCAGAGATGTAAGGGTATAATGCCTCAGCCCACGCAGACGCACCCTGGCAAATGGCAATGTATCAATATAATCATTGCCTACTGTCTGTCCCCAGAATCTCATAGCATCCCGACAGATAAACTTCATATCAAAGCTGTGAATATTATGCCCCACCAGAATAGAATCACCAGCAAACTCCAGGAAGGCCTGCAATGCCACATCAAATGGCGGCGCATTTCTTACCATAGCATTCGAAATACCATGTACCCTGCTGGCATAATAAGGAATAGGCCGGCCAGGGTTAACCAGCATAGAAAACTCATCAACCACCTGACCATCCTTAACCTTCAGGGCAGATATTTCCACCACAGAATCTTTATTTACGGAGGTACCTGTAGTTTCCAGATCAAAAACCACATAATCCGCAACATATGAATTCAATTTTCTTCCAATTTTATTTGCTAACATGTCTATCCTTGTACTTTCTATAAAGTATTACTAAGTGGCTATTAAGATTATCTAATGTAATTAGTAGCTACAGGTGCTTCCCTATCTGGAATACCAAATTTTTCCTTGCCCAGAGAGATAGAACGCATCAGGAAAATCATATTTCTTGCCAAGGTGCGCATAGTCTGCATTCCCTCCAGGTCCTGCTCGGCATCACCTGGCATAAGACAATGAAATTTATTTCAGATATCAATCCACCATTGCGGATATTCCTTGTCTGATGGTATAGCCACCAGTTCACCTATTTCAGGCAGCAGCAGTTTATAGCTGTATCCGTTATCCTCTTCATCATCTTCAGAATGCTTCACAATATTCAATATCGGTTCATAGTTTTCAAATTTGCTTCCGTCCCAGTTAGGTGAATTCAATACTCTCTCTGACCGCCGGCCAGATGGACCTGCGCCTCATTTCAGAAGATACTCATCTACTGCCTGAGCACAGCCACCATGGTCACAGTCCCTCAGAACAACATCTGCTACATCCCTGACACGGTCATTGCAGTTCCCCATTGCTGCACCAAGGCCAGCAGACCTGAGAATATCCAGATCATTATCTGAATCACCAACAGCTATAGTCTGTTCCAGGTCTATACCCAGATACTGGCATAGCCTTCTAAGGGCACTTCCCTTTGATATGCCTAGTGGCGAGCATTCAACAGCACTTGTTTCGGCCATAGAAACAGTAATAGGCAGCTCAGATAGCCTTTTGCATATAGACTCCCGCTCTTCGGAATGCTTCAAATACAGATTGAATTTATACACAGGATATTGGTTCGCCTCAAAAAACTGCTGCAAAGACTCCACCTTGACGGCATAGCTCTCATAGAGAGTACGATACCTTTCCATATGATAATCCTCAATATGATCAAAATGGAATTGCTCTAAATATGATTTATCAGACAAATGATGCAGCATCAAATCATAGTCCTTAGATATAGCAAATATTTCTCTGATAATGTCTTTTTCTAACGCCTTTGAAAAAACAGTTTTTCCATTACGGCGATCTAAAATAGTAGCACCACTGCTGCAGATATAGAAAGGCACCTCTGACAGTGCATTATCATAAGGTGCTATCTCTGGTACAGGACGCCCTGTGGATAAAGTAACATACTTTCCAGCAGTAACCGCTCTATGAATTGCCTCAATACTATCTTCAGCAATCTCCTTATCAGAATTCAGCAATGTCCCATCCATATCATAAGCAATCAACTTATATTTACTCATAAAAGCCTCATTTCTTTAATTCTTCCTCAGGGCCAGATATATGACAGGCAGCATAATAAGGGCAGTACCAATCCATTCCGGCAGCTGGAACAATACATCCAGCAAAATAATAGATAGAGCTATAGCACTGAAGGGCTCAAGCAGCTCATAGATAGCTGCGATATGCGGCTGTATATATCTTAAGCTGGCAAGAAAGGTACCAAAAGCTATAGCAGTTCCGAAAACAACAGTATAGCCAAGCATCAGTATAGCTGTGATATCCAGGCTGACAGGGCAATTCCAGAACTGCACCCATGGAATGAGAGCCACACCGCCTAAAAGAAGGCCCCAGCCAATAACATTAATAGGCCTGAAATGCTTCATAAGATAGCCCGGCTGAACAGTGTACACCACTCCAGCAAAGGGAAGTGTTACTCCCCATAAAAGCCCCTCCTCGGATATAGAAAGGCTGGTCATATCCCCATGAGTTGCCATTATTATCGCTCCCAGCACAGCAGAAATACAGCATAAAGCCTCGTTGAAACGGGGGCTTTCCCAGCGTCTGAGACATAACCAGAGCATCGTCATAATGGGAGCCAGGCTGACAAATACCGTTGCCATAGCAGCATTCATATGCTTGAC
Source organism: uncultured Selenomonadaceae bacterium (assembly GCA_945873565.1). Taxonomy (GTDB): domain Bacteria; phylum Bacillota; class Negativicutes; order Selenomonadales; family Selenomonadaceae; genus CAMCDL01. The sequence continues at coordinate 1,296 of CAMCDL010000079.1, read as the reverse complement.
AGCGGATAAATAGGTAAACTGCACAGCCATAATAGTCACAAAGCTGAATATCAGCATCTGAACTATATTATAACGTCCATGCCATACCTCATACAGATTTTTTCTATTTATAAAATAATCTCCAACAAGCATCAAAAGGCCTGCAAAAAGCATCCTTACATGCACCAGCCACAAAGCTGGCAGCTGCCTTTCCTGCAGCAGGAACTGGCATACTACACCCATAATACCCCAGAAAAGTGACCCGGAAATTGCCAGGACTGCCCCCTTACGAGCCGATGAAAAACCAGACATACAGATTATTATTCCCCTTAATTTATTCAGATTAATTGAGTTGTAAACAGCTCCTTTATTGAAAATTATATCATAACAAATGAACAATAAAACACCTGCTATAGCAGAATATTTATTCCAGCTATGGCAGGTGGTGAAAATTTATTATTTCATCGTAAATTGCAATAACAAATTGAACAAAATTTTGAATATGCTATATTAGCCTAATACTAGTCTTTTCCGATAATCTCCGTTTCATCAGCCATTATAACTTCTTTAAAGGTTTTACCCTCTATGTGGCAGTTTTTTAGTAAATCTTCAATAGTTTCATACCAGCCAATTAGTTCATAATCAAAATCAGTGAACCATTTACCATCTTTCCAATGTACAATAACAACATGGTAATGTCCTTTATGTCCATTAGGTAAAGTTGGCAATTTTTCTTCAGCTATCGGTTCACGGCACATCCGATAATAGACACCCTGGTAGGTAAATTCAATACCACAAAACCCCCGGATGTTTTTACGGTCGATTTCATCATATTCCACGATAAATTCTTCAAGATTATTATATTCATTTACTCGCATTGTACCTTGTACCTCCTTTTCAACTTTGCAATAAGTTTTCGGTCCTTTGAATTTAAATTTACGCCTTCTCCTTTTTTATGGTTCATATATAAATGTTTATGTGGTCTTAAACCATCATGTGGATGACCAAAATCAATACACGCAGCCTGATGATGGTCCTTGTCATAATGCTCATGTACGGTAAAGAAGCAAGCAACCGAAAACAAGAGATAGATCGCCAGAACCACACTATTCCGAATCAAAGGAGCCAAAGACCCAAAGATAAGCAGTATTGAAATGTGCATAGACTGTTATATATAAGAGGAAGAAAAAATTCTTTCCGGTACTTTCTTTCCTAAAGCTGATGTGGTATAATAGCTTCATTCCAGAAAAGGAGTAAAAAATATGCGGCAAGGTATTCTTAAATAAAACTATAATCAAATAGTGGGAACAAAGAATT
>CAMCDL010000078.1 GCA_945873565.1 uncultured Selenomonadaceae bacterium | reverse complement strand
AAGGTGTATATTTTGAAATACTTGCGTTTTCTTTTGATTGTTACTATGGCAGTGCTGGTAAATACTGCCATGCTTTCTTCTGGTAATAGTGCTGAAGCATCTAATCGCATCAACGCTATGGAGCAGTCTATGATTACTGACAATGATGGACGCCAGTGGTATCAGATTGAGTTCGGGCTGGATAAGGCCAATGTTGCCTTTAGTGTGTCACCGAATGAGGAAAAACCAAAACAGCTCAGGGTGTATCTGGAGGATACTGTAATAGGAGCTGCTCGTACCGATTATACTTTGGATGGCAAGCTTACACGCTATATGACTCTGAGAAAGTCGGATAAGAAAAACCTGGAGATTATGGTTTCTCTTGCTATCAGTACTGAAGAGCAGGATTATGCAGTTTTTACCCTGCCACGGGATAAGAGGCTGAAGAAGCCTGACCGCCTGATAATTCGTGTTGCTAAGGAAAAGCTGGATAAAGGAAATGCTAACCTGCTGGCAGCTGTAAAGGGGGTCAAGGGGCATACTGTTGTAGTAGACCCAGGCCATGGCGGAGCTGATAGCGGTGCCAGAGGTCCTCACGGAGTTCTTGAAAAGGATGCAAATCTGGCAGTGAGCCTGTATGTGCAGACAATCCTGGAAAAATCAGGTGCCAATGTGGTTATGACCCGCACCACCGATGTGGATGTTTATGGTCCATATGCTTCTGATGCTCAGGAGCTGGGAGCCCGGGTGGCTGTGGGAAAACGTGCTGCCAATCCTGATATTTTTGTAAGCATACATTCAAATGCCTTCGGAAATAGCCAGGCTAATGGCGCCGGTACCTACTATTATGCAAAGACCTGGCTGGATGGCCTGCTGGCTAATAATATTCAGACAAGAATTGCTGAATTGACTGATCTTAGGAACCGCGGCACAACTCATGCTAATTTTTACGTACTGAAGCATTCAGATATACCAGCAGCGCTGGTTGAAATGGCTTTTATTACAAATTATAAGGAGGAAGCTTTGCTTGCAGATGATGAATTCCGACGTCTGATGGCGCAGTCAATCTGTCAGGGTATAGGTAATTATTTTGCAACCCTGAAGGAAAATAGCGGAATAGAGTAATGTTGAGAGAGGTTTTTAATATGAGATACTTATTAAAAATGTGTGTTGTTATTGCTATGACAGCTATGATGGCCTTAGGCCTTGCTGCCTGCACAGACCAGAATGCTGGTGATAAGGAAATAGATAAGACTCCAGCAGCCAGTGCTGATAAGAGCACAGCAGATAATGATGATATTATTAAGGTTAAGCTTTACTACTCTGATGACCAGGGCATGAAGCTGGTGGCCGTTACAAAGACTATAAAGACAGGCAAGGACAAGTATCAGTCTGTTATGGAAGCACTGCTGGAGGGTACTCCTGATGACAGCTTGATAAACCTTATACCGGAGAAAACTAAGGTGCGTTCCGTGAAGGTAGCTGATGGAGTTGCTGTTGTAGACTTTAGTGGAAGTCTCATCAAGGGCCTTGGTGGAGGCTCTACATCTGAGGAGCTGATGGTAGGAGCTATAGTAAATACACTTACTGAGTTCAGCGAAATCAAGAAAGTACGCTTTAAGGTTGAAGGCGAAAATATTGAAACTATTTCTGGGCATATGGATCTTAGTGAGCCAGTTACCAGAATGAAGGAATTACTGTAATGCAGCTAAAGAGGCTTGAGGCATATGGATTTAAATCCTTTGCTGATAAGGTAGATATAGAATTTGATAAAGGAATAACTGCTATTGTAGGCCCTAATGGCAGCGGTAAAAGCAATATAACTGATGCTATTAAATGGGTGCTGGGCGAGCAGAATGTGCGTAATCTGCGTGGTATAAAGGCTGAGGATATTATCTTTACGGGCAGCGCTTCCCGCAAGCCTATGGGAGTAGCTGAGGTATCACTGTTTTTTGATAATGATGGTACGCTTCCTGTAGATTTTCAGGAGGTAGTAATAACCAGAAGGCTATTCCGGAATGGCGACAGTGAGTTTTATATAAATAAATCACGCTGCCGTCTTAAGGATATAAGCAACCTGTTTGCTGATACTGGCCTTGGCCATGATGGCATGGGAATCATCAGCCAGAACCGTATTGACGAGGTTCTCAATGCCCGTCCTGAGGAGAGACGTCTTTTCTTTGAGGAAGCAGCAGGTATTACCAAATACCGTAATAGGAAGCGGGAGTCCTTAAGAAAGCTGGATGACACAGATGCAAATCTGACTCGTGTAAGCGATATAATTGGTGAAATTGAGAATCAGATGGAGCCGCTTCGCCTGAGTGCTGAGAAAACCGAGAAATATAATGCGCTGCAGGGGGAGTATAAGCAGCTGCAGCTGACAGGCCTTTACCACAGATATTTGAAGCTGAAGGAATCAATCAGCGCACATCAGCTTCACCTTAGTGAGTCCAGGGACCAGGAGCTGGCGGCTGATACCAGCCTGAAGCTGATACAGAGCCGTAAGGAACAGCTTGATAGCAGGCTGCTGGAACTGGAGCGTCAGCTGACAAGCCTGGCAACGGAGCGAAGCTCTGTTCATGATAATGTACAGGAAAGCCAGAAAGAAATCCGTGTCCTGGAGGAACGCAATACCAACAGCATTTATAATATCCGAAGGCTGGCTGAACAGCGTAAAAGCTGGGAGGAGGATAAGGCTGAGGCTATCAGCGAGATTGAGCGCCTGGAAAAGGAAAAGCAGGCTAAGCAGCAGGAACAGCAGCTGGCAGCTGAGGAAATAGAGAAGCTGCGGGCAGAGGCTAAAAAGCTTTCGGCTAGTCTGGAGGAGGCCAAGGCCAGGATTGCCTCTATTGAGGAGCAGCATAAGCTGGAGGGCCAGGAGCTTATTACCTGCAGGAGCAAGCTGCAGGTGATGGTACATGACCTGGAAGCTGATAGCGAAAACAGGGAGAACCGCCGGCAGCGTATTGATGAGCTGACAGTAAGGGCTTCAAAGCTTAAAGTTCAGCAGCAGGAGCTGGCTGATGAGGCTGAAGCGGAAAATGCTGAGGCTGAAAAACTGGCAGAAGAGATTAAGGATAATCAGAAAATAGTAAGGGAGCTTAAGGAGCAGCGCTGGACCTTCCAGAGAAAGCAGGACCGCCTTAATGGTGAAATCCAGGCTGATAAAAGCCGAAAGCAGGTTATGGAAAATCTTCAGCACTCCTATGAGGGCTTTGGCAAGGCTGCTAAGGCAGTTCTAACAGCAGAGGCTGACTGGCGTTCAGGGGTAAGCGGTGCTGTAGCTGAACTGCTGGAGGTTCCAAAGCAATACGTTACTGCCATAGAGGTGGCTCTGGGCGGTGCTCTGCAGAATATTGTTACCGAGGATGCAGAAACCGCTAAGGCAGCTATTGGCTATCTCAAGGCTACTAGGGCTGGACGAGCTACCTTCCTGCCTTTGGATAATATAGCTGTCCGTCCTAATAACGAAAAGGTAGAGCCATATTCAGTGGGGCTTATTGGATGGGCTGATAGCATCGTTTCAATAGAACCGCGCTACATGAAGATAGCCCAGTTCCTTCTGGGCAGGACGCTTCTTGTAGATAATCTGGACAATGGTCTGGCTATTGCCAGAAGACATAACCAGAGACTTAGGATAGTTACCCTTCAGGGGGAGCTTATAAGCCCGGGCGGTGCCCTGGCTGGCGGCAGTCAGCAGAGCAGAGAAAGCGGCTTCCTGAACAGGAATGAGGAAATCCGGGAGCTGTCCAAGAGGATAGATGAATCCGAGAAGCGGCTGGCTGGACTCAAGGCCGAGTATGAGCAGATAGGCCAGAAGCTGGCTCAGCTGACCCTGAATTATAATACTATGTATGATAAGCAGCACAAGCTGGAGCTCAGGAAGGCTCAGCGGGAGCTGCTGGCTGATAGTACCCGTGATGAGCTGACACGGCTTAATAAGGAGCTTGAGCAGCTGGTTCTTATGGCTGATGAGGCAGAATCTACCTTTGCTGAGCTCCATAATGCCAGCGTGCGGATGCGGAAATACATCAGTGAGCTGGAGAACAAGCAGCAGGCAACGGAAGCAAGACTTTCTGAGCAGAAGGCTGCTTATGATGAACTGGAGCTTGATGCAGATGACCTGTCAGAGCATACAAGGGAGCTGGAAATAAAGGAGACGAATCTGAGAAACGAGGCACTGGGTGCACATAATCAGATTCTCCTGCACAAACAGTCACTTACACGATATGATTCTAATATTGCTGAGAACCTTCGCAATGAAGAAGAGCTCAAGGCTAAGATGGGAGACAGCAAGGAGATAATATCAGCTATTCAGGAGCGTATAACATCCTTGCAGGCTGATTATGAGGCTGCTGATAAGCGGCATAGGGAGACCTATGACCTCAGGATGCAATGCCTGGCTGATAGCAAGCAAAACGATGATGATGCTAGAGAGGCCAGCAGACGTTTGAGCGAGATACAGCATGGCATACACCAGCAGGAGCTGGCTATATCTAAGGTGGAGTATGATATTGTTCAGGCAGAGGAGGATATGCTGAGCCAGTATGGCATGGTGCCTGAAAGAATAGCTGAGGCAGTTCCTGATATTCCTGAAGCGGAGCTGAAGCAGGGAATGAGCCGTATTGAACGGGAGCTGAATAGTATTGGACAGGTCAATCCAAATGCACCTCAGGAATATGCTGATCTTAAGGCGCGCCATGGTTTTATGGCCAAGCAAGCTGATGACCTGGTAGCTGCAAAAGATAATATACTGGAAATACTAAGGGAAATGGATATCACTATGACAAAGCAGTTTAAAGAGGCCTTTGTTAAGATTGATGAATATTTCCAGGATATCTTTGTACGGCTTTTTGGTGGCGGAGAAGCCAGGGTTCAGCTTACTGATAAGGAAAATATATTGGAATCTGGTGTTGATATCAGTGTGCAGCTGCCAGAAAAAAAGCGGCAGAATCTTTCAGCCCTGTCTGGTGGTGAGCGTGCGCTTACTGTTGTAGCACTGCTATTTGCATTTCTGAAATATCGTCCAGCACCATTCTCGGTTCTTGATGAGATTGATGCGCCGCTGGACGAGGCAAATATTTCACGCTTCGGTAAATTCCTTGGGGAATATGCTGAAAATACACAGTTTATTATTGTCACTCATCGTAAGGGCACAATGGAGTCAGCGGATACCATGTACGGAGTCACTGTAGAGGATTCTGGTGTATCTAAGGTTCTGTCTGTCCGCATTAGTGATGCTGATAAGGTTTTAGCAAACGAATAGAAAGGAAGAATTAATAATGGGCTTTTTTGATAAACTGAAAAAGGGGCTTACAAAAACCTGTGCCAATATAACTGGAAAAATAGAAAAGCTTATTGTCGGCTATGCTGATATTGATGATGACCTACTGGATGAGCTGGAGGAAATCCTCATTATGGCTGATGTGGGTGTGAATACCACCGATAGGCTTATGACAGCAGTCAGAAAAGGAATAAAGAAGAAGGAGATTAATACTCCTGAGGACCTTAAGCCATTTCTGCAGAAGCAGATATCTGAGCTGCTTACTGTAGGTGATGACATTACAAGAGTAGCATCTGAAGGGCCTACCGTGCTCTTGGTAATCGGCGTAAATGGCGTCGGAAAAACTACCACCATTGGCAAGCTTGCCTCTTATTACAAGGGCCAGGGCAAAAGCGTAATGCTGGCTGCAGCGGATACCTTCCGTGCGGCAGCCATTGACCAGCTGCAGATATGGGGGGACAGGACCAGCTCTCAGGTGATTGCGCATCAGGAGGGTTCTGATCCAGCAGCTGTGGCATACGATGCTGTAAAGGCTGCAAAGGCGAGAGGAATTGATGTGCTGCTCATTGATACAGCAGGCAGACTGCAGACTAAATCCAACCTTATGGAGGAGCTTAAGAAAATTAACAGGGTTATCCAGCGTGAGATACCAGATGCTCCGCACGAGACATTGCTTGTGCTGGATGCTACCACTGGACAGAATGCAATAAGCCAGGCACAGCTGTTTACACAGGCTGCTCCTATCAGCGGTGTTGTACTTACCAAGCTGGATGGTACTGCCAAGGGCGGCGTAGTAATTGGTATTAAGGCAGAGCTGTCAATGCCTGTAAAGTGGATAGGTGTTGGCGAGGGTGTAGATGATTTGAGACCTTTTGTAGCTGATGATTTTGCTAAGGCTCTTTTCGGTACTGCAGCGGGTAATGAAAATGGCTGAAAATACAATGATAAAGGTTTATGCACCTATGAGTGGTCAGGTTATACCCGTGACTGAGGTTCCTGATGCTATGTTTTCAGAAAAGATGCTTGGTGATGGTGCTGCAATATTACCATCAGATGGGAAAATAGTAAGTCCGGTAGAGGGCACTCTGGTCAATGTAGCTGAAACAGGGCATGCCTTTATGTTCATAACCCCAGAGGGAGCTGAGATTCTGCTGCATGTTGGACTTGAGACTGTAAGTCTGGATGGAGTACCCTTTAATGTAATGGCAGAAGAGGGGGCAGAGGTACAGCCTGGAACCGTATTAGCAGAGGTTAATCTGGAATATTTAAGGGAAAAGGGGATAGAAACCGTCAGTCCAACTGTGGTGTGCGGTGGTCCTGAATACCGGCTGAGGTTTGAAAAAATAACCGAGGCAGCTGCTGGTAAGCAGCTGCTTTATACCATTGAACATGTATAATTGAGCTGTGGATAAAATAAAAGTGGCAGGATATTCATCACTTTTCAGATAGTGATGAATATCCTGCCACTATTTTTATTGAAAGTATTATTTTATGCCAGCCTGGTAAACGGTTAATGATTTCCAGTGAGTGCCTTTTTTCAGTAGAGGCTGAGGGAATTCAGGATGGGCTGGAGAATTTGGATAGTATTGGGTTTCCAGGCAGAAGCCGCCACGCTTAGGAAATGCTTTGCCCTTTTTGCCTGTCAGCTGGGCATCCATAAAATTGCCAGCATAGAACTGTATGCCAGGAAGGTCAGTGTATGTAGTTACGGTGATGCCACTGGCCTCAGATTCACAGTAGGCGGCCTTTTTCAGACCATTTTCCTCAGGAGCACTGAGAATCCAATTATGGTCGTAGCCACCAGCCCAGATGAGCTGCTGAAAATCATCGTCAATATGAGCACCGATAGCCATTGGCTGACGAAGGTCCATAGGTGTGTTATCAACCTTGTAAATTACACCATTTGGCAGCAAATCATCATCTGCCTCAGTTACCTCATCAGAAAAAATCTGCATGCGCTGGTTCAGGATACTGCCACCATCATTTCCGTCCAGATTAAAGTAGGCATGATTGGTCATGTTGCAGATGGTATCTGCATCACAGGTGGCATCATAGCTTATGCTAAGCCTGTTATCATCAGATAGGGAGTAGGTGACAGTGACATCAAAATTGCCAGGATAGCCGCCATCTCCATCCTCACTATGATAGGCAAGTATCAGGCTGCCATCTTTTTCCTCTGCCTGCCACAGATGCAGATGGAATCCGGCCTTGCCGCTATGCAGGCTATTGGTAGTATTCTTGCCATCGTTTTTCTCTAGCTGATATGTAGTTCCGTTAATTGTGAAGGAAGCATTTTCTATGCGATTGGCATGACGTCCTACAATGCCACCGAAGGAATGAGGATCTTTCTCGTAGGTAGCAGCATCAGGATAGCCAAGTATGATGTCTGTAAGCTGGCCCTTTTTGTCTGGAACCTCCCAGCCCTGGATACGTGCTCCATAGGTGATTATGCTTAGCTTAGAGCCGACGGAATTGGTCAGGATGTATTTATCTACCTGGGAGCCATCAGATAGTTGACCAAAGCTGGATTTTGAAACAGTTGTCATATTTCTGCCTCTTTTCTACAGTAAAATTGTGTAATTTAGTGCTCGCGCACATGAATTAATTCCAATTATATCAAATAGAATATGAAATGCACATATTTTTGCATTATAATCAAAAAAATATTAAAAAATATGAAAATTTGTTAAAACTTTGTTGACAAATACCTTTTGAAGTAGTATCTTAATAGTATGAAAAGTCCGAATAGACTAAATATTTAATATTTTATGTGA
>CAMCDL010000077.1 GCA_945873565.1 uncultured Selenomonadaceae bacterium | reverse complement strand
GATACGGGGCGACCACCGTCGCCCCCTACGAGTGTGGATAGCAAACAATTTCACCTCGTTGAATATTAATATTTAACTATAAAATTTAGCACAGTCCCCCAACAGGCTTAGATGGTAAACAATTTTATCCCATACGAGTGTGGATGTTTAGCAATTATAAAAAAAGGGCATCGGTTCTTGACCGACGCCCTTTCGCGTTAATCCTTCAAAGGATCCTCACCGTAGCCGTTAGGGCCATCAGTGCCCTTGACAAAGATGAGATACAGACTAAATATAACATTTATTAGAGGTACAAAGTTAAGCAGCAGATACCAGCCGGATTTATCAAGGTCGTGCAGGCGCTTGATAGTGTTAAAGTATACCAGGATAGCGAATGGTATACTCATAAAGTATATTATACCTTCTACTGCCGCTTCACTTGCGTCCATAAGCAGAACTGCCAATACGGATGCAAAGGTTGCTGCTAAACAGTATACCACAGTGAAGCCGACGGTCCTGAAAAAGTAGCGCTTGCGGTTCAGTCTGCCCTTCCAAGATGTCCACTTCATGGCTTCATCCATAGTGGAACCGCTTATTACTGCAGTCTCTGGTGCTGCTGCCTTCCAGCTGTATTCATCATTTTCATCAGAAGCGGTAGCTTCCTCAGGAGCTTCTGCTTCAGCTGATGCAGCTTCTTCCTCAATGATTTCCTCTACAGCCACCAGCTTTGTACCGCACTCGGTACAGAATGATGCTGTGGTTTCAGATTCTATACCGCATACAGGACATCTCTTAATCATACCTATTTCTCCTATTAAAGCTCAGCCAGGTAACTGAGGCGCTCCTTGACTGCCTTCATCTTTTCCTGATAGCCAGCCAGCTTTTCCTTCTCGCCAGCTACTACATCCTCTGGAGCCTTTGCCAGGAAGCCCTGGTTGGACAGCTTCTTGTCAAGACGGCTGATTTCCTTCTCCAGCTTAGCCATCTCGCCATTGAGGCGGGCGGTTTCCTTCTCTACATCGATAAGGCCCTTTAATGGCAGATAAATCTCTACGCCATTAACTACGCCAGAAATTGCATTTTCAGGCTTTGCTGCTCCTGCTGGCTGCATGGTAACAGGCTCAGCTGCTGCCAATACAGTGAGGTATCCCTCATTTGCTGCAAATACAGCTCTGAGGCTTTCCTCAGTGAAGTTCAGAATAACCTCGCTCTTCTTGCCAGGTGCTGCATTAACCTCAAGGCGCAGAGCACGGATAGTCTTAATGGTCTCCATGATGGTATTCATGCCAGCCTCATCAGCTTCATTGATAAGCTCTGCCAGCTTGGCATCATTTGCAGGCCACTCGGTAGTCATTACGCTGACACCCTCATGAGGAATGTGCTGCCAGATTTCCTCGGTGATGAATGGCATAAATGGATGCAGGAGACGCAGGGTGCCCTCCAGCACGAAGCTCAATACATACTGAGCAGTCTGACGAGGACGTACATTCCCCTTATCATAGAGGCGGGCCTTTGCCAGCTCGATATACCAGTCGCAGAATTCGCTCCAGCTGAATTCATAAATCAGGCGGCCAGCCTCACCCAGCTCATACTTCTCAAGGTTTTCGGTAACGCCCTGAGCAGTCTTGGCAAAGCGGGACATAATCCACTTGTCAGCCAGAGTGAAGTCATCCTCTGCTGGCACAAAGCTCTTGTCGAAGCCTTCAAGGTTCATGAGCATGAATCTTGATGCATTCCAGAGCTTGTTGGCAAAGTTTCTTGCTGACTCAACACGCTCCTCATAAAAGCGCATGTCGTTGCCTGGGGTATTGCCTGTAATAAGCATGAAGCGCAAGGAGTCTGCACCATACTTGTCAATCATTTCTAATGGATCGATACCATTGCCCAGGGACTTGGACATCTTACGGCCCTGGCTGTCTCTAACCAGACCGTGGATATATACAGTCTTAAATGGTATATCCTTGCCGAATTCCAGGCCCATCATTACCATGCGGGCTACCCAGAAGAAGATGATGTCATAGCCGGTTACCAGGGTGCTGGTAGGGTAGAACTGCTTCAGCTCTGGAGTCTCATCTGGCCAGCCCATTGTCTCAAATGGCCAGAGGCCAGAGCTAAACCAAGTATCCAGAACATCCTCATCCTGATGGATGTTCCTGCCAGAGCACTTAGGGCACTCACAGATATCTACACGAGATACAGTGGTCTCGCCGCAATCATCGCAGTACCAGGCAGGAATACGATGGCCCCACCAGAGCTGGCGGGAGATACACCAGTCACGGATGTTGTCCAGCCACTGGCAGTAAATCTTGGTAAAACGCTCAGGAACGAATCTGATATCGCCATTCTTTACAGCATCAGCTGCAGGCTTTGCCAGAGACTCCATCTTTACGAACCACTGAGTAGAAATCATTGGCTCAATGGTAGAGTGGCAGCGGGAGCAATGGCCTACTGCATGCTCGTGATCCTCAACAGAAACCAGTACACCAGCCTCCTCCAGGTCCTTCAGCAGAGCCTTGCGGCACTCATAGCGGTCCATGCCGGCATATTTGCCTGCATTATCTGCCATCTTGCCAGTATTAGTAATTACTTTAATCTGCTCCAGATTGTGTCTGAGGCCCATCTCGTAGTCGTTAGGGTCATGGGCTGGAGTAACCTTTACGGCACCAGTACCAAACTCCATATCTACATATTCATCAGCAAACAGCGGAATTTCTCTATTTACTACTGGCAGGATCAGAGTCTTGCCAACCAGGTCAGTGTAGCGCTTATCGTCTGGATGTACAGCTACACCGCTATCACCCAGCATAGTCTCAGGACGAGTTGTAGCCACCTCTACATACTGGTCGGTGCCCTTTACCTGATATCTGAGGTGCCAGAGATGGCCAGCCTCAGTCTCATGCTCAACCTCGATGTCAGAGATTGCAGTGTTGCAGTTTGTGCACCAGTTGGTGATGCGGGTGCCCTGATAAATCAGACCCTTTTCGTAAAGACTTACAAATACCTCGCGGACAGCACGGGAGCATCCCTCGTCCATGGTAAAGCGCTCGCGGTCCCAGTCGCAGGAGGAGCCAAGAGAACGGAGCTGGCTCATGATACGGCTGCCAAACTTTTCCTTCCACTGCCATACGCGCTCCAGAAACTTCTCACGGCCCAGCTCATAGCGGTTGGTACCCTCTTCACGGAGAGCACCCTCTACCTTAGCCTGAGTAGCGATACCTGCATGGTCACAGCCTGGCATCCACAGGGTGTTGTAGCCCTGCATACGGCGCCAGCGAATGAGGATATCCTGCAGGGTATTATCAAGGGCATGGCCCATATGAAGCTGACCTGTTACATTTGGTGGCGGTATTACAATGCTGTATGGCTTCTTGTCTTCCTCAACCACAGCACGAAACAGCTTATTCTCTTCCCAGAAGCCATACCACTTCTTTTCGAAGGACTTTGGGTCATACACCTTAGGGATATTGTTTTCTTCCATTATCAAGACCTCCATAGTCATTATATACAAATAAAAAAGCCCTTCCATCCTGACAAAAGGACGAAAGAGCTATCTTCCGCGGTACCACCTGATTTATGGCCAAAGGCCATCACTCTTGACATAACGCTGCCTAGCGCCGATACCTACTGCTATTTCAGCATCAGGGCTCCAAAGCTACCTTCTCTGTCTCGCCACAGGAAGCTCTCAGCAGCTGCTTCCCTCTCTTTGGTGGTCCCAATCAGATACTCCTCTTCTTCATCGCCTTTAGAATATTAAAATGGTGCGGACAAGAGGGGTCGAACCTCCACGCCTTGCGGCACTGGATCCTAAGTCCAGCGCGTCTGCCAGTTCCGCCATGCCCGCAAAATAATCAGCTATTTGATTTTATCACATAGGACATTTTTTTGCAAATGCTATAATCTGCCTTATTTTTCTTCAAAAATTACGATCTTCTCGTCGCCGTCAATATCCTCAAGCTGAACGCTGACAGACTCCCTTGAGGAGGTTGGTACATTCTTGCCTACATAATCAGCCCTGATAGGCAGCTCACGATGTCCACGATCCACCAGCACAGCCAGCTGAATTGCCTTAGGACGCCCCATATCCATCACTGCATCCAGGGCAGCACGAATGGTACGGCCGGTATAGAGCACATCATCCACCAGCACAACTATCTTGCCATCAAGGTCAACAGGCATGGTAGTCGGACGGACAATCGGCTGATATGACAGCTTGGATAAATCGTCTCTGTAAAGTGTAATATCCAGAATACCTACAGGAGGACGCACACCCTCAATCTGCTCGATGGAGTCAGCTATTCTCCCAGCAATAGGCACACCACGAGAACGAATTCCTACCAGCACTATATTTTCAATTCCTTTATTCTTCTCAAGAATCTCATGCGAAATACGGACCAATGCACGACGGATTCCCTGACCATCCATGAGCACAGCCTTTTCTTCTAAGTTTGCCATAGTATCCGCTCCTTTTATATCAATTACACTTTGCCATTTCCTCTAAGCTTCCGAAGGATTTTTTCCATATCCCCTGGAAGGCATGTATCAAATTTCATTACCTCACCAGTAACAGGATGCACCAGCTCCAATGACTTGGAATGAAGAGCCTGTCCCTTAATAGCAAAAGGCTCCTTGCGATGACCGCTATTGCCGTATTTCGGATCTCCCACCAGAGGATGTCCTATATGAGTCATGTGCACCCTGATCTGATGGGTACGGCCTGTCTCCAGGGCACACTCCACAAGGGTATAATCTCCGAAACGCTCCAGCACCTTGAAATGGGTAACTGCCGGCTTGCCATTTTCCAGGACAATAGCCATTTTCTTTCGGTCTGCCGGATGTCTCCCGATATCTCCCTTTATGGTCCCAGACTCCTCCTTTATGTTTCCATAAACAATAGCCTGATAAACACGGTGAGCAGTCTTTTCCTTGATCTGCTCAGCCATGCTGGCATGGGCCCGATCATTCTTTGCAGCTACCATAACACCAGTGGTATCCTTGTCCAGACGATGCACAATACCTGGGCGAAGCTCACCATTTATACCAGATAAATCAGTACAATGATGCATGAGGGCATTTACCAGAGTACCAGTATAGACACCAGATGCCGGATGCACCACCATGCCTCTTGCCTTATTAATTACAATGATGTCCTTATCCTCATAGAGAATATCCAGAGGAATATCCTCAGGAAGGATCTCTATAGCCTCGGGCTCAGGAATAGTAAGCTCCACCAGCTCGCCAGCAGTAAGCTTATAATTTGCCTTTCTGACCTTACCTCCCGCCAGCACCATACCGTCAGAAATCAGCTTCTGGACATGCGCCCGGGAGAAATCGGCCTGGTGGCGGGTTACAAATACATCCAGGCGCTCCTTATCCTGGTCAGCAGAAAGCTGAATAACCTCTGCGGCCATATCATGCCTCCTCGCTGCGGATTACTGAAATTATCAGCAGACCCGCTCCAACTGTAATGGCAATATCAGCCACATTAAATACCGGCCACACACGAAAATCCAGAAAATCCACTACAAGGCCGCTCTGAACCCTATCGATGAGATTTCCCACAGCGCCTCCCAGCAGAAGCCCAGCCCCAATACGGGTAAGAAGGTCCTGCCTTTTCAGCCAGCCATAGAAATATGCCGCCCCGCATAAAAGAGCAGCACCGATTAAAACAAACAAAATACGCTGATTAGCCAGTATACCGAAGGCAGCACCAGGGTTAAGGGCATAGGTAATATGGAAAATATCCTGAATCACAGGTATTGACTGCCCCAGATGCATCGTGGCCTCTACATACATCTTTACCAGCTGATCAACAGCAATTACTAATATACTTAATACTGCGGGCACCAGTAACTACTCCTCTATTGTATTATTATCTTTCTGCTTATCCGGCATAATAGCATCAGCCTCAGACAGGATACTAAGCTCTGTCTGCATAAGATTTCTGATCTTAGCAATAAACTCCTTCTTGCTGAGTACGATACGCTCATACTCGGCCACTGCCATACGCACCTGCTGAGCAGCCTCATCCAGACGCTGCTTTGCCTCCAGCTCTGCCTCGTGAATCATGTTATCTGCCGCCTGCTTTGCAGTCTGGCGGATTTCATCTGCCCGGGCATTTGCAGTATTAATAACCTCATCAGCAGTCCTCTGAGCCACCAGGAGAGTATCCTGAAGATTCTTCTCCAGCTGATGATACTGGCCTACCTGCTTTTCAGACAGCTCCAGCTCCTTTTTCAGCTGATTATTCTCCCTATAAAGCATCTCGTAATCATTAGTTACCTGATCAAGAAAATCATCTATTTCTTCCTCATTATAGCCACGGAAGCTACGCTTGAATTCTTTATTATGTATATCTACTGGGGTAAGCATTTAAGAAAAACTCCTTTATTAGTAAAACCTTTTTAATACAACAACAATACGGCCCTTCTTAGTCTGACCGCGAACCTCCTGAACCTCCAGGCGCCCACGTCCGCGCATAGAAAGAACATCCCCTTCTTTAATAGACTGGGATGCATTTTTCACAGGCTGCCAATTAAGCTTCAGCTTATCTGCATCAATATCTGCAGCAGCCCTGCTTCTTGAACAGCCATAACCTGCGGCCGCAATAGAATCAGCCCTCAAGGAAGCCACCGTTGCCCTTATTTCCTTGCACTGCTCCTCCTTAGGTGCAATAGCTGACAGCTCATCCATTTCACAGGATACTGTCGCTGCCCCCACTGAAACAAGATTATCCAGCAGGAATACACTCATTTTATTATCAGTCAGAATCTTTGCATTGTCAGGTGCAGTCAGAATATCCCCAAAGCATTCACGGTCAATACCAAGACCCATAAGGGAACCCAGCACATCCCTATGCCCTGGGCGAATAAACTGCTGATTCCAGGACACCTTTACAACCTCAATATCAAAGGATGGAGACACATCGAAGGACTCATCAATAAACATGGCCCTCTGACGCTCTGCTCCCTGATATCCGCCATCAAAATCCACACGTATACCTGGATAATTAGCGGCTACAGTTTCTGCTATTTCCTGTCCATAAGGACTGAGAAAACCACTCAGGCGGAATTTCTGTGTGCGGCGGACCTGCTCAGCCATATCAACCAGCTTAACAGCAATCTCTTCGCCTTCAGAGCCCTTATAAAAACGTAAAATCTTTTCCTTCTGCTCAGACATAATTATTTACCCAGGCTCTGAGAACGCTCAGTTGCGGCAATAACTGCATCAATAAGTGCTCCACGCACTCCCTGCTGCTCCATGACCCTTACGCCAGCAATAGTAGTACCAGCAGGGCTGGTTACCTGATCTCTCAGCTGGTCAGGGTGCTTGCCGGTATCCAATACCATCTTAGCTGCACCAAGAAGAGTCTGAGCTGCCAGCAGGATTGCAGTCTGACGAGGCAGGCCTGCTGCCACGCCACCATCAGCCAGAGCATCAATCATTAGGAAGCCATAAGCTGGACCGCTGCCAGAAAGGCCGGTAACGGCATCCAGCATACCCTCATTAACCTCAACCACCTTGCCGCAGGCGCTGAGAATCTTAACCAGCATATCCTTGTCATCAGGCTCAGTCTTGGAGCCCATGGCAAAAGCAGACATACCTGCCCCCACAGATAATGGTGTGTTTGGCATTACACGGATAACAGGCTGCTTCTTAAGGTAGCTCTCAAGCTTTTCAAGCTTTAAGCCTGCAACAATAGAAGCCACCACGGCATAGCGGTCCATCTTGCCGGCAATCTGCTCTAGGGCCTTATCAGCCACCTGAGGCTTTACTGCCAGGATAATCATATCAACCTCTCCAATGAAGCTGTCAGCTCCATTGAAGGCGTTTACTCCATACCTATCCTTAAGCTCCTCTACACGCTGGTCACGAAGCTCAGAAACATAAATGCTGGAGGCAGGCAGTACATTGTTGGCAATAGTTCCGGAAATCAGAGCCTCTGCCATAGCGCCACCGCCGATAAAGCCCAGCTTAAATAATTCGTCAGCCATTATTACTACACTTCCTACTTACTTATTTATCCAAGGCATCTCAGAAAAACTGGTCTTTTTCTCTGTCTCTTATACACATCTGACGCTGCCGACGATATGCAGTGTGTAGA
>CAMCDL010000076.1 GCA_945873565.1 uncultured Selenomonadaceae bacterium | reverse complement strand
CTGAAAATGGAAGGACGCATCAAACCGCCATTTTACCAGAAAGGCTGCAAATCCAGCCAGAATAGCAATTTCTGCCACCATAGGACTGATACTTACAAAAAACGCTTCCAGTAATATTCCATAAAGCACGATACTATCCAGCAATTCAATAGTACCCTTTGCCCTCATTGCATTCAATATTTTCACCTCAACGATTAGTAAGCAGTAATTCTCTCAACGCTCCAATAAGATAAAGTGATCCAGCACATATCAGCATAGTATCATCTGACTCTGCTGCCATTTCCTTGGCCATTGATAAAGCTTTTTTATAATCAGACTCAGCTCTGGCACACCTTAATTCTTTAGCCTTTGGAAGACTTAAAAGCTCTTCTGGCGATGCTGCTCTATCAGATAAAGGAGCTGTAAATACCACCTTATCCTCAGGTCTCAGCAGAATATCAAGCATTTCCTCAAAAGCCTTATCCTTTAAAATTCCCAGCAGGAATACCCTGTTCTGGTCAGGATAGTAATAGTCCAGGCTTTGCCTCAAAACAGTAACACCTGCAGAATTGTGAGCACCATCAATAAGCAGACTGAAGTCGTATCCAGTAAGCTGTTCAAACCTGCCAGGCCATTTAACTGATGCCATACCCTTCTTTATAGAGCTTCTAGTAATCCTCAGATCATCCGTAGCCAGCACCATAGCGGCTGCCACCGCCAGACTGCTGTTGGAGACCTGGTGAAGCCCCAGAAGCGCCAGACGGTATTCCATATTTCCCATAACCTCAACATCAGTCCTGAAGCCAGTCAGCTGATAAGCCTGGCTATCATCATCGAGGCTGAATTTACTCCAGGATAGACTAGAAAGAGCCTCTATCTGCATATCCATAAGAGCCCTATCGTTTACGCCAGTACCAGTAACCCCCAGATTTGGCGGAATGGACAACTGGCCCTTAGGCTCATTTACAGGCTCTGCATAAAAGTCTTCACCCATAACATAAATATCGCAGCCATTAGCTGCCGCTGTTTCCCTTATAATGTCCAGGGCAATACCTTCAGCACCAGTAACCACCGGAATACCAGTCTTTATTATGCCAGCCTTGTGTTCAGCTATACCCTCTAGGGTACCGCCACATTTATCTGCATGCTCAAGGCTAACATTGGTAATAACTGACACCGCTGGAACAATTACATTTGTCGAATCCAGAAGTCCGCCAAGGCCCACCTCAATAACTGCATACTCCACCTTCTTCAGCTGGAATAAAACAAAGGCTGCCGCTGTCAGGACCTCGAACTGGGTTGGGTGCTCTTCCCCCTTGGCATCCATGATATCCATAGCCCTCTGGACAACCTCAAGGGCTGCAGCAAACTCTGCCTCAGAGCAGCTACTGCCATCCACCTGAATACGCTCCGTATAGCTGGATAAATGCGGCGAAATATACATTCCAGTGCGAATACCGGATTTTTTCAGAATTTCAGCCAGCATAGCCGTTACAGAGCCTTTGCCATTAGTACCAGTCACATGAACCGTCTTATAATCATTCTGGGGGTTGCCAAGAAGCTCCAGCAGCTTCGTTATCCGGCCAAGTCCCAGATTTATTCCAAAAACATTAAGCTCCTCCAGAAACTCTAATGCTTGCTTATATTTCATAAATAATCACCTTCACAGTTTACTTCATTATATATTATAACCTCAGCACTCCACCAAAGCAAATGATAAAAAATAGCATATCAATACTTGCATAAGGGTATTTACCTTGGTTATAATAGTCAAGGCGTCTATAGATAGAAGCTATAAAAAAACAAAGGGTGGAGAAAAATGGAAAAAGGAAATCTTTCAGCACTTTTGCCCATAGGTGTATTTCTGGTGCTATACCTGGGCCTGGGCATATTATTCGAGTATATACTAAAAATTGAAATGGGATTTTACAACATTCCAATTGTAGTGTGCTTCCTCATGGCTATTCTGGTTGCATCACTCCAAAATTCCAAATTAGATTTCAATGAGAAGCTCAGACTGATGGGCGAGGGAATAGGCGATAAAAACATTATTACCATGATACTGATTTTCATGACTGCCGGAATATTTGTAGGAGTTGTAGGCCGCAGCAGTGCTGAAAGCGTAGCCTACTTTATTCTCTCCCTGATTCCAGCAGAATTTGCAGTTCCTGCAATCTTTATCATCAGCTGCTTTGTGTCCCTGTCTATGGGAACCTCCTGCGGCACCATCACACTTATCGTACCTATTGCAGCAGCCATCAGTGCTGCCTCTGGTGAAAACCTGGCTCTCTGTGTTGCAACTGTAATGGGCGGAGCAATGTTTGGTGACAATCTTTCCTTCATTTCCGATACTACCATTGCTGTATGCAACGGCCAGAGCTGTAATCTCAGCGATAAATTTAGAACCAACTTCAAGCTCGCCTTGCCAGCTGCCCTGCTTTCCCTGGTTGTAATTACTATTTCATCTATGGGACACAGCTCCTCCGAGCTGATACTGAAGGATTACTCCCTGCTGGAGATTATTCCCTACATCCTGGTACTTATCGGTGGTATTATCGGCTTCAATGTGTTTGCAATTCTTCTGGTAGGCATCATATCTGGAGCCATTATCATGGTGAGCACCGGAGCAGTAGAAATAACCTCTCTCCTTTCTAATATGGGTGCTGGTGCAGCGGGAATGTTTGAAACCTCTATGGTAGCCATCCTGGTTGCTGCTATGGGTGCACTTATTAAGGAATACGGTGGCTTCGATGCTATGCTTTATCATCTGAAAAATGCCTTCAAGAGCCGTTCTGGAGGAAAAATCGGCATCGGTCTTCTGGTAGGTGCAATGGATATTGCCACAGCAAACAATACAGTCGCCATCGTAATGGCAAACCCTATAGCCAAGTGTATATCTGAGGAATACAGCATCTCCAATAAGGAAACCGCCTCCCTGCTGGACACATGGTCCTGTATTTTCCAGGGAATCATACCTTATGGAGCACAGATGCTGATTGCATTGGCAGCCGTATCAACATTAGGATACTCTCTGTCAGCCTTTGATATAATCCCGATGCTATACTACCCATTCCTCTTAGGAGCTGTATCTATAATTTACATATTCTGCTTTGATAGAAAACAGACCATGTAATGGCTTGATTGCATAAAAAAGGACGCCGATATAACAATCGACGTCCTTTTTTATGCAGCCAGCTATGCAAAAAGAAAGGGCTTAAAATCTTTTATTACAATCAGGCTGGAATATCTATATTAGCACCACGATACTTATTAACGGCATCTGATTCCTTCATATCTCTCTGATAAGGATTATCTTCATTAAAATACTTGATCTGTGTATTGGTTACTCCACCAGCAATATAGGTACGGCCACACTCAGGGCATATTGCCTGCTTGAGCTGAACTGACGCCCTTGCCACCTCGCCACCATTATTGCGTGCCTTATTATAGGCATTGGCAACATGCTCATGTTCGTGACTCAAGACAACCGCTGCTGCATTTCCTGGGTCAATGTGACCAGCCGCCTTGAAGGAGACCATTTCATCAGAGCCATCCTGATATTTACGGTTCTTGCAGGTCTGACACTCCTCAGGAGATGACTTGCGGCCATTTTTTTTGCGATGATCCTCATCTATAGAAAACTCATCATCAGCTTCCTCTGATTTTCCATATAAAGATTCAGCCTCATAGCCATCACTTTTGCCGTATTTTCCAAAATCCTGATATACGCCAAAGGTTCCAATCCCTATGCTCATTCTATGCACCTCCCTATTTTATTATTAAATCACAAGCCTTTAAATAATTCAAGTTTTATATGTCATTCCATTGACAAAAGCACTATGTCAGCATATTATAAAAAATGGTATCCCAAATGCATGATAAGGAGAAAACGCCATGAGTATGGAAATGGAATTCATTAAGGTATTACCTTCACCCCAGTCTCTGATGGAGGATTACCCTTTAAGCCACGCTTCCAAGCTTATAAAGCTAGAGCGTGACCAGATAATAAAGGATATATTTACTGGCAAGGATGACCGATTCCTGGCAATTATCGGTCCTTGCTCAAGCGACAATGAGGAAGCAGTTGTCGATTATGTCTCCCGTCTGGCAAAGCTTCAGGAAAAAATCAAGGATAAGATTTTTATTGTTCCAAGACTTTATACAAATAAGCCGCGCACCATCGGAGTAGGATACAAAGGTATGCTTCACCAGCCTTCCCCTGAGGGAAAGGAAGATATGCTTGGCGGTATTATTGCTATCCGCAAGCTCAATGTTCACGTAATTGAAGAAACTGGTCTTACCGGTGCCGAGGAAATTCTTTATCCTGAGGTTTTCCGCTATCTCTCCGATCTTCTTAGCTATGCTGCAGTAGGTGCCCGCTCCAGTGAAGATCAGGTACATAGGATGATTGCTAGCGGTGTCGGTATCCCTGTAGGTATGAAAAATCCTACCAGTGGCGACCTGTCCGTGATGCTTAACTCAGTAGCAGCAGCTCAGCACTCTCAGGAATTTCTGTTCCGTGGCTGGGAGGTACGCACAAAGGGCAATGCCTTTGCCCATGCCATCCTGAGAGGCTATGTAGATTCAGCAGGCCACAGCTTGCCAAATTATCATTATGAGGTTCTGCGTCAGGTTAACGATATGTATTGCGAACGTGGTCTGGCAAATCCAGCTATAATAGTAGATACCAACCATGCAAACTCCGGAAAGAAGTTCAACGAGCAGATCCGCATCGCTAAGGATATAGTAAACTCCTGCAGGCTGAATCCAGACATCCGAAAGATTGTCAAAGGTCTCATGATTGAGAGCTATATCGAAGATGGCTGTCAGAAAATAGATGAGGGAATTTACGGCAAGTCCATTACTGACCCATGCCTTGGCTGGGAAAAGAGCGAACGCCTTCTCCTTGACTTGGCAGAAATGCTTTAATATCATAGGAAACACACTGGTCGACAGCAGCCGACCCCGCAAAAAAGGCCTCGAACATTATCGTCCGAGGCCTTTTTTATGTCATAATATTATCTTTTTATTCAAACCAATGTAATCTGCAGCAGTCCTTTATCAAAAGGATTCCAGAAGCTTGTATCCTCGTCCAATAAGAAAGGTTGCAGTTTCTGGCTCATTGGTTTTAAAGATTACTACAGGCTTAACAGTAGAACGGTCGAAGGAAATATACAGGTAGGAGATGTCGATATTAGCACCATGTATTGCTGCTAAAATACCATCCAGATAGCCAGGAGTATCCTCCATCACCACTGCAATAACCTTATCCTGACGACACTGATAACCATTATCATTCAAAACGTCAATAGCCAGCTCAGGCTTATCAACAATAAGACGGATAATACCGAACTCTGCACTATCATTTGCCAGCATGGTATAAATATTAATATCAGCCTTTGCCAGGATGCTAGTTATTTTAAATAAACCGCCCTCAGTATTTTCTGTAAATAAAGAAACCTGCTTTAACATATTTAACCTCCAAAATAATACAATCACTGGTCCTATCCTACCACTAATTGTCTTGGAAATAAAGTACCTTTAAGAAAAAAATTAATATCACTTATTAGCCAGCTCCAGCATTAGGCTGATGAGGGCATCTTCTGTGGTAGCCATGCCAGCAGACACAACACCATGCTTAAGGGCAGTCATTCCAACCTCATAGCGGTCCATATGGACGCCATCATATGTGCACTGGGTAGCAGCAACTACCTTAACACCTTTTTCAATAGCATAATCTATGCCAGGCAGAAGATTATTTAAGGACTCATTGCCAGGAATGCCTCCAGCACCATAGGCTTTAATGATTATACCGCGGTAGCCGCCATCTGCCAGGAGCCTGAATATATCCTCTGTAAGTCCTGGCGTAATTTCTATCATTACCACCCTGGTCTCCAGACTATCAAGAAGCATAAGGTCGCCAGATTCACCGCCTGCCTCAGGAGCGCAGCTCCAAACCAGCTCTCCATTCTCCAGTCTTGCCACGTCAGGCACATTAATGCTGTCAAAGCCATCAAAATTTTCAGTGTAAAGCTTTTTAGTAGCATTACCCTGCATGAGCCGTCCATTAAAGGCCAGATATACTCCAGCTGTTCCATTTGCGGCAGCTTTAAATGCCGTAATAAGATTCAGCGGTGCATCCGAATCATCCTCAACCAGAGAAAGCTGAGAGCCTGTTATAACAATCGGCTTGCTAAGGTTAACCAGCATATGATGCATGGCAGCAGCTGTATAGGACATTGTATCAGTACCATGGGTCAGCACAAAGCCATCATAATCCTTATAGCAATCTGCTATCGCTCTTGCCATTGCAATCCAATTCTCTGGCTGAATGTTAGTACTATCAAGCTGAGCCAGCTGCATAATTGAAATATCGCATATCGAACTAAGCTCTGGCACACGCTCAACAAGCCCCTCACCATCCAGCATAGGCATCATTCCATGCTCTGTCTGAACGGATGCAATAGTACCTCCAGTTGCAATCAGCAAAATCTTTTTCATAATTATTTATCTCCCCTTAAGAGCTTTCTTCACTAAAGAAAAAAACCTCGAAGGTGGGTTCAAGGCAGTCACTTAAGACAACACACCATCGAGGCTTAATCAATTATACCATATTCAAACAAGCATTGCAAAGCAATTATTAGTCAATGCATGGGCACTGTGCCTTGTTAAAGTACTTATTGACAATTTCTACTGCACAGTAATCACCGCACATAGAGCAAGCCCCCTCATCTGCAGGATTCCTCTCGCCACGCTTCTTACGTGCCAGCTCAGGATCGATAGCAAGACTCAGCTGTGCATCCCAGTCAAGTACCTTTCTAGCATCTGCCATCTTATTATCCCATTCCCTAGCCCCTGGTATACCACGGACTAGATCCGCCGCATGAGCAGCAATACGTGATGTAATAACACCATCATGAACATCCTGAATGGTAGGCAGGCATAAATGCTCAGCTGGAGTAACGTAACACAGGAAATCTGCACCGCTTACAGCCGCCAGAGTCCCGCCAATAGCTGCAGTGATATGATCATAGCCAGGCGCAATATCAGTTACCAATGGTCCAAGCACATAAAATGGAGCATTGCGGCATATCCGCTTCTCCAGCTTCATGTTTGCAGCAATCTGGTCATAAGGAACATGACCTGGGCCCTCTACCATAACCTGTACACCGCGTCTCCAGGCACGATCTACCAGCTCACCCAAAGTTATAAGCTCAGTAAGCTGAGCCCTGTCAGTAGCATCATGAATACAGCCCGGGCGCATGCCATCTCCCAGAGATACAGTCACGTCATATTTTTCACAAATGTCAAGAATATCATCATATCGAGTCAGGAAAGGATTTTCCTTCTCATTATGCAGCATCCAGCCAGTAATAAAGGAACCACCACGGCTTACAACATCCATCTTGCGGCCCTGCTTTCGCATTTTATCAATGGCATCCAGGGTAACACCGCAATGCATAGTCATGAAATCAGCGCCATCCTTAGCCTGCTGCTCGATAGAGTAAAGCATATCATCATCCGTCATTTCTACGATAGCACCATGCTCCCTTATTGCCCTTACTGAAGCCTGATAAATCGGAACAGTACCCACCATGATAGGAGAATGAGCAATTACCTGACGTCTGGTCTCATCGATATTATCACCAGTAGACAGATCCATAACAGCATCGGCACCACACTTAACTGCCTCAGCCAGCTTTTCCAGCTCTGGCTCTGGATCAGGGAAGGTACTGGATGTACCGATATTGGCATTTACCTTAACAGACAGGCCCTCACCTACAGCGCATATATTTTCCAGGCTGGTATGATTAATATTAGCACAAAGAGCTGCCCGGCCAGAAGCAATAAGCTGACGGAGCTTTTCCGGTTCCATATGCTCCCTTTCTGCAGCAATCTTCATCTGATCTGTAATTTTCCCTTCTCTTGCATAAAGCATCTGAGTTGCCATCGTAAAACCTCCTAAATAAAAACAGCCATCCTGAAAGATGGCTGCTGCAATAGCATAAGCCACTTCCCTACGCAGGTATTACCCCCACAGGTTCCAAGGGTCGGATTATATATAATCCTCTCAGCCAAAGCGCCCCTAGTGAAACTTTTAAATATATTATAT
>CAMCDL010000075.1 GCA_945873565.1 uncultured Selenomonadaceae bacterium | reverse complement strand
GGGGAATCCCCATATGACAGAATCGTTGTCATTACATTCATCAATTCGTTGCCGTAGGGGTTCCCGGTGGGGAATCCCCATATATCGAATTATATTTCTTCTACTATACTGCGTAATTCGTCGGCGAATACTACTGCTGTACCCATTTTGCGCACGGCGATTCCGGAGGCAAAATTGGATAATTCCGCGGCAATTTTCGGCTCTACGCCAGCACTTAAGGCCAGTATTACAGTGGCAACGCAGGTGTCGCCGGCACCAGATACATCAAATACCTCACTCTTATCAGTGACTGGGATTGTATGGATTGCTCCATTGGACTCAAACAGCATCATGCCATCCCCGCCCAAGGTTACCAGAATCCCCTTGGCATCCATTTCCTTAAGTAGCTGCTTGCCAGCCCTTTCAATATCCTCACGGGTGTTAAGCTCAAATCCTACAGCGGCTGAAACCTCAGCATCGTTCTGCTTTACATATCCTACACCCTTGAAGCCCTTTACGTTATAGCGGGAATCTACTATTGATGGAATGCTATTGCTATGGCAGTAGTCCAATATCTGCTCTTTCAGCTTGTCAGTTATGGTACCGGTGCCATAATCACTCAAAACCACACCATCTATTTCAGGAAGAATTTTATTCAGCTTGTCAGAGAGCTCTGCCTCTAAAGCCTCTGGCATAGGCTCCTTGCATTCCTTATCAATGCGGACAACCTGCTGACTTACAGTGGTACGGCCGCCAGCTATTACCCTTGTCTTGGAAAGGGTCGGCCTCTGGCTATCCTTCAGCATAGCCTCGGTATTTACACCGCGGTCACCCAGAATTTTCAAAAGGCCATCTGCTCCGCTGTCATTTCCCAAAAGGCCAGCAGCATAAACCTTTCCTCCAAGGGTAGCTGCATTATTAACAACATTTGCCGCTCCGCCAGCTACGATTTTTTCATCCTGCTGCTCTAAGACCAGCACCGGAGCCTCACGGGAAATACGGGCAATACTGCAGTTCAGATAAATATCTGCAATCATATCGCCAATAACCAGAATCCGCTGACCCTGGATTTTTTCTATAGCTTCTGTTAAGTAGTTACTCATAAAAGCTCCTTACCATGGATTAAACATGAAGGATACACTGGTGCTATGCTCACCACTGTCTCGTTTGGACTTGTAGCGTACCATCATCTCGATGCAGTGGAAATCATGGAACCAGTAGTACTCGCTGTTTGCCAAGGCATCCTTGTCCATATCAAAGGCATAGGTGGCCATTACACGGTCCCTGTCAGTAACCTGATAGCTGAGACCTGTCTGCAGCTTCTTGGAGAAGTTATCATTGTCGAAATCAAAGAGGGTATTAAGAGCATTTTCTTCTTGGTAAATATACTTTAGATAGTATGCCCATTTATCATCAAAGGAACG
Organism: uncultured Selenomonadaceae bacterium; assembly: GCA_945873565.1. GTDB lineage: Bacteria > Bacillota > Negativicutes > Selenomonadales > Selenomonadaceae > CAMCDL01. Next base: position 6,913 of record CAMCDL010000075.1, on the reverse strand, counting down.
ATACAGGGTTGCATTATAATCCATACCCTCTACCCTTGACTCGTCAAAGGACTCCTCAGTAATGGCGTAGCCGGCTGCCATAGACAGCTTCCAGGCACCTACCTGTATTGGCTCTGTGGATAAGCCGGCATAGTAACGGGTGTGCCAGCTAGTCTTGCTGTCTGGATGTCTGTCTGATGGCTTCTGGGTCCAGAGACCACGGATATACTGGAGATTAAGGAATACAGGAGAATCTCCCATCCTACGGCTGAAATCCCACTGAATATTGTTCTGCTTTCTAATCCAAATGTTATCGTTGTCCTGATAGAAGCCGTCTGAGAAGGTAAAGGTACCAAACTCCGGATGTCTATAGCGAAGACCGCCATTCATCTTGATATTTTCCTTGGTCATGAAGGCCACATCAACATAAGCCTCCAAGCCCGGTGCTACATCGTAGGACCAGTCCTGAGCGACCCAGAAGCCATTATCACTGTCATAGCCAGCTCTTGGAAGATTCATATCAGTATCTGAGCGAAGGTCAGTTTCCTGCCGTTCCTTGGTTCCCATAAGCATGCCAGCTAAATAATATTTTACGTTATAGTAAACTACCTTTTCGTTTGGCCATACCTCAATACGGTCAGCGCTGAGATGATAATCAGGGTCCTTAGCAGAGCACTTGGTCATGGTGCCGTTGTAGATAATCATCATGTCAGGATAAAGCTCGAAGCGCTCGCCCTTGACATACTGATGGCCTACCCGGCCGCTTATCTCCTCCATCTTGCCTACCTGCTGGCCATAGTTATACTGAGTCTTGTAGCCAGTAAGGATAATCCTGGACTGTCCTGGGTTATATGGCATCTGCAGCAGCTTGGACAAGCCTTCAATCTCAATTTCCTGATTCTTGAGATTACCCACTGCATTATCGGTATTGAAACGACGCTCATCCAGAGTAGTTATCTGCACATCGCCCTTTGCAAACATATCACCAGTGTTCTGGTCCCAGAAGAGCTCATCACCCTCTACAGCAATAGGAATATTCTTGCTAGGATCCAGCGGATTACGGAGCTTATCCCTCATTTCATAAGCATCCATAAGGAGCTGCTTCTGGTCCTCAGTAAGAGCATCCTCACGGGCCTGACGCCGCTCATTTTCTACATAGTTAAGCACCTCAGCACCAGTATCTGAGCTAAGAGACAGCGGAGCCGCCTCTGCGGACTGGCCGTCAACATTTACCAGCAGACTGCTAACAGCAATACCGCCTGCCAGAAGGAGCATACCAGCTTTCTTAATCATAAATAATGTTTCCCCTGTTCTATAAATTCATGGAGACTTCCTAAAAAAGGGCAGACCTCTCCAAATTACATACTTAAGTTAATAATACCCTATAAGACAATTTTTTTCAATGAAAAAGACAACCGCCCCAGCGATTTTCTCGCTGAGGCGGCTGCCCTTCAGGGATTTGGTTGTATATGGGACTAAATGGACACTTATTACTTGTTAATTGGCTTCTTCAGTACTGCCATGATGATGCAGCCTACTACTGCACCGATAGCGATTGCTACCAGGTACATTGCTGGATTACCGATGGTAGGTACTACGAAGATACCGCCATGTGGTGCACGCAGGGTGCAATCAAATGCCATGGAAAGAGCACCAGCAGTTGCTGCGCCAGCTGCTACGGATGGGATTACACGCAGCGGATCAGCTGCTGCGAATGGGATAGCACCCTCAGTAATGAAGGAGAGACCCATGATGAAGTTGGTGAGGCTGGTCTTTCTGTCGCTTTCGCTGAAGCGATTGCCAAAGAAGGTGGTGCAGAGTGCAATAGCCAGAGGAGGTACCATACCGCCTGCCATTACTGCTGCCATTACGCCATACTCGCCGCCTGCCAGGAGGCCAGTACCAGTTACATATGCAGCCTTGTTGATAGGGCCGCCCATATCAATTGCCATCATACCGCCCATGATAAGGCCAACCATTACACGGGAGCTGGTATCCATGCTGGCAAGAGTGCTTAACAGCCATTCATTGATGCTTGCTACAGGAGGAGTAATAATCATCTGCATGAGGATTCCGATAATCAGGATACCCAGCAGAGGATAGATGAGAACCGGCTTAACACCCTCAAGGGATTCAGGCAGTGCGGAGAATACCTTCTTGAGGCCAAGCACGATGTAGCCGCCTGCAAAGCCGGCCAGGAGGGCACCCAGGAAGCCGGAGCCGCCGGATGCTGCCATAGCACCGCCCACAAAGCCTACTGCCAGACCTGGACGGTCTGCAATACTCATAGCGATGAAGCCTGCCAGAACTGGGAGCATGAAGCCGAAGGATGCGCCGCCTACGCCCATGAAGAACTTAGCCAGCGGAGTGTTGGAGCCGAAGCCACCAGGATTTGCTGGATCAAAGGTATCTACCAGGAAGGCGATAGCGATCAGGATACCGCCGCCGATAACGAATGGGAGCATATGGGATACACCGTTCATCAGGTGCTTGTAAATCTTGCGTGCTGCACTCTCATCACCCTCAGTCTCCTCAGCAGCTGCTGGGCCTGCATGATGATAGATTGGAGCGTTGCCGCTGAGTGCGCGGTCGATGAGCTCATCAGCCTTGTTGATACCATCGGAAACCTTAACCTTGATTACAGGCTTGCCCTCAAATCGTGCCATTTCAACGTTTTTGTCTGCTGCGATGATGATGCATGCTGCCTCAGCAATCTCAGCCTTGGTCAGGATGTTCTTAGCACCGCCGGAGCCGTTGGTCTCAGCCTTGAGCCAGATGCCGCGAGCCTTTGCAGTGTTTTCCAGCTTCTCTGCTGCCATAAAGGTATGAGCAATACCTGTCGGGCAGGCGGTTACAGCCAGAATCTTCTTGGAGCTGTCAGCTGCTGGTGCGCTGCTAGCTGCACCAAAGCGGCCTGCTTCCTTGTCGTCGATAATCTTCAGGAACTCTTCCTTGCTCTTTGCAGCAATGAGTGCCTCCTTGAAGTCATTGTCCATAATCATGGTGGACAGCTGCTGAAGGAGCTCGATGTGAGCATCAGCTGCGCCCTCTGGCGCTGCAATCATAAAGAAGAGACGAGCAGGGTTGCCATCCAGGGACTCAAAATCAATGCCTGCTGGAACAGTCATAGCTGCCAGTGCTGCCTTCTTTACGCCTGCACTCTTGGCATGAGGGGTCGCAATGCCATCGCCGAGGCCGGTGGTGCAGGATGCCTCTCTTGCAAGAACATCCTTGAGGTACTGCTGCTTGTCGGAAATGCTGCCGCCCTTTTCCATGAGGTCGGCCAGCTGATTGATAGCTGCGCTCTTGTCAGCTGGAGCTGCGCCGATCTGGATACTCTGAGAGCTTAATAAATCCGAAATCTTCATATGTAGTACTCCTTATAAATACATATTATAGCTGATGATTACTATCATCAGTACGAAACCTTATTTAACAATAGTTTTTAAGAGAGCCTCTGCTTCGGCCCTGGTAGCCAGATTTTCTGAGAAAGCAGATGCTGAGCCAGTAGCTACACCCATGAAAAAGGCATTTTCATAGGAGCCGGTCTCGGTATAGCCTGCGATAAAGCCTGCTACCATGGAGTCGCCTGCACCTACGGAATTTACCAGCTTGCCCTTTGGAGCCTCGCTTCTGTAGATGTCGCCATCCTCCGTAAGCATAATCGCTCCGTCGCCAGCCATGGAAATAAGCACGTTTCTAGCGCCCTTTTCCTGCAGCTTTTTAGCATGAGCAATGATTTCCTCATCAGTCTTCAGCACTACACCGAACATCTCGCCCAGCTCATGATTATTAGGCTTTATGAGGAATGGCCTGTAAGGCATTACATTCATCAGAAGATTCTTAGTGGCATCCACAACAATGCGGATATTCTTCTTGGAAAGCCTTTCCATGATGCGCTGATAGATATCATCTGGAAGGGTATTAGGGATGCTGCCTGCCAGCACCAGAGTATCATTTTCCTTCAGCTGGTCCAGCTGCTCAAACAGCTTCTGCTGAGCTTCTGGCGTAATATCAGGGCCCTGGCCGTTGATTTCAGTTTCTTTGTCGGCCTTGACCTTTACGTTGATGCGGGAGAAGCCCTCTGTCAGGCGGATAAAATCCTGCTTTACGCCGAATCCCTCCAGCTGACGGGTTATCTCGTCGCCGGTAAAGCCTGCAGTGAAACCTAAGGCAGTGCTCTTATGTCCAAGGTTGCTTAAAACGATAGATACGTTTATGCCCTTGCCGCCGCCCAGAACCTGCTCGTAATTGGTGCGATTGATCTCGCCAGCAGTGAAGCTGTCTAGACGCACGATATAATCCAGGGATGGATTAAAGGTAACTGTATAGATCATAATGCTTCATTCACCTCTATTACTTTTGTATATTTTATATACTCTATGTCCTGCAGCTTATCTGTTAGTATGGTAGCCTTATCCAGCATGGAAAAGGTTACCGGAAATATCTTATTAAACTTGGAGCTATCTGCCAGAACGAAGGCCTCCCGGCAATGGCGCATGGCCTCACGCTTTACATTTGCTTCGCCAAACTCTGCGGTAGTAAAGCCAGCTGATGTGCTGATACCATTGGTTCCAAAAAATCCCTTGGTAAAATTGTAATCTGTAAGACTTCTGATTGCCTCCGTACCAGTTACCGCCTCGGTAACGCCCTTCAGCCTGCCGCCTATTATGTAAGCAGTAAAACCGCGGCTCAGAAGCTTGACAGCATGAGATATGCCATTAGTAACATAAGTAGCGTTTTTCTCCTGGATGAAGTCCAGCATCTGAGCAGTAGTGGTACCAGCATCGATATAAACGAAATCATTCGGCTGGATTATCTGAGCTGCCCTTCTGGCAATTGTCGTTTTCTCAGTGATATACATATCACTTCTGGTGGATACATCATCCTCCCAGGTTACGTAGCTGTTTTCAACCAGAGTAGCACCACCATGCACCTTAGTGAGCTTACCTTCCCGGTGCAGGGCCGCTAAATCGCGGCGAACAGTGGACTCCGAGGTATTCAGAATGCTGTTCAGCTCTGCTACTGTTGCCCGCTTATGCTCCTGTAGATACTTCAGGATTATTTCGTGCCTTTCTTCTGTGAGCACTTTTGACCATCTCCTTGGTTTAATATAAGAATATCATCATTTTCAATCATAATCAAGCATTATTTGTCATATTTTTGATATTTTCTGTCAAAATCAATCAACTTTTATGATTATTCCACCATTTTTATTCACCAAGGTTGTGAAAATTCCTTTTTTTGAGCATAAAAAATACCGCATACACCCAGAAACGAATGTATACGGTATATGATTGAACAACGGTAAAACTATCATTTTCCTTAGGGGCAACGGTGGTCGATTCCAGAAACAGGTGTATACAGTACGTGTAGGGGTCGACGGTGGTCGATCCCTGCTTAGATTTCCTCTAATTTTTTCTGGCGGGTCTCAACACCGATGGTCAGCACTACTGCAGAAACGATGATAAATACTGCAGCAAACATCATGAATACGGTGTTTATGCCCATGCCAGCGGCAAGCATTACGCCTACCAGAGCTGGAGCAGTCATACCGCCAATGCGGCCGAAGCCTGCAGCCCAGCCGGAGCCAAGTGCACGGATGGCAGTCGGATACAGCTCAGGTGTATAGGTGTAGATTACGCCCCAGGCACCAAGATTGAAGAAGGACATGGTTGCACCCCAGGCCAGAAGAGTCTCTGGGCTGCCTGCGCTGCCGAAGAAGTAGCTGGCAACACCAGACATCATCAGGAACAGGGATAGGGTATATTTACGGCCGATTACATCCACCAGCCAGGCTGCTGCATAGTAGCCCGGAAGCTGAGCCAGGGTCATGATCATAACATATTCAAAGGTCTTTACAACCTCAAAGCCCTGCTTGAAAACTATGGATGGAAGCCACATGAAAATTCCATAGTAGCTGAATACGATACCAAACCAGGCCAGCCAGAGCATGATGGTGCGGCGGGCATAAGGCTTGGCCCAGAGGGTTGCAAAGCCAGGAGCCTCTACAGCACTGGAGGTACCCTTTTCTTCTTCAGAAAGATCGCTGTCAAAAGGCTCGCTCTTTACATTGAGCTTTTCCTCCAGCATGAGAATAACCTTCTTAGCTTCCTCAACCTTGCTCTGGGAAATCAGATAACGAACAGATTCTGGCATTTTCATGCGAATAACAAAGGCATAAAGTGCAGGCAGGGTACCGATTACGAAGGCAATCTGCCAGCCATAGTGCGGAATCAGCAGATAGGCAATGCAGGCTGCCACCAGCCAGCCCAGGCCCCAGAAGCTTTCCAGAAGTACGATAAAGCGTCCTCGTACCTTGGAAGGCGCATACTCAGACATGAGCGTAGCTGCAACTGGCAGCTCACCGCCCAGGCCGAAGCCTACCAGGAAGCGGAACACCATCAGAGATTCATAGTTCCAAGACAGGGCACACATGCCAGTGGCCAGGCTGTACAGAAGAACCGTAATGGTAAAAACCATCTTGCGGCCGATACGGTCAGCGATAGTACCTGAAATAACAGCACCCAGGGCCATACCGATAAGACCAATAGAGCCGATCATACCCATCTGGCCAGGATCAAGGCCCCACTCCTTAGCCAGTACTGGCAATACGAAGGATATAAGGCCAGTATCCATTGAATCAAACAGCCAGCCTAATCCGGTTATGGCCAACAGCTTATAGTGAAAAGAGCCTACAGGCAGCTTTTCCAATCTTTCTAATATCATATTTACAGTTCTCCTTTCAGGTGTCATGACACCTATATGTACACAAACGATATTTTACACCATTGCAAAAAAAAATCAAGTAGTAAATTTTTCTACTACTTGCTAATAAAAAGGGTCGACCACCGTCGACCCCTACTCATATTAAGGAATTCACCACCGTCGACCCCTACTCATATCTAGGAATCCACTACCGTCGACCCCCTAC
>CAMCDL010000074.1 GCA_945873565.1 uncultured Selenomonadaceae bacterium | reverse complement strand
AACCCCCAAAAGACAGACTAGAAGCCTATCCCTTGGGGATCATTACATTTAGGAGATTGTCACATTTGCGCTTTAATGTGTATTATTTATACTTGTTATCATCACAGCCATCTGAACAGTTGCAGGCCGTACAACCGCAGCAATCATGTTTTCCCTCTGCCGCATTTTTGCATACATGCCTGATAGCAAAGGCTAAGCCTGCAAAAATAAGCAGTGCCAGAATTACTGTAGTTATATTCAAATTACACACCTCATTCCTTACTCAAAGCCAAGCAGCCTGCCAACCTGGTACACAATCAGAGACACTATCCAGGCAACAGCAAACATATATATAGCTGAGAAAACCATCCATTTAGCTCCGCCAGCTTCTTTCTTTATAGTACCAAGAGCAGTTATACACGGAGTATAAAGCTGGGAAAAAATCATAAAGGATATAGCAGACAAGGCCGTAAATGCTGAACCCATACCAGTAGTCATCAGAAGCTCGGCAGTTTCAACTGCATCCTCTGCATCAGCAGAAACATCAGCCAGGCCATACAGCACACCAATAGTAGATACAATACTTTCCTTAGCCAATATACCGGAAATAACTGCAGCACCGGTTTCCCAGCTGCCAAAGCCATGGAAGACAAAGATAACTGCAACTGCAGAACCGATTGATGCCAGGAAGGACTCGCTCATATCCTCCACCATACCGCTAGAATTAAAATCTCCCAAGAACCAGATAAGTACACAGCCAGCAAAAATTATTGTACCAGCCTTCACCAGATATCCCTTGCCCTTATCCCAGGTTTCCAGCAGAACGGATCTCATATCAGGTATACGATATGGCGGAAGCTCCAGCATAAAGGCTGTATTCTCACCCTTCAGCACAGAGGCACTTAAAAGCTTTGTAGATATTATAGCCATAACCACGCCAACAATGTACATCACAAAAACTACATTTGCAGCATCATCAGGGAAAAACATTGCAGCAAACAAAGCCATAATAGGAAGCTTAGCACCGCAGGTCAGAAACGGAGCAGCCATAATTGCCAGCAGGCGATCCTTATTAGAATCCATTGCCCTGGCACCTATAATAGAAGGCACTCCGCAGCCAAAGCCCATCATAAGCGGCATTACACTTTTTCCAGAAAGTCCCGCTCTCCTCATAATAGGATCCATAATAAAGGCAACACGGGCCATATAGCCTGTGCCATCCAGGAAGCTCAAGCAGAAGAACAGTATAAAAATCAGCGGCACAAATATGATTACTGCACCTACACCGCCAATAATACCGTCTACAATCAGAGACTGCATCCAGCCGGCCACTTCGGCCTCAGCAAGAGCCTCTGAAACATAATCCGTAAATGGACCAGAAATAAACTCGTCCATAGCATCAGAAATAGGCTGGCCAATCCATTCAAAAGTAATCTGAAAGACTCCATAGAGAATTGCTAAAAATATCGGCAGTGCCAGAACACCATTAGCCAGTATCTTATCAGCCTTATCGTTAAAGCTTTCACCCATAGACTTGAAGGTAACAGCCTCGCTTACAATTTCATCAATAAAATCATAACGGGCCTTGATAACCATTTCATCGGAATCAGGATTTTCTCTTCTGATAGCTTCAATCTTATCCAGATAAGCCTTAAGGCGATCTGATGGCTGATAACTATCCATATTAATGATATCAATAAAATCAAGAAGATTTCTAATACTCTCGGACTTTTTGCCTGTGGTCTTGACAACTGGATATCCCAACAATTCCCGAAGCTTTTTCTTACTTACACTTATACCATTTCGCTTAGCTTCATCCTGCATATTGAGATCTAAAAGCAAAGGAACCTTCATTTCAAGAAGCTGAAGAGTAAGAAACAGATTACGCTGGATGCATGATGTATCAATGATATTCAATACCACATCCATTTTATTCTGCTTAAGATAATCAACAACGATTTTTTCCTCAGAGGAATTTGCACTGAGGCTATAGGTACCAGGAAGATCAATAACTGTTATCTTCTTATCCTTATGTGTTGTTATACCCACCTTTTTTTCAACTGTAACACCAGGCCAGTTGCCGATTTTCTGTCTAGCACCAGTAAGCTCATTAAATATTGTAGACTTACCCGTATTAGGATTACCGGTAAGTGCTATTGATAAGGTACTCATTTTATTTCCATCCAATTCCCGTCATCCCCACAAAATCAGATTACATAGCTTCCACTTCTACGGATGATGCATCCTGCCGGCGCATAGCCAGCTTGTAGGAACGCACCTTTATTGCCATTGGATCACCTAATGGTGCTGATGGACAAACCAGAACCTTAGTGCCAGGTACTACCCCCATGGCCATCAGTCTCAGCTTTAAATCAGAACAGTTTATTCCTTTCACTGTCAAATTCATGCCTGGAATCCCTTCCGCTAGAGTCATAACATCATCCCCCCGAGAACATTATAGCAAATCGTTCTAAATAAGAATCATAATCAATTACACGTATATGATAACAACTCTCAATTAACTTGTCAAGTGAAAGTAATTATTAATTAAAAAAATCTCTCAGCTAAGCACAAGCAAAGCTGAGAGATTAAACCAACATTTAATTTTAATATACTGACACTGGATTAAAAATTATCCCACCATCAGGGCCTGTAAACACCTCGGCCCTGACCCTGAACACATCCGCCAGAAATTTTTTAGTAAGTACCTTATCAGGCGAACCCTGCTGATAAATTGACTTGTCCTTAACCACCACAAGCTCATGAGAATATCTGGCAGCCTGATTAAGATCATGCATTACCATGATAATAGTCATACCCCATTCCTTGTTGATGGAACGGATTATTTCCAGCACCTCCAGCTGATGAGCAATATCAAGATAGGTGGTAGGCTCATCCAGAAAAAGGATTTCCGGCTTCTGGGCCAGAGCCATAGCTATCCAGGCCCGCTGCCGCTCACCACCAGAAAGGCTGGACACCTGTCTTTTCCGCAGCAGATTAATCCTGGTGGCCTCCATTGCCCATTCAACAGCCTCCCTGTCCTCCTTAGAATCAGACTTTTTCAGCCAGCTCCTATAGGGAAAACGGCCATAATCCACCAGCTGCTCCACCGTTATATCTGAAGGAGTGACTGAGGATTGAGGAAGAACAGCAATTTTCTTCGCCAGGCTTGGACGGCTATAGGAATGAATGTCTCTGCCATCCAGAAGAACCTGTCCCTTGATTTTTTCATTAATACCGGATGCGGCCCTGAGCAGGGTGGATTTACCAGCACCATTAGGCCCTATTACTGAGGTTATTTTACCATCAGAAAAAGTAACATCGGCATTTTCCAGTATAATCTTATCGCCTATGGTAACATACAGGCCCTTAACCTCTAACGACATCAGAGCTCCCTCCTTAGCAGAAACAGAAAGAAGGGTGCCCCAAACACAGCCATAAGAATACCGACAGGCAGCTCAACTGGTGAAAAAGCCACCCTGGCAATGGTATCGCTTATAGTAACCACTGCAGCCCCCAATATCGCTGAGGCCGGCAAGAGAAAGCGGTAGTCCGTACCCACCATAAGCCTTGCCGCATGAGGCACGATAAGACCAACAAAGCCCAGAAGTCCCACTACAGAAACTGCACTGGCTGCTAAAAGTGCTGCAACAGCTGTAAGCAGGATACGGGTCAGTTCAACCCTTAAGCCAAGCCCCTTGGCGATATCATCACCAAGCTGCAGAATATTTATGGAACGTGCCCCTATTAGAGCCAGGAGTACACCAAGCAAGGTGTAGGGCCACATCATTTCTACATGAGGCCAGCTTCTGGCCGACAGTCCGCCTACCATCCACATAAGGGCACTATGCACCCGGTCACTGTAGAAAATCATCAACGCCGAGATACCAGCACCCAGAAAGGCTGATACTGCCACACCTGCCAAAATAATACGCACCGGGCGTATACCATTTTTCCAGGCTAGAATATAAATGCACACAGCTGCCGCCATAGCCCCAAGAAATGCCACAGGCGTCACCAGCCAAGACTCATCAGGAAGCATAAGCAGAATTGCAATACCTGCCAGTCCTGCACCAGAGGATATACCGATAATATGAGGATCTGCTAGCGGGTTTTTCATCACTGCCTGGAGAATTGCTCCTGACAGCGAAAGATTAATACCCACCAGGACAGCAACCACAGTCCTAGGCAGACGTATATTCATGATAATCTTCTCATGAACACCGCCATGAGTACCGTTAATCGACTGCCAGATTTCAGCTAGCGGTATATCCACCGAGCCAGCAACAATGCTGAAAATAAATCCAGCAAAGGCCAGAGCCGCAAACAGAATTATTATAATTGTACGTTTAGATAAATCGTTCATGCTGTCACCACAAATCGGATTCAGCCTACATAAAGGCTTAAATCTCAGGATAAATCAGCTTAGCCATATACTCTACAGCTTCAGGATAATGAATACCTGGACTTAAGAGAAACAGATTCTGAGGCAGATAATACACCTTGCCATTAGCCACTGCCGGAATAGCATTCCAGGCAGGATTACCAGCCATCTCAGCCTCCATATCCTTTTTAATGGTATCGATGGAGCCCATGCTGGTGATAAACAGAATATCAGGATTCTGCTGAACCAGAGTCTCCAGGCTATAAGGGGCAGCATCAGGATTCTTATCCAGGGAGGTCATGCCAGAAGCCACATTCTCCCAGCCCAGCATTTTGGAAATAGAGCCAGCGATACTGCCATCCAGCTGAACAGTAAGACCCTGGACGGTACTGTGAAGAATTGCCACTCGTTTCTTATCCTTTGGAAGCTTTGATTTTACAGCCTCAATAGCCTCATCCATTTCAGCAATCTTCTTATCAGCCAGCTCTGGATGACCCGAAATCAGGCCGAAAACCTTAAGCTCATTCCTGACGCTGTCATAATTCTTCATATCCATAACAGCACAATTAATGCCATTATCCTCAAAGGACTTTACAAGCTTCTCATTCATACCCTTATTGATAATTACCATATCAGGATCAAGGGCAATAACCTTCTCCACATCAATCTGATACACCTGCCCTACGCTAGGCAGGTCTTTGGCATAATCAGGCATGAAGGTCTTGGAATCAGGACGGCCAACAACCTCCCCGCCAACCTCATGAAAAGGCTCTAGAAAGGAAGCAGACAAAACAACAACCCGCTCCGGCTTCTTCTCAAGAACCACCTCACGGCCAATATCATCCTTAAAGGAAGGCATCTGGTCTGAAGAAGCAGCCTGCTGTGAACCGCCACCGCAGCCAGCAAGCAGCAGACATGAAAATACCAGAAGCAGCATGCACAGAAAGCTTAATTTTTTCATAGTATAGCCTCGCTATATCAGTTCTTTCTGGAAAGGATAGTAGAAAGGTAATTAACCTTCTTTTCCTTCTCAGCCATAATATCATCAATACGAATCTCATCAGGCAGGCCGCAGCGGCTCAGCATAACAGCCTTATCTGCCAGTCCATTCTCTGCCAGCATATCAGCAACCTCAGGGAAATTCTTATAAACCTTCATAAGAACAACATTATCAGAAGCCTCCAGAGCCTTCTTGATACGCTCAGGCTCAGCAGTTGCCGGAATAACCGACAGAATATCATTGCCCTCAACTATTGGCAGACCAGCATGGCTGCCGATTGCGCAGAAGGCTGGAATACCAGGAATAGTCTCGATAGTAACCTCTTCATCCTTCAGCAGACGGTATATATAAATATAGGTGCTGTAAAACATAGGATCACCCAGGGTAAGAAAAGCCACATTCTTGCCTGCCTTCAGCAGCTCAAGAATCTCCTTCTTATTAGCCTCCCAGGCATCAGTAGAATCAGCAAAGCCCTTCACCATAGGGAAAACCTGATACACAATCTCTATATCATCACGCAGGTAAGGCTTGGCAATAGACAGAGCAACACTGCCATCATTCTTCTCAGTCTTAGGCGCAATCAACACATCAGCTTTCTTGATAGCATTAATAGCCTTGACAGTAAGAAGCTCAGGATCACCAGGGCCGACACCAATTCCGTAAAACATACCGCTCACAACAAAAACCTCCACTTATAACTAAATCTCATACATACAGTTTTATATTATCATTGTCTATTATACCATATAATTGATAGCTATATAGAAAAAAAATACAAAAATAGCACATACCATTCCACATTATAGAATGATATGTGCTAAAGTTCAGATGCTATTGTGATTAACATCCTTCAATTTTTGCTGGTATGATGCGTATAACACAAATAATACGCTTGTTAATATCCGGTGTTGTCCCTCATCGCCTCTAAAACCTCATGCCCATCAACTGTGCGTCCGTCCTTAAGGTCCATAAGCCCCTCTATCACAGCCTTGGCTTCGTACATTTTCTGCATGGTCTGTTCATAATAGCCTATATCCATCACAACAAGTTTTCCATAGCCATTTTTAGTTACATATACAGGACCTGCCTCAGCCACGCATTGGCGCTCTATCTCTACAGTGTTCTTTAAATCTCTCATAGGAATTATCTTCATCTGATCATCTCCTTTATGGCTATATTATATATCAAATTTAGTCACACAACAATATATGTCTTATGAATTCAACATTGAAGGATACTGCAGTATAGGTTATAATGTAGGTATCTTTTGCGTAAAGGTGTAACATGAAAAAAATTATCTCATTTTTTCTTTTATTTACGGCAATAATTGCGCTTTTTACAACAATCTGCATTTACTTTACCGAGAAAACTGACCTGATGGGTCTGGAGCACATGCCTATCGAATCCAGCTTTTCAGAAAATGATGGCAATATGGTACTTAGCTGGAAGCCTTTTCCATATCCTTGTCTTTACAGGGTTGAGACCTATTATAAGACCACAGGACTGGTGGAAGGCTCTCCGGAGTATCATTCTCTGAAATCTGAATATACTACAGGTTCTGAGTATGCGGTTCCTACTTCAGCTATCCCGTCATATTATCAGATTACGGCCTATGGTATTTTCGGTAAGATTGCTACATCTAAGGAATATATTCCTAATCCCAATTTCCATGATCCTATAAAGCCGGTTCCTATCTTCCGCTATACTAAGGATAAGCCGGCCAGTGTTATCCCATATCTTGTATGGCATAGCATCCCTGATGGCGTTGTTTATGAACTGGAAATTCTCAGCGGACAGCCTGACGAGGAAAATGGAACTAAGATTTCCAGACAGAATCACGTCTTCAGCACCCAGCAGGTTTTTACTAATGGTATTCAGTTTGATATGAGACCATATTACAAGAAGTATCCACGTCTTTACTGGCGTGTAAGGGCAATGAACCTGCGCAAGGAGCCTCTTGGAGTTTTCTCCGATACTCAGGAGATTGTCGTTGATGACAGTGTGGCTATCCCAGATAAGCCTCTGCTGAATACCTTTGACAGGATGCCTAATTTCAAAATGCCTATATATCCTGTATATCTCTGGATACCAATGTATGGGGCAGAAAGCTATGAGGTCGAGCTTCTCACTCATCCCCCTGCTGAGGAAAATGGCACCACCCCGACGGAGGATGCTGCCTGGCGTATGAAGGTAAATAGCTCCTTCACCTGCTACGATGAGTATGCCAGGCCATATGCAGGCACCTATTACTGGCGTGTAAGGGGCCTGGATGCCAATGGCAAGATGGTGGGGCAGTATTCTGATACTGCTTCCTTTGAAATGGATCAGAGCATTCAGCGCTGCCGCGTTGCTATTTTTGGTGACAGCATTACCCATGGCGGCGGTGCAGTATCCTTTTCACCTGCCAGTCTGGAGTACAGCTATCTCACCTATCTTGATTTCCCTGCTGTAAATCTTGGCAAAAGCGGTGATACCTCCCGTACCACCCTTGAACGATTTGAAAGCGACGTTCTTCCTATAAGGCCGATGAACCTTATTATTATGACTGGCTCCAACAGCTTAAGAGCAGCTTATATCCCTGCTGAAGCTATTATTGCCGATCTTCAGACCATTGGCCAGAAATGTGAAAAAAATGGCATCCGTCCTATTTTCATGACATTGCCGCCATTAAATCCTGATAATATCCTGCTGGCCTTCCAGACACCTACTGACCCTGGCTGGCATGCCAAGATGACTGCCATAAACGAATTTATCAGAAAGCAGCGGTACTTCATTGACCTGGAGCCATATTTCTATGCAAAGGATAAGAAAATCCTTGATCCAAAATGGGCTAATGATGGCCTGCATCAGGATGTATATGGCAAGATGCTGATTGGAGAGATTATTAATCAGCACCAGAGATTGTTTAAGGATTAAACGAATATTCAATAAAAATACCCGCATCATTTGAGGGTGCAACTTAGGGATTTTCAGAAAACGAGAATTTTTGAGTGACACCTTCAGATAGTGGGGCAAAACGGAATAGCGACCATGCAGGAGTAGAAATGCTCCTGCATGGTCGTTTTCTTGTGCGCCCAGCATGGGCGCACTCTAATGGGTGAAAGTCCCTAACCAGCCCTA
>CAMCDL010000073.1 GCA_945873565.1 uncultured Selenomonadaceae bacterium | reverse complement strand
CATTTGTTCCTGTCTCATTGTTTGTTTGTATTTTTTTAGTAAAAATCTCAACAAGCCTTATATTTCAGTACTTCTGAGACTTTATTCATCATAAATTTCGCTTCACAGCTTGCAATAAAAAAATCGTGAATTTTACCTCATAGTTACATGTTCGTAAATGTCCCCTTTAGTGTTCGTTTTTGTTCTAAAAAGTCTTAATAAGCCTTATATTTCAGTACTTTTAAGGATGTCGGTTTTTTGGGGGATTCACCCCCAAAATCTAATTGGCATATCTCTTTTTACTTACGATATGCCCCCGAAGCCTTCAGAACCTGTCAAATATCCCCGCGTTAGAATTTAATAATATTTGTTTTTTAGCTTTCGCGAGGGATGATTTGCCAGAACCTAAAGGCACACAGAAAAAGCAATGCCTTTTCTGAAGCCGTAGAGCCTCATAGACGAACGATAACCACCCTTTAGGTATAAATACACCAAAATCGTAAAATCGATCAATCTAGGGCCATTCTGATGGAAATCTCAAATTTTTAGAAAATTACTAAATTATAATTTAGGGAACTTTTTTCTTAAATCCTCTTGCATTACCCTATCAATAACAGTATAATGTTAGGTACTGAATAATGAGAAACTAAGAATTTACGCTATTCAGAGTATCTTGAGAGGGGGCTTCAGTACGATGGTGGATATGGCCATTCCTGATGATGTAGTCGTAGTTGAAAAAAACACTGGCGATGGAAATATTGTACTTCGGGTATACAATCAGCTTTCTGTCAACGAAACCCGCATACTTGCACTGGGGCTGGAAATTCTCAGACGAAAAAACGATAACAGTACACAGGTACAGATAATTGCTCGTGACCTAGTTCAGATTTTTGGCGGCAACAAGGGCTATTACAACGAGTTAGAAAAAATATGTCAAAGACTATGCAAAAAGCAAATCGTCATTGACGGCAAGCTATATCCTATTTTTTCTTATCTCCGCTTTGTAGCAAAGGACGGAGGACTTATCATGCAGTTTAATCCTCCTATGCTGTCCATGCTGCTTCCTGAGTACAGGGAACGGGCTGCACAAGAGGTATTCACTCTTAACAGCATGTACGCTATCAAGATTCTGGAACTGTTGAACCGTTACCGTGAAAAGGGCAGAAAGAGAATAAGGCTACTGATATCCATTGACGATTTACGGAAATATCTGGGTGTACCCGATACAAGCACCTATCAGCAGATGACAAACCTAAAGAACAAGGTTCTCAATCACCCTATTACAGATATCAATGCGAAAGGGCATTATCACATAAATTATCAAGTTATCAAAAACGGCCGGAAAGTCACCGCATTCCTTTTCACTATGGTGCTGCCGGATGAAGAAGTAGAGGAGTCAGACAATGGACAAAAAACAATATGATCCTGCCCAGTACCAGACTGGCGTGATATCCCTGCTAAAAATTCTTAGTCACTTCGGTACAAAGCTAAAGGAAGATGAATTCCTTAAGGCTCATACTGAAAAAGACAAGGATATAAGCTGGGACACATTGAAAAAAATAGCAAAAAAATACAAGCTGAGAGGCGAACTAGTACGACCATTACCAGAAGAACTAAAAGAAGTACCTTTGCCAGCGATGACTCAAATGGTTGATGGAAGCTATGTCAATGTCATCATGATCAATGATGCTGTTGTATATCTTATTGACATACGTCTTGGTAAACCGATAGCACTGCCAATGAAGAAGTTCCTTGAAGCATGGAGCGGTGACATGTTCACCTTCTATACCAGTTTTAATTGGGCGTATTTCAAGCAAAAATATAACCTCAATTTCTTTTTACAGGTAATGGAAAAATATAAACAGCAGTTGAGTGAAGTCCTTTTGGCCTGCTTTTTCCTGCAGTTTATGGGCATTGGTATGCCTCTTATTACTCAGGTTATTATCGATAAAGTAATTGGTAATCATGGATATTCAACATTGACAGTCATCGGTACCAGCATGGTTGTATTTTTCATTGTACAGGCTGTACTGACTGGTCTTAAAACGTATATACTGAACCATACTGCGGTAAAACTTGATGCTATTCTTGGCACAAAGCTTTTCCGTCATCTTATCAGTATTCCGCTTCCGTATTATCAGAATAGGCGTGTTGGTGAAACACTGATGCGTGTAAACATGATGAATGGTGTCCGGGAATTTTTAACTGGTTCAGGCTTAACAGCTATTCTTGATGTTTTATTCTCAGTCGTATTTTTAGGTTTTATGCTTTGGTATAGCGTACCATTGACATTAATTGTGCTGGTAGTTATTCCGCTGTATTTTGTAGAAAATTTCTGGGCTGTTCCTATTTACAAGAAAAAAGTACTGGCTATGGCTAATGCTAATATTGCTAATCAATCCTTCATGGTAGAATCCATGACAAACATTGAAACTATTAAGGCATTAGCAATTGAGCCACAGTTTAACAACAAATGGGAAAAACTGCTGTCGCATTTTGTAAGCAAGGCTTTTGACAACATGAAATTTGGTCTTGTAATGACAGGATGCTCTAGTACTATTCAGATGATTTCTACCCTGTGTATCATGTGGTATGGCGGTCATATGGTAATGGATGGCGATTTTACCTTAGGTCAGCTTATTGCTTTTCAGATGATTGCAGGACAAGCATTAACCCCTCTTTCTAAGTTATTTGGCATGTGGCCTCAGATCCAGATGATGATACTGGGACTTGAAATGCTAGGAGATATCTTAAACACTGCAATAGAACCGGTATTGATGGATAATATAGGTAAACGTGCAAATCGTCTTTCAGGCAGAATTGAGCTTAAAAATGTCAAATTCCGTTACAGAATGGATACTCCTCTGGTACTGAATGGCATAAATCTAAAAATAGAACCAGGTCAGAAAATAGGCATTGTAGGCCGAAGCGGCTCCGGTAAATCTACTCTCACAAATGTAGTTCAATTCATGTATCAGCCAGAAGATGGAGACATCCTTTTCGATGGTCTTTCTGTGAAAGAAATTAATATCGGCTGGCTTCGTAGTCAGATTGGTGTAGTTATGCAGGAAAATTACCTCTTCGATAGCAGTATACGTGATAATATAGCCGTGAACCGACCAAATGCAAAAATGGACGAAGTAATACAGGCTGCTAAACTTGCAGGCGCTAATGACTTTATTCTTGAACTTAAAGATGGCTATGACACGAAGGTAGGTGAGCGTGGTTCATCACTCTCCGGTGGTCAGAGACAGCGTATCGCAATTGCACGTGCACTTATGGACAATCCACCTATTTTGATTTTTGATGAAGCAACTTCAGCACTCGATTACGAATCAGAACGTACCATCATGCATAACATGGACCAGATTGGTGCAAACCGTACCATGCTGATCATAGCTCACAGGCTTTCCACAGTCCGTCGCTGTGACAGAATAATAGTTGTGGACAAGGGACAAATTATTGAAGACGGCAGTCATGACGAGCTTATGTCTGCTCATGGTGCATACTACAATCTCTACAATCAGCAGGAAGGGGCAAAATAAGCCATGATTGATATAAAGAAATTTTTTAAAGAGCTTATCGATGGCAAGGGAAAGGAAGCCGAAACCGAATTTCTCCCTGCTATACTTGAAGTAATAGAAACACCACCATCACCTACCGGAAGACTTATTATGTGGACTATGCTTTTCATATTGGTAGTAGCGTTTGTATGGTCTGTATTTGGTCACATCAACGAAGTAGCCGTAGCCCCTGGCAAGGTAATACCTACTGGACAGGTAAAAACGATTCAGGTAAAAAATAAGAGTATCGTAAAGGAAATTCATGTAAAAGAAGGTCAGCATGTAGAAAAAGGTGAGGTGCTTGTAGTAATGGATCCAACTTCTACCGATGCTGATTCTGACAGTCTGAATAAACGT
Organism: uncultured Selenomonadaceae bacterium; assembly: GCA_945873565.1. Taxonomy (GTDB): domain Bacteria; phylum Bacillota; class Negativicutes; order Selenomonadales; family Selenomonadaceae; genus CAMCDL01. The sequence continues at coordinate 4,921 of CAMCDL010000073.1, read as the reverse complement.
GCTGCATACTATGCGTTGGATATTCAGAGACTTGAAGCAGAATTAAATGGTACTCCATTTAGTCCTAAAAGTGACCCTAATCTTGAATTAAAGGATATCACTGCCGAGCAGTCACTGTATCAGAGCAGAGTAAGCCAGCACAGAGCAGAAATGGAAGCTGCCGTTAATGCAGTAAACCAGAAGGAAGCCGCTCTTAACGCTGAGCGTGTCAACCTCAACAAGTATGATGAGATGCTTGCTATCGCAAGAGAGAAAGAACGCCGTCTCATTGAGCTGAGTAAGGAAAACGCAATTTCTGAGTTCCAGCTGTTTGAACAGACCTCCCAGCGTATCAACTATGAAAAAACTGCAGCTGCCCAGCTTGATCTGATAAACAGAGCAGAGGCAGAGCTTTCTGAAGCAAAGTCAAAACTCAGCAATATAGAGGCTACATACAAAAAGGACGTTATGGCGTCTCTCGTAGAATCCCGCAAGCAGTATTATGCTCTTACTGAGGAAGCTAAAAAAGCCGATGAAAATCAGCGTCTTTCCACTATCCTTGCTCCATGCAGTGGTACCGTATATAATTTAGCAGTACATACTGAAGGCGGTGTAGTAACTGATGCACAGCCACTTATGATTATCGTTCCAGATGGCGTAGAACTAGAGCTTGAAGTATGGGCAGATAATAAGGACATAGGCTTTATCAAGGAAGGTCAGGAAGCAGAAGTCAAGGTAACAACATTTAATTTCCAGAAATTCGGTATGATTGACGCAGTAGTTGATGAAATCAGTGCTGACGCTGCCAGTGATAAAGGCGACCAAGAACATTACAAGAGATTCCGCCTCCTTCTGAAAATGGAAAATAATACACTTGACGTAAACGGTGTAGAAACTCCTATCACTCCAGGTATGGATGTTTCTGCCGAAATAAAGATTAAGGAAAAACGTATTATCGAATTCTTCCTTGATCCATTCCGCCGCTATACCCATGAAGCATTAAGGGAGAGATAAGAAATGATAGATACAGGACTAGCCTCCCTTTCTGTAATAGCAGCCTACTACAAAATTCCTATAGACATGCGTCAGATGGAACGTGCCTATGTAACTCAGTCAGGCACAGTAGATATTGTTACGATTCTTAGGGCGGCAAAAGACCTAAAACTAAAAGCAAAAAGCTATGAAGGTGTTACCAGAGAAAAATTAATGCGAATGACCTTTCCAGCTATAATCAAAATGAACAATGGCTGTTATGTCGTAATTACTGGTACCCGTGGCGACAAAATGTACATTGTAGATCCATCGTATAAAATGGAGCCCTTAGAGGCAAACAAGGAAAAGCTGCTTGCTGACTGGACTGGTGAAATTGTACTTTTTACTCGTCGTTTCAACCTTGATGAAGAAAAAAGGACATTCGGTTTCAGCTGGTTTATGCCAGTTATTACTAAATACAGCCGCTATATAAGGACTGTTTTCTTTATATCACTTCTGATACAGCTTCTTAGCCTCTGTTCTCCACTCTTTACTCAGGTCATTATCGACAAGGTACTGGTACATCATAGTTCAAGTACACTCGATGTACTCATAATAGGCATGATTCTGACGAATTTATTCTCTACATGGATAACATCACTCAGATCATATCTGTTTACCAATATTACAATCAAGATGGATGTAGTATTATCATCACATCTTTTCAAGACTATTACCGCACTGCCTATAAAATATTTCAACAAGTGGCAGGTAGGTGATGTAGTATCTCGTGTAGGCGAGCTGGAAAATCTCAGAAGTTTTATTACAAGCTCATCACTTACTATCGTCCTGGATATTATATTTGCAGTAGTATATGCCTTTGTCATGATTTACTACAGTCGTATCTTAAGTCTAGTAGTAGCCTTAATAATACCTTTATTCGTTATTCTGAATTTGGTAGTAGCACCTATTTACAAGAAAAGAATTAACGACAGATTCTTAATCGGTGCAGAAAGCAGATCCTTCCTCATCGAAACCATTACTGGCGTACAAACTGTCAAATCCTCAGGTGTAGAAAAGAACTTCATTCAGCGTTACGAAGAAATACTTGCAAGATATGTGCAGTCAGTATTTTCCGTTGTTAATTTAGCGAATATTGCTGGCTGTATCGGTATGCTGATCCAGCAGATATTCAATCTGGCTATTCTCTGGGTGGGTGCTATCTACGTAATGGATGGTGATATCAGCGTAGGTGAGCTTATAGCCTTCCAGATGATGGCAGGATATCTCATCGGCCCTATCATGCGCCTGGTCAACATGTGGCAGTACTTCCAGCAGACACGTGTCTCCATGGAGCGACTGGGCGATATCATGAACGAGGAAACAGAGCCAGCCTTCAATCCTGGCCGTACCACACTTCCAAGCCTTAAGGGTGAAATAGAGCTGGATAATCTTACCTTCCGCTATACCCCTGAAGGAAAGAATGTCCTTGAAAAAATGAGCGTCAAAATAGGTCCTGGCATGAAGGTCGGTATCGTAGGCCGAAGCGGCTCAGGTAAATCAACCCTTACCAAGCTGATACAGAGATTATATCTGCCAGAAAATGGTCGAGTACTGATAGATGGCGTTGATGTAGCACAGGTGGAACCAGCATGGCTCCGCCGTCAGATTGGTGTAGTACTGCAGGACAGCATGCTTTTCAGCGGTACCATCGAGGAAAACATCAAGATTGCCTGTCCAAATGCCACCCATGAAGAAGTAGTAAAAGCTGCAGAATTAGCTGGTGCAGCTATGTTCATAGACGAAATGCCTCATGGCTATGATACCTTCGTAGGCGAGCGAGGCAGTCTGCTTTCAGGCGGTCAGAGACAGCGTGTATCTATCGCTAGAGCACTCATTTCAGATCCAAGAATCATCATTTTCGATGAGGCAACCTCTGCACTTGACTATGAGTCTGAGAAGATTATCATGGACAACATAAACCAGATAGCAGAAGGCAGAACAATGCTTATGATAGCTCATAGACTTTCCACCGTAGAAAACTGTGATGCTATCATAGTAATCGACAAGGGCCATATCATAGAGGCAGGTCCGCATGCAGAACTGATGAAGCGTCAGGGCGCATATTACCGTCTCTACATGGCACAGATGAACTGATTTACTTCCCAATTGCATAAAAAGAAACCGAGTCCGTATTGTGGCTCGGTTTTTTGCATGAAACAATCATCATTTTTTACAGCATAGCAATGTACTTAGGATAATCCGCTTCAGGTATTTTCAATGCTTTCATTGCCTGCTCAATAGTCCATTCACAGGAATCCATGAGATTTTTTATGGCTTCAATTTTAGCTTCAAATTTGCCTTTCTTTTCAGCTTCGTCTTCTCGTTCCGTTAAAATCTGCTCCCACATAACAAATACCCCCTTTTTATTTACATCTTGACGTTGTTTTTTTACTTCTGCATCTAATTCCCTGCACAGATCATCTTCTGGTTCTCCGCCATTGATATACTTAAATAAATGCTCTAAGCCCGTTTTATTTTTATCATTTTCTGGCAAAGTTCCGAGAGTATTATAAATAATTTTTGTGATACCATCATCAAGTATGATATCCGTATATTCTTGACATACTTCTTCAAAAGTATACCTGCCAATACCCTTGCCAAAGGGATCATAAGTGCAAATAAAAATTATAATGCTTCTTTTGAGGTTTTTGTATTTTTGCCCTTTTCTTATTCCCATCTGGTCTAGCTCTGACTGATAAAATCTTAATCTGTGCCCCATTTCTTTCTTTGACAAGTAAACAGTTTGTATCTCTACATCAACCATTTCACCATCTACTTCTACAAAGAGGTCTAAGCGGATACCTTTTAGCCTGCCATCAGTTTCTATGCTGAATTGAGTCTGTTGCTCAGTAATGCGACCAATCTGCTTTCCTAGAAGTAATGATACAGTTCGTTGGCATAATATTGGATTTTCCATAACAAAGCGGAACATCAGGTCATTGGATAACCCAGCTTGTTGCCATAAGGCTTCCAGTTCTTCAGCTGTTAATTTTTTCTTTCCTTCTGACACACAATCACTTCCTCATGCTGATTATACCATAATGGTACTAAATTAGCTATTATTTTACGAAAAGACATTCAATCAGCGTGTATTGTTCTCAAACGCTCGTATTTGCTCTCTACGCTACGGTATGTCGATTTACGTATAAATTTACCAAAAAGAGTGTACGATGCAATGGCGGTACCTCTACGGGCTCTACAATGGATTTTGGAATAGGGCAAGTATCTCGGCAGAGATATTTGTCCTGCTGTGTGAAAGATAGAGCGATTTTTAGCTATGCGGTATCTTTGTTGCGGATTAGGAAAAAAGAACTTCGCTCCTTCAAAAAAATCATACTTGCTATATAAATTATGCCAGTGTGAGTGTCTTACAGTTACGTCTTACAAGCGTCTTATGCGAAAAATGTGAAACCGGTACACCTCAGTGATTGCAGTCATTTCAAAAAGGACAAAAGGTCTAAATCACAACTTTTGGGAAGTTAATAGCAACTTTTGGGAAGAAATTCCAGTATTAATAGCAACTTTTGGGAAGAAATCACAGTGCTTTTGCTGATACATTTTTTATATAACATTGAAGTTATCCACAATTTTAAGAAAGTTATCAACATGGTTATCCACAGGCATTAAATTATAAGATGGCTAATTTTTATCATATCTTAAACCTAAATAGCAACTTTTGGGAAGAAATGAAAAATCGTTAATCACAACTTTTCGGAAGAAATCAAAAAAAATAAATAGCAACTAGCGATTGACATAAGTTGCTATTAGTGATAGTATGAAAATACGAGGAGTGGTGGTAATGGATTTTGACAGAAGACCAGCGGTGTTTCAGAATAATGCTTTGATTGATTGCAAGAACAGCTGTCTCTTATACACATCTGACGCTGCCGACGATATGCAGTGTGTA
>CAMCDL010000072.1 GCA_945873565.1 uncultured Selenomonadaceae bacterium | reverse complement strand
GTGGCTGCACGGTGTTTGATGCACCATAAATCTGGTTGCTCCATGAAGCATTAAAAAATAGTTTTATTATTTAACGACAAGAGCCGACCACAGCAATGGTCGGCTCCCAAGAAACATTATTCTGAGGTGACTGACTAGCAAGCATCAGTGCCTCTTCCTTATAAAGATTATAACACTCATTTATCCTGATAGCAATATTAGGATATTTTTATTATAAAGTATACGGTATATGCTGGTGGCTGCACTGTTTCTGAAGCTCCATAAATATCGTTACAGGCTGAAGCGTCAAATAAAAATCCATGATAAGACTGTGCGCTACCGGCGCCCGTTCCTCGCGACCAATAGTAATAATCTGCACAAAAATAGGCTGCCGCATTGATGAAAAACATCAAATGCGACAGCCCCATTTCTCTTTAAAAGGGTAGTAACAAATTTTCTATTACAGTATTTCTACAATTTCAACGCCAAGCATTACTGCAAGATCGCGAATCTGCTCCTCAGTTACCTTATAGCTGAGAACGGTATGATGCTCTCCGCCTGCCTTAATCCACTCAGCAGAGCCCTTCTTAAGGCCACATTTTGGAGTCCAGAGAACCTTAGCTACAGGGAGCTTTGGAGTCTCTGCTTCTGGTCTTCTGCAGTCAACAGGATAGCTGATGAAACGGAAGCCGGAACGGAAATCAGCCATACTGACATCAATAGCATCACCATCTGAACCAGTGAATACCAGACGTGCAGGATCCTCCTTGCCACCAATGCCCAGAGGATGAACCTCTACACGTGGCTTATCACAGGCAATGGTAGGATCAACCTCCAGCATATGAGCACCCAGTATTGCCTCATGGCCCTTTCTCAGGTCAAGAGTATAATCCTCCATGAAACAGGTACCCTCATTATGAGCCAGAATCTTCATAAGACGGGTCAGTGCTGCAATCTTCCAATCGCCCTCTGCTGCGAAGCCATAGCCATCACGCATCAGCATCTGAGTTGCCAGTCCTGGCAGCTGCTCAAGGCCGTGAAGTGCCTGGAAGTTAGTGCAGAATGCATTGTAACCGCCCTTTTCCAGGAAACGCTTAATTGCAATATATTCTCTCAGCTGATAACGAACATTCTTCTCGAAATGCTCCTGGGTATTTTGACCAGCTCTCAGCTCATACATAGCCTCCAGCTTCTTGTACTCTTCGTCAATCTCAGCATCAGTAACAGCATCAACAAACTCTACCAGATCGCCTTCTGGATAATAATCAACAGTCCAGCCCAGCTGAATCTGTGCTTCAACCTTATCGCCCTCAGTGCATGCAACGTCACGCATGGTGTCTCCGAAGCGAGCTACCTTGATATTGAAGCTCTCGTTTGCAGCAACTGCTACATCCTCCCAGCTTGCAATTTCCTCGATAACCTCTTCATCCTTCCAGTGACCATAAACAATCTTGTTATTGATGCCCAGACGGCTGTTTATATAGCCATATTCTCTGTCACCATGAGCACTCTGATGGAGGTTCATGTAGTCAAAGTCAATATCCGCATATGGAATTTCGTTGAGATACTGAGTTGCCAGATGAAGCAGAGGCTTCTGCAGCAGCTTAGTTCCACGAATCCAATTCTTAGCTGGAGAGAATGTGTGCATCCAGGTAATAACACCTGCTACGTTATCATTATAATTAACGTCCTTCATCAGCTGAGTAATCTCATCAGGGGTAGTCATAACTCCCTTGAACACAATTCTGTAAGGCAGCTTTCCGCTGGCATTCAGAGCAGTTACAATTTCCTCAGTATCTGCAGCAACACACTTGAGTGCCTCTTCACCATACAGGTGCTGGCTTCCTGCAACAAACCAGAATTCATAATCTCTAATTTCTAACATGTTAATCTCCTTATCCAATACAGACATTACGCTTCATCAGCAACAGCTGGGCCAGCAGCATTTTCAACTGGCAATGCCTTGCGGAAGCGCTCAATATACTTACGGCATCCTTCTACACCCTCAGGACGTGGCTTAAGGGTAGTAGATGCAGCATCCTTAAATACAACCTCGTCCAGGTAATCTGGCAGAGCCTTGCCAGTTTCGTTAAACTTAGCAAATGCAGCCAGAACTGCCATACCCCAAGGGCCACCCTCTCCGGCACTCTCCATAAGAGTAATAGGAATTTCCAGAGCATCAGCCAGAACCTGCTGACCAACAACCGGAGTCTTGAAGATACCGCCCTGAGCCAGCATCACGTCGCACTTTACATTCTCCTCGTTGATAAGGATATCCATACCAATTTTCAGAGTTGCAAATGCAGAATAAAGCTGAGCCAGCATGAAGTTTCCAAGGCTCATCTTGCTATGAGGAGTACGAACAAACAATGGACGGCCATCCTGAGTATCAGTAATGTTCTCACCAGACAGGAAGCTGAAGTTAATAAGACCGCCGGCATCCTTATCTGCCTCAAGAGCACTGTTGAAAAGCACGCTGTAAAGCTTATCTGGAGCCACCTCAACACCAAGAGCTGCAGCGAATTCTCCGAAGAGACCAGCCCATGCATTTATATCAGAGGAACAGTTGTTTACATGAACCATTGCCACGTTAGCTCCGTCTGGAGTAGTTACAATATCAATATCGCGATGTACAGCCTTCAGAGGACCCTCCAGAACATTCATGGAGAAAGCAGAGGTCCCTACAGAAATGTTACCAGTACGTTTTCTGACGCTGTTGGTACCAACCATACCAGTACCAGCATCACCCTCTGGAGGAGCCATCATTGCACCAGCCTCGAGAGTGCCGGTAGGATCAAGAAGCTTTGCACCTTCAGCAGTAAGTGAACCTGCTGCCTTGCCTGCTGGCAATACTGCAGGGAGAATCTCCTCAATCTTCCAGTCATACTTCTTAACATTTTCCAGAGCTGCAAACTTTTCCAGCATAGCCTTATCATAGCATCCAGTGGACTCATCAATAGGGAACATGCCTGAAGCTTCGCCTACGCCAAGAACCTTTTCACCAGACAGCTTCCAATGAATGTAGCCTGCGAGAGTAGTAAAATGAGCAATATCCTTTACATGCTCCTCACCATTTAAGATAGCCTGATAAATATGGGCAATACTCCAGCGCTGCGGAATGTTGAAATTCAATACTTTGGTCAGCTCATCAGCTGCAGGACCCTGAAGATTATTTCTCCAGGTGCGGAAAGGAGCAAGCAGCTCACCAGCGCTATTGAATGGCAGATAGCCATGCATCATACCGCTGACACCAATTGAACCGATTTTGGTCAGCTTCACGCCATAGGTGGTCTCTACACTCTTAGCAAGCTCAGCATAGCAGGTCTGAATACCCTTCCAGGCCTCATCCATGCTATAGGTCCAGAACCCATTTTCCAGCTTATTCTCCCAATTGAATGCACCAGTAGCTGCTGTCTCAATATCCTTTGTCAGGAGTACAGCCTTAATTCTGGTGGAGCCAAGCTCTATACCAAGAGATGTTTCACCTGCTGCAATCTTCTTTGCAATTTCTTTTACATCCATTACACTTTTCCTCCTTGCGTTGCAACTTACTTTTTCTTCTGTCCGTAATATGCGTTTGGTCCATGCTTTCTGAGGAAATGTCTGTCCATCAGCACCTGTGGCATCGGTTCACGATTGCCAGTAAGCATCTGAGTATGGAAGGCCATCATCGCAATCTCCTCCAGCACTACCGCATTATGCACTGCATTATATGGGTCAGTACCCCAAGTAAAAGGTCCATGATTCTTCACCAGCACAGCCGGTATATAATCAGGATTAAGATCCTTGAAACGTTCTGCAATAACGACGCCTGTATTTAATTCATATGGTCCATTTATTTCTTCTGGAGTCATATCCCTTGTGCAAGGAATTTCACCATAGAAATAGTCAGCCTGAGTAGTACCATAGGCTCTTACCCCCTGACCAGCCTGAGCAAAGGTGGTTGCCCAGCGGGAATGAGTATGAACAATACCGCCGATATTCTTAAATTCTTTATACAGAAAGCGATGAGTTTCTGTATCTGAGGATGGGTTAAGATCCCCCTCAACCTTATTTCCATCTAAATCTACTACTACCATATCCTCAGGGCGCATAACATCGTATTCTACGCCTGAAGGTTTAATTACAAACAAACCCTTTTCTCTATCGATACCAGAAACATTGCCCCAGGTAAATGTTATAAGGCCATGCTTTGGCAGAAGCATATTTGCTTCATAAACTTTCTTTTTAAGTTCTTCCAGCATTCAGATAACCTCCCTACACAGCAGCAGACAATCAGGAATCACTCTTACCACTGTTTGCTTCATCCATAGAGCTCTTTGCAGTAAGCTTGCTCTTCTGCTCAGTAATAAATGCCTGCATTATAATGAATACGCAGAGCAGGCCACCAATAACGATCTTGGTCCACCATGCAGAAAGGGTACCCTGGAAATTAATGAAGGTAAGGATAACACCCTGAATGAGCACACCGAAGAGGGCACCAGGAATGAAGCCTACACCACCGGTAAGAAGCGTACCACCAATAACTGAGGAAGCAATTGCATCCATCTCCATGCCAAGACCGTGAAGGTTATATCCAGTAAGCATCATCAGTGCATAAGCGATACCGCCCAGAGAAGAGCAGAAGCCGCTGATGGTATATACACAAACCTTGGTGCGGAATACTGGCAAGCCCATGAGAGCTGCTGAAGATTCATTGCCGCCAATTGCATAGATTGTGCGGCCAAACTTAGTAAAGCCAAGAACAATTGCCGCAACCAGAATGGTCAGCAGGGCAATCACCACGCCTACAGATATAAAGCCACTACCAACCGGTATTCTGGTATCAGCCAAAGCTACAAATGTAGGGTTTGTGATAGTAATGGTCTCCTGAGAGATAACTGCTGTAAGACCACGGCAGAAGAACATACCTGCCAGAGTAATTATGAATGGCTGCAGGTCAAACTTCGTGATAATGTAGCCCTGAACAGCACCGAACACAGTACCCATTATGAGTACAATCAGTACTGCAAGGAATACTGGAATTCCAGTATTTGTTAAAAGCCAAGCCAGCACCATACATACCAGCGCCAGTACTGCACCAACCGATAGGTCGATACCACCTATCAGGAGACAGAAGGTTATACCTACTGTAACAATCAGCAGTGCTGCGTTATCTACAAACAGATTAAAGAATACCTGAGGCTTCATGAAGCCGTTGTACATTGCAATACCTATACCGTATAAAGCAACGAACAGGATTACAGTAACAAAGAATGAAAAATATTTTGATGCAATGATATTTGCTAAATTCTTGTTCATGTTATTCCACCGCCTTTACTTTTGTGGTAACAGAAGCGCTATCATTGCGATTGCCCTTCCATTTTTCAAAAAGCTCGCGAGCCTTGTTAGACTGGATAAGGCAGATGATAATAACTGCGATAGCCTTTACTACTGGCAGCTGATCTGCAGATATACCCATTGCATACATGGTAGTGGTAAGAGTCTGAATAGTAATTGCACCTATTACAGAGCCGCCAAGGTAAAACTTACCGCCAGAAAGAAGAGTACCGCCCAGAGCAACAGCCAGGATGGCATCCATTTCCATGTTAAGACCAGCATTATTTGCATCTGCTGCTCTTATAAAGGAGCTCTCAATCAGGCCAGAAACACCAGCACAGAAACCAGAGAATGCATATACCAGGAACAGTACCATGGTAACGTTGATGCCTACATGCTTAGCAGCAGTAGCATTAATACCAACAGACTGTACGAAAAGGCCTATACTGGTTTTCTTCATTACGATAACCACCAGAAGAACCATTGCCAGCGCAATAAAAATATTTGTTGGCAGCGGCATTCCAGGAATTACACCAGAGATATATGCGAAAGGCTTATAATATACTGTAATAATCTGGCCCTCAGTCATAAGCTGTGCAATACCACGGCCAGCAGTCATCAGGATCAGGGTAGCAACAACGGCCTGAATCTTAAATTTTGCAACCAGAAGGCCATTCCACAATCCACACAGGACACCGATACCTACAGCAGCCAGAATAGCAAGAAACATTGGGGTTTCAGCGACACCATCGCCACGGCCGCCAATCAGTGTGCAGACAACAGCTGCAGATATCGCAACAACCGCACCAACTGAAATATCAATACCACTAGTAGCAATGACAAGAGTCATGCCCAGGGAAAGGATAATCAGCGAACTTGAACGATTCAGGATATCAATGATACGGCCGAATAAGCGGCCATCCTCAGTAATCTGAATTGAGAAAAATCCATCTACGAAAATCGCGTTGAATATAACTAGTACTGCCAACGCCACAACTGGCAGGAACAGGGAACTTGATGTAAAGCTCTTCCATTTTTCCATCAGTTGTCACCTCCTGCAATTGCTCTCATTACACCCTCTGAGCTAATGTCGTTGCCGGTAAGCTCGGCAACCTTCTTACGGTCACGCATTACTATCAGCTTAGAGCAGGTACGTACCATCTCGTCCATCTCACTGGAGATAAACACTACTGCCATGCCCTGAGACTTAGCAAGCTCTACCGCCATCTTCTGAATCTCTGTCTTGGTACCTACATCAATACCGCGTGTAGGCTCATCCAGAATAAGCAGCTCAGGATTTGCAGCCAGCCAGCGTGCAATAATAACCTTCTGCTGATTACCGCCGGACAGGTTCTTTATCAGCTGCTCACGGTCAGAAACCTTAATCTTCAGCCTATCAATAAACTTATCAGCCAGTTCTACCTGCTTATCATATGGAATATGACGGAACATACCATCCAGAGCCTGCAGGGCCAGTATAATATTTTCACGAACTGTCAGGTCGCCTATAATGCCGGCAAGCTTTCTATCCTCTGGGCAGAAAGCTATTTTTGCCTTCATTGCATCCATAGGATGCCTAAGCCCAGCCTCTTTGCCCTTTATCTTCATGCTTCCGCCAGTTACAGGCTTTAGGCCGAACATCATCTCAGCGGTCTCTGTTCTGCCGGATCCGAGGAGGCCAGCAAAGCCCATAACCTCACCCCTATGCAGCTGCAGAGCCACATCAGCAATCTGTCCAAAGCTTGCTACATGATCAGCTTCGATAAATACTTCTTCATGTGGCACACTCTTTTCAGCCATCTTATCCATATCCTTAACGTCATTCAGGTCCTTGCCGACCATCTTGGCGATGAGTTCGAGTCTAGGGAGCTTTGCAACCTCATAAGCACCTACCAGCTCACCATTACGGAGAATGGTAATATGATCGCAAATCTCATATATCTGCTCAAGAAAATGAGAGATAAATATGATGCCCATGCCACGCTGCTGAAGCTGGCGGACAATTTTGAAGAGACGAGCAGTCTCTCCCTCATCCAGGGAAGAGGTTGGCTCATCCAGAATAAGAATCTTAGCATCTACATCTACCGCTCTAGCAATTGCAACCATCTGCTGAATTGCTACAGGGTAATGATCAAGGCTCTTGGTAACATCGATATCAACGCTCAGCTTCTTTAAAAGCTCCTTAGAGCGTCTATTAATTTCCTTCCAATCAATTAAGCCATACTTTTTAGGCTCACGTCCAATGAAAATATTCTCTGCTACAGTCAGGTTAGTACAGAGATTAACCTCCTGATAAACTGTAGAAATACCACATTCCTGTGCTTCCTTTGGAGTACGGGGATTGATTTCTTCTCCATTAAGACGAACAGTTCCGCCATCTCTTGGATATACTCCAGTTAATACTTTAACTAATGTAGACTTTCCTGCACCGTTCTCGCCCATCAAGGAATGAATTTCACCAGCGTGCAGAGTAAAATCTACATTTGATAAGGCTTTAACGCCAGGAAACACTTTATCAATATTACGCATTTCCAGTAACGCTTGTGCCATTTTTATACCCCCTCAAACATAAAACAGCCTATTTTAGGTAAAAAAAACCACGCCCCGGCACTTAGAGCCGGGGCGCGGCCCTTTTTTCCGGCTATTCAGCCAATTAAATCTTAGTACTTACGCTCAGGCATAACCTTCTCAGCAACATCTGCTGGGAATACGCCCTCTTCTACGTATACAACCTTGTCAACCTTCTCACCAGCGAGAACCTTCTTAGCAGTCTCCATGAGCAGTGGTCCCTGCAGTGGGTTGCACTCTACGGTGCAGTTAGCCTTGCCCTCGATCATAGCCTGGAAGATACCCTTAACGCCATCGATAGAGAGAATGATGATATCCTTGCCTGGCTTCATACCAGCAGCCTCGATAGCCTGAATAGCACCGAGAGCCATGTCATCGTTATGAGCGAAGAGGATATCAATCTTGTTGCCATAGGACTTCAGGAAGGACTCCATAACCTCCTGGCCCTTCTGACGAGTGAACTCACCAGTCTGGGAAGCCAGTACGTTGTACTTATCAGCATTAGCAGCGAGGCCATCGCCAAAGCCCTTGGTACGGCCAAGAGCAGCAGTGGAACCAACAGTACCCTCGAGGATAACCAGGTTCAGCTTGTCGCCCTCATGAGGCTTAACATTGTTATCAGTTACATACTTGTTCAGCCACTCGAAAGCCTTCTGGCCCTCAGTCTCCATGTTAGTACCGATCTTTGCAACATAGAGGGAATCATCCTCAACCTTCAGGTCACGGTCAACGATGATTACAGGAATCTTAGCATCCTTAGCTTCCTTCAGTACAGTATCCCAACCAGTCTCTACAATTGGAACGAAAGCGATGATATCAACGCCCTGTGCAATGAAGGAACGAATAGCCTTAATCTGGTTCTCCTGCTTCTGCTGAGCATCGGAGAACTGGAGGTCAATACCAGCATCCTTAGCAGCCTGCTTTACAGACTCAGTGTTAGCAGTTCTCCACTCGGACTCTGCACCAATCTGGGAGAAGCCCATCTTGATCTGCTTGTCGCCATCAGCCTTCTTTTCGTCAGCGCCGCCGCAGCCAGCTACAACCAGCATCATTGCAACAGCTAAAACCAATGCAATCAGTTTTCTCATTTTACAAATCTCCTTTTTTTAATAACTATACTCCCCTGAAAATAACTCATCACTCTTTTCCCGCATCACTCGCTTTCTGTTCTCGTGCACAGTTTCTCTTCCAAAAAAATGGGAGCCATATATCTCCCCGCTATAACTG
>CAMCDL010000071.1 GCA_945873565.1 uncultured Selenomonadaceae bacterium | reverse complement strand
TCGCGACCCCCACCTTGGCAAGGTGATGCTCTACCAACTGAGCTATTTCCGCATTATATGGAGCGGAAAACGAGACTCGAACTCGCGACCCCCACCTTGGCAAGGTGATGCTCTACCAACTGAGCTATTTCCGCAATTTGTTTTTCATCAGTGCCATTCAGTTCAACCTCACGGCGCTGACAAAAAACATAATACACTAAAAAAAAACCTTTGTCAACACTTTTTTAATTAAAATTCAATTATTTTATTAAAGTGTAGCCTGCTTCAGTAATCACATTCTCAAAAATAGCCATCTCTACAGGCGCACTAGTAGTCACTACTGCTTTCTTTCCTGCCAGATCCACATTAACCTCTGTAACATTCTCCACTTTGATCAGAGCATCATGTACATGCTTTACACAATGCTGGCACATCATACCATCAATCTTAAGCTCAGTCTGCATAATTACTTCCTCCTCGTTATTTTTATATATCATAGTGGCTGCTGGCTTTTTGACATCATCGCCGCTAAGCTTAACACGCTTTAATCTCAATGCATTCATTACAACACAGATGCTGCTGAGGCTCATGGCAGCTGCTCCCATCATCGGTGAAAGCTTCAGCCCGAAGGCAGGATAAAACACGCCTGCTGCCATTGGTATGCAGATTATGTTGTAAAAAAACGCCCAAAACAAATTCTCCTTAATATTCCTGATTACTGCCCGGCTAAGCCTTATTGAAGCTACAGCATCCAGCAGGCTATTTCGAATAAGAACTGCATCAGCACTGCCTATAGCTACATCAGAGCCTGCTCCTATAGCCGCACCGAAGTCAGACTGTACCAGGGCTGGAGCATCATTTACACCATCACCCACCATTGCCACACTGTGGCCATCTTCCTGCAATTTTTGAATATGCTGCAGCTTTTCATCTGGACGGACACCTGCTATGTAGCGATCTATATCAAGATGCTTAGCTACGGCTCCAGCAGTTCTCTCATTATCCCCTGTAAGCATTACAACCGATATCCCCATAGCCTGCAATGCCTTAACTGCTTCAGCACTGGCTGGTTTTTCCATATCAGCCACAGCAATAATTCCGATTACCTTCCTGCTATCGGCTATCAGCATAGCAGTCTTGCCTTCATCAGCCAGCTGGTCAGCCTGCAAAGATGCCTCACCGTATTCTATATTATTTTCGTCCATCAGCTCACGATTTCCTGCATAATAGCGCTCATTATTTATTATACCGGTAACGCCCCTGCCAAATATGGCCTGAAAATCAACTATATCTTCATATGAGGCATTTTTTTCTTCAGCCCATTTCAATACTGCTCTTGCTATAGGATGCTCACTGCCCTTTTCAAGGGAAGCAGCAACTGCCGCCAGCCTGGCTTCAGTGACGCCTATTGGTATAGCATCTGTAACGCATGGCTTTCCTTCAGTAAGTGTTCCAGTTTTATCAAGAACCACCGTATCTATAGAGCAGGCTGCTTCCAACGCTTCGCCGGATTTTATAAGTATTCCGTGCTCCGCCCCCTTGCCAATGCCTGCCATCAATGCCACTGGCGTAGCAAGTCCCAAGGCACATGGACAGGAAATTACCAGCACTGAAATAGCTGTGGAAAAAGCGAATTCCGCCGAAGCCCCAGCCAGCAGCCAGCAGCCACCGGCAATCAGAGCTAAAGCCATTACTGCTGGAACAAATACCCCTGCCACCTTGTCTGCCATCCTGGCAATTGGTGCTTTGCTGCTGACAGCATCGTCCACCATGCGGATTATCTGGCTTATAACCATCTCCTCGCCTACCCGTCCAACCCTGAAATGAATAAATCCGGACTGGTTTATGGTGGAGGAAATAACCTCATCACCCGGCCCCTTCTCAGCGGGCATACTTTCTCCAGTAATTATATTTTCATCAATAGCAGTATTGCCAGATATAATTACTCCATCTGCCGGTATGCATTCTCCTGGGCGAACCACTGCTATGTCACCCTCGCGCAGGTCCTCGGCAGGAACCTGATATTCCACTCCATCACGCAGGACCTTGGCATCCTTTGGAACCATAGACATAAGCTTGGCCAAGGCTTCGCCAGTTCCTGCCTTAGCCTTTGATTCAAGGTACTTGCCCACAGAAACAAAGGTAACTATCATTCCTGCAGACTCCAAATAAAGGTTTGAGGAATACTCCATAGCCAGCTGCAAATCTCCATGCCCCAGGCCATAGCCTATACGAAAAATGGCAAATATGCCAAAAAATGCAGCCGCAGATGAGCTCATTGCCACCAGGCTATCCATATTAGGTGCACCATTAAACAGGCTTTTAAAGCCACGGCTGTAGTAGCCTGAATTCAGTGCCATTACCGGAAGCACAAGCAACAGCTGCGAGAGAGAAAATGTAATGGCATTTTCTGTCCCGTACATATAGGCTCCCAATATACCATCATGGCTTATATATCCCATATTAAACAGCATTCCGCCCATGGATATTGCTGCCAACGGAAGCATAAGCATTATGGACCATACAAGACGCCTCTTTTTATCAGCTGCTTCCTTTTCTCTTTTTTTATTATCCTCCACAGCCTTTTCACTGCCTTCAGCATTCTTTCCAGCCAAGGCTGCACCATAACCGGACTTCTCTACAGCAGCTATAATATGGCTGCTATCCGTTTTACTTTCATCATATTCAGCCAGCATAGTGCCTGTAAGGAGATTCACCTGTGCCAGTTCCATGCCATCTATCGATTCAGCAGCCCGCTGGACTCTTGAGGAACAGGCCGAGCAGGTCATTCCAGTAATAATATATTTTTCCTTTATCATAAAATCACTCTATATATGTTAAAAATTCATTAATGGCAGATTATATTTAGCCTATTTAATTGCGTTCAGCAATAATTCATAATAAAATACCAATATAACCTTCAAATGGAAGGATGTGAAATTTTGAATAAAAAACTTATCCTCTGGCTAGGCCTTGCTGCCGGAGCAGCTGCCACAGGCATCCACCTATTTACGGATGGCTCTGCAGCCCTAGCTCTCCCCTGTGCCCTGATTTCTGGAGTATCATGCTTTATGGCCTGCAAATCAAAAGAAACGCAGCCGCTTTCTTCACAAGGTGCCATCAGCTATGAAAACACATCCATGCTGAATGACAGCCTTCACAAAGCCTGTACTGACTTTGATAGTATTCAGGAATCAATAAAGCTCATCAAGGACCAGCAGGCCAAGGAGCATCTTCTCAAGCTTCAATCTATAGCTGCCAATATGCTTCACTACATGAAGAAAAATCCTGACAGAATCCCAGCAGCCTTTCAGTTTATTGACTACTATCAGGATAGAGCCGCTTCACTGGCATGCCAATATGCTGAGCTGGAGTCCACCCGGCTGGACAACCAGGACATAAAGGATACCATGTACAGCATAAAAAACACCTTGGCCGGTTTTGAAGCAGCCTACAATGATCAGTTTACAAAAATGATGTCCCAGCAGCTCATGGATATTAATGCAGAGCTGAACCTCGCCGACACCGTAATGGAGGATGCCGGTCTGAAGGGCTCATCACCAGGCACAGATTACCGTTATGGCCCTATGCCAAGGGACTTAGGCTTTAAAACCAGCCACCAGCAGGAATTAATTCCGGCTCTTCTTGACTGGGGAATATTTTACAGATATCGTAGCAGGCCCCTTGCCAGCAGCGATAGCATTGTCACTATAAAAATCATTACTGCTGCAGCAGCTTTATTCTTCGGCAGCTTTGGCATTCACAAATTCCTGCTGGGAAAGCCCAAGCATGGAGCACTGTATTTCGTATTTTCCTGGTGTGCAATCCCAGGAATACTCGGTTTCATAGAAGCAGTCCGCTATATATTGATGTCCAGGGAAAGCTTCTTTGAAAAGTATTATCTTTCAAAAATAAAAAACTTCTGAATATAATCATGTAGAAAAAGGAGATGGATACTATGGCAGATATCAGCCTCGACAAGCTGCTGCAGGCAAAGTCAGCTACCACTGCAGAGGTCACCCCCATTCTGGCTCCCCAGCAAGAAATTGAAAAGGTCACTAGACAGACGGAGCTTTTAACCCCTGAGGAACGTAAACAGGTAGATGCCATCAAGGAAGGCTTTGATATAACCGATTCAAGCCAGGCACTTCAGTTTGGCAATGCTGCCCAGAAGAATCTGGCTGATTTCTCCGATAGCATCCTAGCTCAGGTCCGTACCAAGGACAGCGGATATGTGGGAGAGCTCCTGACAGATCTTTCCACTAAAATTGACGAATTCAGTCAGAACGAAACCAAAGGCTTTATGAAAAAGCTGCCTATCATCGGTAAACTTGTAAACAAGGCTGACGGTCTTGTTTCGGCTTATGATAAGCTTTCCGTCAAGGTTGATAAAATCCAGTCAGAACTTGAAAAATCCAAGCTTGCCATGATGAAGGATATCATTATGTTTGATAGTCTTTATGATAAAAACCTGGAGTATTTCAAATCACTGCAGCTATATATTCAAGCTGGCGAAGAAAAGCTGTCCGAGCTAAGGACTATCACCCTGCCAAAGCTCCGTCAGGAAGCTGCCGTATCCAGTGACCCTATGGCGGGTCAGGTGGTTGCAGATTTCGAAAATACTGTAGACCGCTTTGAAAAAAAGGTTCACGACCTCAAGCTCAGTAAAACCATCGCCATTCAGACCGCTCCTCAGCTAAGGCTCATTCAGAATAATGACCGCATGCTGGTTGAACGGGTGCAGAGTGCTATTTACAACGCAATACCACTCTGGAAAAACCAGATTATCATCGCCCTCGGATTATCCCGTCAGCAACAGCTGCTGAAAACTCAGCGAGCAATAAACGATACAACCAATGAGCTCCTCAGAAAAAATGCCGAAATGCTGAAAATAAACTCCATTGAAACTGCTAAGGAGAACGACCGAAGCATTGTGGATATTGAAACAGTACGTAAGGTAAATGAGGACCTCATTACCACCATTGAGGAAACCATACAGATTCAGCGAGATGGAAGAGCCAAGCGCCAGTCTGCTGAGCAGGAGCTTCAGCAGCTGGAGGAGCGGCTGAAGAACACCCTCCTGGCTAATATGGACTACACTCCGCGCAATTAAACAGCAATAAACAAACGGGATGTCACACAAGCGACATCCCGTTTACTTTAATTAAAGATTCAGGTCCTTCCAATACTCATATTCATGAAGTTCTTTTACAGCTTCATCAGGAATATTGCTTGTATCAAAGTGTTTTTTTACCAGCTCGATTTCTTCATCAGTCAAGCTATCTGGTGCATAGCTGCCTGGCTCACCGCCAGCTGCCACCACCAGCATATGTCCGGCAATTACATCCATGCCATTCCTGTTTCTGATAGGACGATTCAGCTGCAGATGCTTTGCCTTGCCACGCTCATCATTTATCAGAATAAAAGGTCTTGCTGCACCTTCAACCTGATACATGAGAAACTGTGCAAAATCAGGTACATCCTTAAGCTCATAATCAGGATTCTGATTTTCTCCCTTTACCAGAGCTGTATAACCACGGGTATCTGCACCCTCACGGTTCTCCTTAATAATAACTACCTCGCCAGGATCTCTGGTATCCTTAAACAATACACCTCTTACTTCTCTCATTATGCTAATCCCCCATTTATATCTGTTCAGAGTCAAATTACAACTACATTATACTACTGAATTTTTATAATTTCCACAAAAATATTTGATTTTTTGACTTTTATAAAAAACCCCTGACAATAGCTGCCAGGGGTTCATTTCGTATGGAGCTGATAGCCAGGATCGAACTGGCGACCTTCGGGTTACGAATCCGATGCACTACCAACTGTGCTATATCAGCAACGTGCTTATTATATCATTTCAAAATCAAGATATGCAAGCCAAATTATCAAAACGCCTCCAAACGTTTCTTAGTTTTTTCATTGACCTCTTCATCCTTAAGCCTTGCCAAGGCCTGCTGAAGGCCTTCAGAAATAGGAAAATCTGCCTTGCGCCACTTATCAATAGTAGTCAATGCAATATTGCGGCATCCGACAACTGGCGACAGCAGTGCCGCCGCAATCAGCTTTTCACCTCTGCCAGGCACCTGCTGCATTCCCTGCACCACATATGAGAGAATACCGTAATCGCTAAAGCTGCCATCAGTACCTAGCTCATCCTCAGGCCCGCTTGCCATTTCATCCAGAGGCAGCTTATTTTCAAACAGCTCCACAATTTCATCAACAAAAAGCTTTTCTGGCAAAAGCAGATCGATAAGATCATAGCTGTTTTTCCAATCATCCCGAAGTGTATCCATTGCAGCCTCGGCATATTCCATTCCCATTGCTTTAGCCAGGTGGAAACCATCGCCCTTCTGCATAGAGTTCGAAATCACCTGACGACAGGCCTCGCTATCAAGAAGCTCAGTACAGATATCTCCAATCTGCTCACCAGAAGCAAACCCTTCCTGTCCATCAACAAAATCACGGATATCAAATATTGTTCCATATTCCTCCAGGGTAGTTGCCATAGCCTTAGCATGGTGTACATAAGCCATAAGCAAAGGCTCTGCATTCTTGTAGTGGGACATTCCAGGCAGCGGAGTATCAGCTAAAGATGCAGAAATAAGCTGGGTAGCGGTTTCAAATAATTTTTTGTCAATGCTTTCAGCCTCAAGACGAGCCATCAGCTTTGCTCTCTTTATGACAATCATCGCAGAATACTCATTCATGACTTCATTTTTCCAGCCTTCAAAAAGAAGCCAGTCTGCCATAGCCTGAGTTTCTGGCTTAAGCATGCTTACTGCATGTATTCTACCCCAGCCCTTCAGTTTTTTTGCCAGCTCAAAGAACTCATCCATTGCATTATCCCAGCTGCTCATAAAGAACAGGCAGAAAAGAGTAAGCTCCTCAGATTTTGCCAGAGTCCTGACAATTTCCTGAGTTTCCTTTTCAGGTTCCTGATCAAGCATTTCAAGAATGGTAAGAGCAAACTTTACTGCCTCAGGCTCAGCAGCCTGTACCAGCAGTCCACGGCAAAAACCTCCGATAACATCCGGCTTCAGATCCTCAGGATGATCAAAAACCCAATCCTGGAGAGCATCAATAACTGGCAGCATAACCCCGCCATTCATAACATGAGTAAGCAGAGCATTTACTGCATCATCAAAGCGCTCCTTAGAGGCCAGATCCAGCACAACAGTCAAGCCGCTGATATCCGGACTTTTGGTAGGTCCCATATGAAAGCGGATAGTTCCATCCATAGCGCCGTCAGCAAATTTCATACCGCCATCTGGCACCTGACGCAAAACAAAATCCTCTGGCAGCCAGCCATCAGCGCCAAGAGCATTTTTTATACGATCATAAACAGATTCATTTAAAGACATCAGATTATCTCCCTTAAAAAATATTACTTTTATACATTCTACGCAGGAGTTAAAATTCCTTTATTTTTAATGTACATAAAAAATGAGCCTCCCTGAGGAGGCTCTATAGCTTTAATATGCGTTATGCATTTTCGCGGCTTTTCTTATACCGGAAGCTTATATAGAGAATAAGCAGCCAGATTGGCAGGGCCCATACCGCCATGCTCATGCCTTCTATCTGGGTCATCAGGATAATTACACCAGCCAGGAATGCCAGGCAGAAATAATTAGCTACCGGATAGAGCAAAGCCTTGAACTTGGTTTCATGATTTTGCTCCTTGCAATACTGACGGAACTTCAGATGTGTTATGCAGATGTTAATCCAGTTGATAACAGCTGAAATAATTACAACAGCAAAAAGGTACATGAACACTTCGCCAGGGAAGAGGTAATTCATTATAACAATAACCAGAGTAATGGCAGATGAAATGTAGATGCCCATTATAGGAACACCCCTAGTGGAAAGGACCTTCATAATTCCGAAGGCATCACCCTTATGTGCCAGGCCGTAAAGCATACGGGAATTTGAATAGATTGCTGAGTTGTAAACTGAAATAGCAGCAGACAATACTACAAAGTTCAGAATATGAGCTGCAGCAGGAATACCAACATTATCAAAAATCTGTACAAAAGGACTTGCCTCCATACCTACCTGATTCCATGGCCAGAGACACATGAGCACAAGCATGGTACCTACATAAAACAGCAAAATTCTCCAGATTACCTGGTTTATTGCACGAGGAATAGACTTGTCAGGATTCTCAGCCTCGCCTGCTGTAATTCCGATAAGCTCAATACCGCCAAAGGAGAACATTACCACGACAACCGCCAGCATAAGGCCCCATACACCATTAGGCAGGAAGCCGCCATGCAGCCACAGATTGCTGACATTGGCAGGGAAACCAGCAGGATCGGCCAGAATAAGATAACCACCCAAGAAGATCATACTGAGTATAGCCAGCACCTTAATCAGTGCCATCCAGAACTCTACCTCGCCATAGGCACTTACATTCCAGAGATTTATCGCTGTTATCACCACAAGACATACCAGAGCCGATAGCCACTGCGGTACATCCGGAAACCAGTAATTAACATAAATGCCTACGGCAGTCAGTTCAGCCATACTTACCATAATATAGCAATACCAGTAATTCCAGCCGGCCATAAAGCCAGGGAACTCACCCCAATACTTGCTGGCATAATAGCTGAAGGAGCCTGACACCGGCTCATCTACTGACATCTCACCCAGCATACGCATGATGAAATAGATAACAACTCCGCCTATAAGGTAAGCCAGCATAACCGATGGTCCGGTAAGGGAGATTGTGGACGCAGAACCGTAAAAAAGGCCAGTACCAACAGCACTGCCCAATGCAATCATCTGCAGATGGCGATTCTTAAGGCCACGATGCAGATTTTTCTTTTCTTCCATAATGTTGCCTTCTTTATAAAATAATTATTCTGTGGACAGTGTGAATAAGTTATCAACAATGTGGATAACCTGTTAATAACTTTAAATGAACACTCCACACGGAACTACGTAATTATAGCACAACACTTTTTCTTAGCCAACTAAAACATTGAATCAGTAACGAAATTTTGTGCACAGACTTTCCAAACCTGCTATAATTAAATAATAGATTTAACTTTGAGACAATATGAAGTGACCTCACAATTGTAGATTCGTGGATTTACCTGTAAAAT
>CAMCDL010000070.1 GCA_945873565.1 uncultured Selenomonadaceae bacterium | reverse complement strand
ATCTTATCAGTCTTAATCTGGATAGTAGTTACACGTGGCGCATATGGACTAAGCTCAGCAGCAGGCTCGGAGATGCACTCGAGCATCTTGCCTAGAATAAAGGAGCGTCCACGCTTTGCCTGAGCCAGCGCGCTGGAAAGAATCTCACGGGAAATTCCCTTAATCTTGATATCCATCTGAATAGCAGTTACGCCCTCAGTAGTACCTGCTACCTTGAAATCCATATCGCCAAGAGCATCCTCCATACCCTGAATATCAGTCAGGATAGTGTAGTCATCTCCATCCTTTACAAGCCCCATTGCTACGCCAGATACAGGGCGCTTAATTGGAACACCAGCCTGCATCAGTGACAGGGTGCTGCCACAAACAGAACCCATAGAGCTGGAACCATTGGACTCAAGAACCTCAGATACCATACGGATAGTATAAGGGAACTCCTCAATAGAAGGAATTACTGGAACCAGAGCACGCTCAGCCAGTGCACCATGACCAATCTCACGGCGTCCAGGACCACGTACAGGACGTGCCTCACCTACACTGTAGCCTGGGAAATTATACTGATGAATGTAATGCTTGGAGGTCTCAACACCAAGTCCATCCAGCACCTGCTCATCACCTACTGAACCAAGAGTGGTAACGGTAAGAATCTGAGTCTGTCCACGAGTAAAGAGCCCTGAACCATGAGTTCTAGGCAGAATGCCTACCTCACAGCTGACAGGACGAACCTCTTCTACCTCACGGCCGTCAGGACGAATCTTCTCCTTGGTTATCATCTTGCGGACGATTTCCTTAACAATCTTATGCAGCATGTAAGGAATTTCCTTTACTGCATCAGGATACAGCTCAAGGAAATGCTCCATAGCCTCTGCCTTAACAGAAGCAATATGCTCATCACGAGCCAGCTTATCAGGATTTCTTACAGCCTCGTTGAGATTCTCAGTAGCATACTCACGAATAGCAGCCTCCAGCTCCTCAGGAACAGCAAAGAGCTTAACCTCTCTCTTTTCCTTGCCGCAAGCCTTCTGAATCTCATCCTGGAAAGCAACAATCTTCTTTATTTCCTCGTGACCAAACAGGATAGCCTCCAGGATAACCTCCTCAGGAAGCTCATCTGCACCAGCCTCAACCATCATTACTGCATCACGGGAACCAGCAATAGTCAGGTTTAGATCAGACTTCTCACGCTGTTCTACGGTAGGATTGATAACGAACTGACCATCAATACGGCCTACACGCACGCCAGCAATTGGTCCAAGGAAAGGAATATCAGATACAGTCAGTGCACAGGATGCACCAATCATAGCTGCAATCTCTGGAGCATTATCATGCTCAACAGAAAGAACGGTAGCTACAATCTGAACATCATTTCTGAAGCCCTCAGGGAACAGAGGGCGAATAGGACGGTCGATAAGACGGCTGCAGAGAATTGCAGACTCGCCAGGACGTCCTTCTCTCTTTATAAATCCGCCAGGAATCTTTCCTACGGCGTACATCTTCTCTTCATAATCTACTGTAAGAGGAAAAAAGTCTACACCCTCTCTTGGCTCAGCGGATGCTGTAGCGGTAACTAAAACAACGGTCTCACCATAGCGGACCAGAACGGCACCATTTGCCTGCTTGGCCATCTTACCATTCTCAATGGTAAAAGTACGGCCACCTAACTGCATTTCAAAAGTCTGCATTTAGTCTTCCTCCATAAATCAATTTTACACTCTAACTTAAACAGTATACCATATTCTATTAGCTAATATCAATAATATTTATATTAGCATACAAAAAACCCCTTAAAGCTCATGAATAGCTTTAAGGGGCATACTATTATTTCTTTTCACGCATCATATCTGCTGCAGCCAGAAGAGCTGCAATCATCTGAGATGGTCTTGGCGGACAGCCAGGCACATAGATATCTACTGGCACGACCTCATCAGCTGCACCTACTATAGCATAGGTTTCACCATAGGTATCACCACCAGCAGCGCAAGCACCGCAGGCCATTACCATACGGTCAGGTCCAGGCATCGCCTCATAGCTCATACGCAGGGCCTGCTCAAGATTTCTGGTAACCACACCAGTAACCATAAGAAGGTCTGCATGCCTTGGCGATGCCACAAAGGCTATGCCATAGCGATGCAGGTCGTAATAGGAATTTCCTAAGGCACCCATTTCAAAATCGCAAGCATTGCAGGAGCCGGCATCGAGATGACGCACGTGTAAAGAGCGCCCCAGCTTATTCTTGAATACCTCTTCCGTAACCTCCTGGCAGGCCTCAGCCATAAATGGCATAACATCCTTAGAAGAATGCTGCAGGCCCTCACCTGCCGAAGCAGCACATGCCTCAACACATTTGCCACAGAAAAGGCAGTGCTTGTAATCAACAGTGTAATCCTCTCCAGAAGCCTTAAAGGCCCCAACCGGGCAGCTGGCTGCACATTGAGCCAACATATCTGAAGGGCAGGAGCCTTCTATCTTTCCTCTCAGCCTATCGCTGCCTGTTGTAGAAATGGCTTCGGTGGCAATTTTATCCTTGAAGATTCTCTGTAAAACCTTGAACAATTCTCTCACCGTTCCTTTCTCAGCGGTCTATGCAGGCATAGCAGAGCTCGAAGCTCTTATTGATAAGAGGGAAGTCAGGAATAATATCCCCCTGGACGGCAATGGTAAGTGCTGGCCAGTTAGGATATGATGCACTTCTTGCAAACAGACGGTCAATCCTGCCTTCTTCATCTAGAACTGCATAGTGGAAATTGCTTCCACGGGCTGACTCAGAAATTCCCCAGCCTTCACCCTTGCCAAAGGTCACATCTGCCTTAAGGCTATTATCCTTGCATTCCTCAAGCATAACCAGCAGCTGCTCTATCATTCGGAAGCTTACAGCCAGTTCATCTATACGCTCCTGAAGTCTTGCAGCAACATCACCAGTTTCCTGAACAGCAATTTTATAATCAAGCTCCCTATATACGCCATAATCAAAATCCTGGCGGCTATCGTGAGCAAAGCCGCTGGCTCTGGCACCAACACCAACCATAGCCAGGTCAATAGCAGTCTTTCTGCGGACAATACCTGTAGTATTGATACGATTCTGGAAGCTTTCCTGCTCGTCAAACATATCCTTCAGGTCCATAACTCCAGCAGATACTCCTGTCATTACCTCTCTGATTTTAGCAATAAGCTCAGGAGTTACATCCTGACGCACACCGCCAGGAACAATCACTCCACGCAGGAATCTGTTACCAGCTACTGCCTCGCAAAGCCTGGTAGCCTGTTCCTTAAGTCTGCCGCCAAGACTGATAGCAGGATTAAAGCCAACACCAGCCGGCATATTGCCAAGATCTCCTACATGGTTAACAACTCGCTCAAGCTCCATCAGCAATGTACGGATAATTTCAGCTTTTCGAGGAACCTTAATTTCCTGAGCCATCTCAACTGCCTGGCAGAAGCTCCAGGTATTAGCAATGCTGCAGGCACCGCAGATGCGCTCCACGATATGCATAGCCTCATAAGGAGTCTTTCCCTCTACAGCCTTTTCTATTCCTCGATGGGTAAAGAAAAGCTTTGCATCCAGCTGAAGCATAGCCTCGCCAGCCTGGCTGAAACGGAAATGACCTGGCTCTATTATACCAGCATGAATAGGACCAACCGGAACCTCAAACAGTCCCTCACCCTTAGCTGTCCTGATTTTAAAATCACGGTTGCCACGAGCATTATAATTTTTAGGTATCACCTTCCGAAGAGGGTAGAATCCCTCAGGAAAGCTCTCATGCAGCACTAACGGACGCTTATCGGGGTGTCCCTTAGGGTCAAGTCCGAACATATCCCTGATTTCTCTTTCATACCAGGCTGCAGCTGGCACAATAGGAGTAATAGAATCATATTCAAGATGACCGTTAGGATCAAATACAACCTTCACTACATCCATCCTGCGCTCATCAATATTTTCAAAAACGCAGTAGATAGTATATCCAACACCGCTTTCGGTTTCATCGCGGCCAAACATAGCAGTCAGAGGATGTCTGCCATTTGCTGAGAGCATCTCAGCAGTATCATGAAGTGCCTCAGGAGTAATTGACGTTATCATAATGCTGCACCTCCTAATACAATCTTAGCGGCATTGCAAAGCAGATGATTGAAAACTGGAAGCTCACTAATCTGAGCGCTGACAACAGCACTGAATAGCAGCAGACCGAAGATTACAGCTGCATCCACCTTGCCAATAAGCTCGCTGGCAGCTTTTCTAGTAGGCTTTCCCCCCAGCATACGCATGATGTGATAAAGAATACCCATCAGCATGCCTGCCAGAAGTACCAGTGCCAGCACACCCATCCAAGGATGCTCAGCCTGGAAGAACCCATAGATTATATAAAACTTGGAAAAGAAGATACCAATTGGAGGCATACCAAGAATACCGACAATACCCAGCAGCCAGAACAGAGCGGTCTTAGGAACCTGCACCATCATGCCATGAATTCGCATCATATTCTTTGTGGAATACTCCTCCATAATGGTACCAGCCACATAGAACAGAGAATATTTTACCAGAGCATGGTTGAACATATGAAGCAGAGTAGCCTCCACAGCCATAGGAATGAAAATACCCAGGCCAGCCACCATAAGGCCGAAATTCTCCATAGAGGAATAAGCCAGCATTCTCTTCACATCTCGCTGAACCAGAACAAACGGAACAGCCGCTGCTATAGTCAACAGACCAAAGCCAAGACAGAGACCACTTATAAAATCAATTCCGATAGCAGGAAGCAGAATAACAATGTTTCGCATCAATACATAGATGGCACATATACAGAGTGAACCAGACAGAAGGCCAGAGGTCAGAGCTGGTGCTTCAGAATGTGCATCAGGCAGCCAGGCATGCATAGGTGCCAGGCCGATTTTAGTACCGTAGCCTACAAACAGGAAACAGAAAGCAAACTTTGCCATCACTGGGCTGATAAGCTCACGGTTCTGAACCAGGTATACCCAGTCCAGTGGCTTTTCAGGTCCGATATCAGTAAGCTGCAGATGATATACAATCACAGTACCAAGGAGCGCAAGGCAGATACCAACGGTACATACCATGACGTATTTCCAGGTAGCCTCAAGAGATGTACGGGTAAACTTAAAAGCCACCAGCAAGGCTGAAACCAAAGTAGTAGCCTCTATAGTAACCCACATAAGACCCAGGTTGTTTACCAGAACAACCATCAGCATAATCAGCACGAACATATGAGACAGTGCATAAAAACGTCCCTCAAGGTAACCAAAGCGACGCAGATATCCGTAACGGGCATTGGTATCACGATCAAGGTATGCTTTACTGGTCCATGCAAAAGCAAAATACAGTGTCGATATTATAATAACCATCCACATGCTGAGAGCATCCAGATAAAGATACTCAGAGGAATATGGTACATCTGGATCAAAAATACAAACCAGCTGAATAACCGCTGCACCGACAGCCGTAGCAGCAATACGGTTCAGCCAATGAAGCAGGTTTTTACCTGCAATATTCAGGGCCGCAATAATGCTGAACAATACTGGCAGGCCAAGAATACAATATAATAATGTTGTTATATCAATATTCATATTCTTACCCCTTCAGCTTCTTCATAATACTAGTATCAGTAGTCATAAAGGACAGCCTCATGCGTGAGGTCAGTATTACCAGAACAACTACAGCAATCAATACATCAAGGAAAACACCCAGCTCAACCACCAGCGGCAGTCCCTCAGTCAGCAGCAGGCCTAAAAGATAAATACCATTTTCCAGAGTGATAAGGCCTACAATCTGCATAATAGCACGTTTTCTCAGCACCATCAGAGAAAGGCCGGTCATTATCATCAGGATTGATGCAGCAATAACATCCTTGCCAGCTGCATCTGGCAGAATCCTGTTTACTATTGCATAGCCAAGTACCAGAAACAGAGCCGCCGCAACTGTAGAGGCATTTGTGTTTATATCAGAAACACTCTCCCGCTCATCCTTCAGCTGACCAATAATTCTCAGCACAGCACTAGGAATGAAAATAACCTTTACCAGAAGGGTAAGAACTGCTGGCACTATACCGTGAATTACCTCACCAGAAGCCAGACCAATAACAAGGCAGGACAATGCAACTGCACCAGACTGAGCGGCCAGGCAATACACTGCATGCTTAAGATCCATAATCCTGGTCTGCAGAAATACCAGAAATACCAGAAGAATAACTAAATAATCCATAAGTACCTCCTTATTCTGCGATAATTGCTACCAGCAGCATTACGATAGCTGCCACCATATAAACACGAACCTTAAACAGTCTCATCTTATTATTAAGGACTTCAACCACACCAACCGCAATGGCACCGAAAAGAATCTTTAATACAAGAGGAATGTTGACTGGCAGATACAGTGCACCAAAAAGAGTAAGAAAAACCAGGATTTTAAGGAAACTGCCCAGGTGAATCAGACTCAGAAGGCGCCCGGAATGCTCCAGGGTCATGCCCTCATGAATCATTGTCAGCTCCAGATGAGTATCCGGATTATCTACTGGCAGACGGCTGTTTTCCGCCAGAATAACCATAAAGAAGGCCACACAGGCCAAAACAGCCGATACACTTACATAGGCAGTATCATAATTTATAACCATGCCGGCAAGAGTAGTAGAATGATAACGTATAGAGTTAATCATTATTGCCAGCATGACAGCAGGCTCAACCAGAACGGAAATATAAATCTCACGGGCACCACCCATTCCGCCAAAGGAAGTAGCAGCATCCATAGAAGATAAGGTCATAAAGAATCGTCCCAGGGCAAGAACATAAACAAACACGAAGGCGTCACCGAAGGAAAAACGGCCCTCAATAAAGCCAGGGACCATTGCCGCAGCTACGAAGCTGGTAACAAAATAAATGATAGGAGCCAGCACAAATATAATGCTCGTATAAGGTGTAAGGATCATATCCTTCCTCCACCACTTCAGAATATCGAAATACTCCTGAAAAATACTTGCTCCCTGACGCTTATTAAGCTGGGCCTTGACCTTGTTTATGATACCAGCAATAAGTGGAGCAAACAGGAGCATGATAACAGCCTGAAGCAGGCTTATACCAAGATTTTCAGCTAATAATTCTATCATAGCAATACCCCCCAGATGAGCACCACAATCATGGCTGCCATAGTATAGCCGATGTAAAGGCGGACACTGCCGTCCTGCACCTTACGAAAGGCTGAGGATGAACTTATCATCAATTTCTGAACTGGTGCATAAAGCTTATCATTAAATACATCCGGAATTGATAAATTATACTGAAGCTTAACGCCGAAGTAGGAGTGATTCTTCCTGAGGTATACTGTCTCCCTGGCAGGATTAAGTATAAAATCAAAGGCACGGCGCAGAGGCTTAGAAAAGCCAGTAGCAGAATACTGCTGTCTCTCGGTTGGATATGTGCCGCAGTTCCAGGTAACATCATTATGAACAAATCCCTTGCTGCATACAGCAGCCAGAACAATTACCAGAACAGCTCCAGTGATAGCCAGGAGCAGAACAGGGCTATAAAGAGAAATATTGCCACTGCCGAACCAGGTAACACCGATGTAGGTGCCCATAGGAATAGCATTGCTTCCGCACAGAACCTTCTGCATCAGATTAACAAGCGGATCTGGCACCACGCCAACCACCACTATCATAAAGGCTGACAAGCCCATACCTGCCAGCATGAAGAAAGGCATTTCATGAGCCTTCTCCACAATATTGCTTCTGGCACGTCCCAGGAAAATAATTCCGTACATACGTACAAAGCAGCCAAGAGCCGTTGCACCAGTAAGTCCCAGAATAACGAAAGCAAATATTACCAGCAGTCTCATCTCAGGTGTTGACGCCAGCTGAGCCAGTGTCACATAACTCTGAAGTACCAGCCATTCACCAGCCAGACCAGCAGTAAATGGCAAGGAGGCCAGAGACATTGCACCAATCAATGTAAATAGAGCAGTATACGGCATCTTCTTCAGCAGACCACCCATAAGCTCCATATTCTTGCTGCCAGTAGCATGCATCACTGCACCAGCACTCATAAACAGCAAGCCCTTCATCAGGCTATGGCTGAAGGCATGAACTAACGCAGCTGTAAAGGCCACAATCGAAAGAGGCAGATATCCAAGAGCGTACAGCACCGAACCGCAGCCCATTGCAGCAAAAATAATACCCATGTTCTCTACGGAGGAATATGCCAGCGACCTCTTCATATCCTTCTCCATAGTTGCATAAAGCACACCCAGGAAAGCAGAAATAAGGCCAGCAATCATTATTATGAGGCCATACCATATTTCTTCCATTCCAGTGAACATGAACATAAAGCGGCCAAGGCCATATACGGCCACCTTAAGCATAACACCGGACATAAGAGCAGAAACATGGCTTGGAGCAGCTGGATGCGCATTTGGCAGCCAGATATGCAGCGGCATAATACCAGACTTTAACGCAAAACCGCCAAAGGCACACAAAAAGGCCAGATGACGCATACCACCCTCAAGTCCATTGTTAGCCATATCAGCAAAGGAAAGGCTTGCAGAAGCACTGCCCAGAAGGTAAAAAGCCACCAGAATTGCCGCGGTGCCAACATGCGTCATAACCATATACTGGTATGCAGCATGAACAGTATCTTTCTTACCTGCTTCATGATTTACCAGCAGGAAGGATACCAGCGCCATTACCTCCCAGGAGACAATAAAGGAAAAGGCATCTCCTGCCATAAGAACAGAAACAATGGAAAGAATAAAGAGATTCCAGAGTCCTGACAGCGCTCTGATACGGCTTCCAAGATAGCCGCGCCCGTAGTCAATAGCATAAATACTGATAATGGTTCCGGCAACACCTGTCAAAAACAGGAATGCACTGCTCCAGAAATCAGCCTGCAAGGAATAGTTTCCCCACTTCATGTCAATGAGGTAGCCATTATCTGGGCCTAAAAGATAGCGGAGAGCATTAAAGGCTATCATTCCGCTGGCTACCGTCGAGCAGGCCATACCTGCATAATGAGCGCCAAGCTCTAAAGGCTTAGGCCAGATGATAGTCAATGTGCCCACCAGATAAACAATCATGGCGATTAACATTAAATCCATACCTTCAACTCCATTTATTTATTATTCCCAAAAAAATATAGCTTATACATTATACCTGTCTCTTATACACATCTGACGCTGCCGACGATATGCAGTGT
>CAMCDL010000069.1 GCA_945873565.1 uncultured Selenomonadaceae bacterium | reverse complement strand
TTACTTAGCTAAATATCCAGCAGGATACAGCGCAGAAAAAACAATAATAGATGCTTTATGCGGCGATGTAGTATCCGCTGCATTAACAATGCACCTAGATGATTATGAAAAAAAAGACTGGAAATTCCTTTCTGTTTTCGAAAAAGACAAACTGCTTAACGAGCTATAGCAGTAAAAGGAGACTGTGCGATGAACATAAGATGCCCATAATGGGCATCCTGAGTGAAACTATGTTATAATAAATTTAAGCAATATATCCCCAATATTTATTATACGATTTGAATAAAGGGCTGATGATAGAATGATATTAAAAAAAGGTCATGATCTGATAGCATTTGCTGCCCAGGAAATACAGGCAGGTAATATAAAACACAGCAGAAACTTTGCAAAAGTTTTAAAAGATGAATACTTATTGCTTAAAAACACAAGACGCGGGATACTAATCACCGGCTTAAGAAGTACAGGCAAAACAATTGGTGTTTTACAGGCTATAACTGCGTTTCCTTCAGACAATATTATTTATATTTCACCTTCCAGCAGAGAAGATAGCTTAACAAAGGATGAAGTACTTGAAATGCTGAAAGCTACTAATTATGATCTGATATTTTTAGATGAGTACAGCTGGATGAAGGATGATAATAGCGGTAAAGATCCCCTTGCTGCATATCTGGCAGGCAAAGCACAAGAAGGCATAAAAGTAATAATCACTGGAACAGACAGTACTAAGATTCATGGTCTGCTTAATACAGAATTTATTCATAGAGCAGTCCAGCTAAATACAACGTATTTTTCATATGATGAATATTGCAGGCTATATGAGCTGGATAAGAATGACAGCTCAATGAAAGATTTTCTTACATGTGGCGGAATTTTTGAAAACCATGCATGTAAAACGTATGGATCTATGAAAGATTACATAAAAACCGCTATTGTAGAAAATCTTGGGGCATACTACCCTCAATATGAAAGCAGCGTAATTGAAGCTGCCGTCTACAAAATATTTTACGAATGCATATGTAAAAGCTACACAAAAAATGCAGGCAAAATCCCTGTATTCAATAACGGCAGGAATAATAGATTAGCGTATGCGGATTTTCTTGAAAACTTTGGAATAAGAACCGATATAGAAATAAAACAGAATGTCTTGAGAGAAATATTCTATAAGCTCAATGAGATTGGTGTAGTAGTTGTACTTAATAATATTGCATATAATAACAGGGAACGTGCATATATCACGAACCAGACCATATCAGCCCAATTAACAAAATGTGTTTATGAAGTTAACGAATTGCCAGAAACTTATATAGGAGATCTGTTTGAAGCATCCGTTGTCTGCCACGCATATATGCAGTATGCCTATGACAAGAACAGTCCTTTTGAAATGTATTATGCAGAAACCAAACGCAGTACCCTGGAAATTGACTTTATATTATGCGACAAAAGAAAAGCATATTTATTTGAATGCAAATTAAATGATAACAGTAACATGAAGCTGAATAATACAGCTTCCATATTACAGGATAGCGTTTCAGATTTACTAGGAGATCGAGAAGCAGCTGGCAGATATGTTATTTATCAAGGAAAAGAAAAAGCTGTAAAACAAAAAGATTGTACTGTAGTTTTTACTAATAATTGGGATATTGATTTTTCAGACTTCAGTAGACATATTGAGAGGCTAAAAAATACTGATAACATACTTTGTCGATAAATATTTATTTTATCTAAATTCATAAAAACGGGGCTGTCGCACTATGTACCGACCTCCAAAAGTTAGATTTTTTAGGTCTAACTTTATGGGGTCACTACAAAACATCAAATGCGACAGCCCCCTTTTTTTACTCTATCAGCCTGCGGTTACGAAGCCCTTTAATAGATTCATCAAATGAAATCATCCCCTGCTCTGGTCTCAGATAATCTGTAATGTGCTTCATGTTATTTATTTTTATGATATTGGCAATCGTAGGATTATTTATAAGCACCTCGTATGCCGCAATACGGCCCCCTGAACGTGCTGGAAGCAGCTTCTGTGACACAATACCTGCCAATGATACTGAAAGGCTGTTAGCGACGATACTGCTGGTCTCTGCCGGAAACATGCCTATAACCCTGTTAAGGCATTCTATTACGCTGGAGGAATGGACAGTTGATAGTATAAGGTGTCCGCTTTCTGCAGCCTCCATAGCAAGCTCCATTGTTTTCATATCCCTTATCTCGCCAAGCAGGATTATATCAGGATCCTCTCTAAGGCTGTCCTTGAACCCCTGAAAGAATGATTCGCAGTTTGTGCCTACCTCTCTATGAGCTATAATACTGAGTTTTGAGGCATGCAGGTATTCAACAGGGTCCTCTATTGTAATTATTCGCTTAGCCTGAGAAGAATTAATATGATTGATCATTGCGGCCAGCGTTGTTGATTTACCAGAACCGGTCGGACCGGCCAGAAGGACTAGTCCATGAGGCTTATCTATAAGCTTCATTACCCCTTTAGGAACATGAAGATCCTGTATCTCTGGTATCCTGGATGAGAAAAGCCTCACAGCCAGTGAAAACCAGGATAAGGTAGAGAAAAGATTAGCTCTGCAGCGTATTTTGACGTCTCCGGAATAAAAAGTAAAAGCAAAGTCTGCAGATCTGGCGTCAGGATCAATATCAGGCTTATAATAGAAAGCAATCTCAAAAATCTCCGTACTTGAAAAAGCTCTGGCAGA
Source organism: uncultured Selenomonadaceae bacterium (assembly GCA_945873565.1). Lineage (GTDB taxonomy): Bacteria > Bacillota > Negativicutes > Selenomonadales > Selenomonadaceae > CAMCDL01. The sequence continues at coordinate 6,578 of CAMCDL010000069.1, read as the reverse complement.
TTTGACGCTGCATGTCTTGATTATTTTCCCGTCAATACGGAATGCTATATCGTCAAGAGGGGACAGATGGATGTCTGAAGCATTATTCTCATAAGCAAACATCATTATATCCCCGAACATCTCAACAGTATCTTTTATCATAACAAACCTCCTATTTTAAAAATCAACAAAATGAGACCTGTTCTCCCTTAGAGCCCTGAGCTCAGGATACATAATTTCATCCGCTTCTGTAATATTATATGGATCAGCAACCCGATATTTAGGCTTATGGATCTTGGCAAGACGGTTTTCATCCTCCTCTTTCATCTGCTCAAGATACAGGAGAGCAAGATAATCATTCAGGATGGAGTTAAACCGCAGCTTCTCAGCCTCTCTGATAGCCTGCAGCTGGCTTGCTGCCTGAACAGCCTGCATATACCCTTCGGCACTGGCAGAATGCTCCAGAGCCTCGTTTATAGCCTCAGAACGTGTTTCAAGATCGGCCATATTAGCCTTGCAATCATCAGCCACCTGGCGGTATGCATAGGCCAAGGCCTGCAGCTGCTCCGCTTTAGAATAAGCCTGGTAATTGCTTCTATTGCCCTCCCGGAACAGGTTTTTATTTCTGGTTCGTTCTATCAGACCATTGGAATTAAGGCTTTCGGTTGATGTATTGACCGTATTTACGCTGCTGCTGGTTCTCAGCAGCGCCTCCAGGCTTAAATCTTTACTGTTTAAGATATCCAGCTTCAATATTTCTTTCAGCTGCTCCAGCATATCTGCCAAATGCTTGCCATATATCTTAGACTGCTCATGTCGTTTTGGATCATAAACCTCCATGCCATGAGCAGCCAGATAAGCTTCACCGAAAATTGATGGAGAATCAGCATAATCCGGAATATCAGGCGAATAAAAAGCTCCCTCATCATATGGGCAGTTTACGCCAGGTATCCGATACCAGGCAAGTGCAGAAAGGGAACTAGCCAGCATGCAGCTGATAACACCAGCAATGACAATAGATTTTTTCATTCTTCTCATCCTCCTTACATCGTTCTGAGCCTGAATCCCATTTGCCCGACTGCATTGATGATTGCAGTATGTATCCTGTCCCCCATAACCATAAACATAAGAACAAGGCAGAGAATCTCAATCAGCACAAGCATATTGATTGCAGGAAGAAGAAGCTCAAAGGAAGGGCCTTTTGCTCCGCAGACCTTGGCATAATACCCTTCAGTTGACGGCCAGTTCTTGCCGACTGCCCCCTCCCCTCCGTTCCATGCGACAGCAACATCATGCCAGTTGCCATAGCGGTTATAATAGCCTGTCATTATGTATGCAGCTATCTTGTCCTGATTAGCTGCAGTCCACGGATAAGCTGATGGCGGTTCCTCGGCTGATGCCAGAAGCGGGCTGGTATCAAGAACTCCTCCATCAGCTATATACCTGGAGCACCAGTTATTCCAGTTCCCCACCTGCACATTAATCTGATAAGCACCGAAAGATTCGTGAATATCATCCCATACATAATAATTATTGCTGGATTCAACTGCTCTTATCCTGGCCATGAATTCTTCCAGGCTGGTCTCAGGTGAAAGCTCATTATAAGTAATAGTTACGCCAGACGGCTCTGCTGTTGTATACAGCGCATCACAGGAAACATTCATCAGGCATGTTTCCAGCAGCAGGCTGAAAAAAGCATAGAACATCAGATTAACAGCTGATGCAAATACTGCATTTATCCCGTTAGAGGCATACTGCGTCGTATGCTTCCAGCCGCTGAAAAACCAGCTGCAGAAACTGAAAAGAACCGTAAAATAAAAATGAAGATGGGCTTTCATGATCTGGAAAACGATAATCGTAAACAGAATAAACAGCACAACCACAAGGATAAGAGAAAAAACATATGTGCAGAGAGCTCCAGGAATAACAAGCATTTTGAGCCCAGCCATATTATCCATCTGATCGAAAATCGGGCTTATGATATACATTCCTTTGGACAGGATAGCCGTAGGATCAGTAAGCATCGCCTCGGCATCCTCAAACGATCTTCCTACGCCGTAAGCTCCGAATGATGTAAACAGGCCTCTTACGGCATTGCCCATGATACTGCCCCAGTTACCGAGCATATATAAGATGAAACCGAAATACAAAACCTTATGCAAAGCAAATTTTGCAAACCTCTGCGGCCGTATATTCTCATCTAATATCTGCTCGCCTGTACTTAAAGCAAGATCTATAACCATAAGCGCTATCAGCAGCCAGGATACAGGCTCCTTGGCAGCTTTCAAGCCATCAGAGCATGCCTGCGTCATTGCCTGCAGCACTTCACGTACAGGCTTGCCGTAATCATACTGCGCATCAAAATTAAAAGCCCCGTAATCCTCATCCATAGGTTCACCGCCACAAGAGGCTCCATCAGAAATAGCACCTGCTAGAGCTGAGCAGTAAAGCCCTGGGAATACCTCGTTCTGGATACTCCCTTCCATAACCTCAAAATGCACATGCGGGCCCGTGCTGCGGCCAGAGGAACCAGAAATAGCAATTACCTGTCCCTTGCTTACATACTGTCCTTCATATACTAAGTTTCTTTCATTATGGGCATATAACGAAAAAACACCATTGCCATGATCAATAATAAGATAATGCCCATAACCGCCTTCTTCATATAAGACGTTAGTGACAACACCATCGGCAGCTGCATAGATAGGATCACCGTAATCCGTCCCTATATCAACACCTTTATGTATTCTCTGAGGTTCCCCAGAAACGGGATGATCTCGCGGACCGAAAGGACTCGTAACAACAATCCCGCCACCCACAGGCGCCTGCATCACAGGCTGCCTTGTGTAGGCAGAAGCATCAGCCGTCAGAGAAGCTATATATATGCAGCTTATAAAGAATATTATTAAAAATCTCATACAATGTCCTGCAAGCGAAAAAAGGAGGAATAATCAATATCCCTCCTTCTGGTTTCATCTAAGATTCTTTAAACATCATCCGGATCTGCAAATAATTCACCTAAATCCGTATCACTGTATTCATTAACATTATCTATGCTGGCATCCTCGCCTTCAAAAATTTCAGCAAGAAAATCATCAGCCAGCAGATCATCAATATTATTCTCGAACATAGAATATCCCCCCATCACAAAGCTTTGCCGCATTCCTTCTGGAACGCCTTATCACGCTTGATTCCATCCATGATGTAATCAGCATACTTCATTCTGCCAGCACTCTCCTTCAGTTCATCACGGACAGCCTCAGGAGCATATTTAGTAATATATTTCTTGACAGTCTTTTCCGCTACGCCAGATTTAAGAGAATTCTTGGCAGCATCTATGATATAGCTGGAATCAAGCTGAGCATTCTCATCCTTTTCAACAAGCTGATACACAGCATTCTCGCAGAGATTAAAGAGAAACTTTTCCTCTTTAGTAGCTGGCTTGCGGTCATGACGGCCTTCCTCGTTAAAATAGCCGAGGATGAAGTCCTCACGCTCCTTGAAGGCTTCATCGTACTTCCCTCTCTCAGCAATATACTCGTCCCGCTTCTGCTGCTTGAATTCCTCAAGACTTGCTTTGTAAAGACGGGCAGAATAGAAAGCCTTCTTGCTGATATCAAAGAAGCCTTCCTTGACCTCGTCCGGTGTAATACACTTCTCAGAGCCTTCAACCTTATGCTTCACACCGTTTTCCTCAGTATATTCCTTAGTTGTAAAGGAATTTCTGGTCAGCATAATCTTCCCGACATCCCTGTATTCTTCCTTAAAAGAAGCTTTTGGAAGATGGTAGCCTGGTCTTGGATTAAGCTGGCTATAATTTACAAGCTTCAAGGTCTCCACTTTTTCCTTATTGCGGAACTTGTATGGAATGGAAACAATCACAGCATCTGGAGCAGGATCAAGATAATTGCTCTTCTTTGCCTCAAAAAGAGGCATCCAGCGGTTATCATTCTTCAGATGATTACCTTCAGCGTCCTTAAGCTGGGAAATCTCATGCTGTTTCTGCATAAGATACATGGCAACGCCATTGGAATAATAACGCCCTGGCTCCTTTCTGTTTCCATCCTTATCGGAACCATTGAAAAAAGTAGGATTCATTGGAAGATGAAACTTCTCCATATCCTCTACGGGCAGCTGCCAGACAGCCATGCCCTTCTCATGAGCCTCAGCCATTTCTGCCGAAATCCGCTGCTTGAGATTTGCTGCTTGCGGTGAATCTACTAACCTATTTTCCATTTTACTTTTCTCCTTTTTAAAACTATCTGTCATAAAACCCTTAAATCAATTGATTCTACGGTTAGTATAAAGCTAAAACAGTTCTAAAAAAGTTCGATTTTTATAAAACCTAATATAAACAGGATGCCCATAATGGGCATCCATAAACTATTATTCTGACATTCCTCTGATTTTGTTTTTGGCCCTTCAGCCTATCACAGCTCGCTTACGGCTGACGCAAGTCAACCCTGCTATGCATGGCAGCTGAGCTGGACTTGCGGCCTGCTCACTGTGCTATCCATTGGCCATCAAAAACAAAAAAATTCCAAGGGGGAACGGATATGAAAGTTTTAAGAGATTTATCGAATGAGGAATTATTAGCAAAGCTTATTACTAAAAAGAAAGCAAAAACTCTTCTCAATGCTGCAGATAATGAGTTTTCTTACATTAATGGCCAGAACGTTGTAAAAGAAGCAAATATCAGCTACCTGAATAATGTCGATAAGGAGACCCTCCATGAAATGGCCAACCTGACTGAAATACAGTGCGATATACTTATGGCCGCTGTAGAGCTTGGCAGGCGACTTGAATTCCAGAGAGCGAATAAAGAATTTATAAGCGAACCATGCAGTGCTGCAGCTGTGGCCAGGCCATATCTTGCCAATAACGATATTGAGGTATTCGGCATTATCCTCCTGAATGTAAAGAACAGCGTAATCGGATTCAGGGAAATATCCCGCGGAAGCCTTTCAGCCTCAATCGTTCACCCAAGAGAGGTATTCAAGCCAGCTATCCTTAACAGTGCAGCTGCCATTATCCTGGTTCATAACCATCCAAGCGGAATATGTGATCCAAGCAGAGAAGATTTAACAATAACAGAAAGGATTGTAAAATGCGGTAAATATTTCGATATTCCAATCCTTGACCACATTATAATAGGCCACGGCAGCAGCTTCTACTCATTCAAGGAACACGGGCATATGTAAAATAAACAGGCTGGCTATAAAATAGCCAGCCTGTTAAATACAAAATCACTGGATATACCACGAGCCGACCATTGTATGGCCGGCTCTCTAACCATTTTGAGGAACTGATGATACCAACATCAGCTGTCTCTTTTGACTTAATTATAGAACAATTTCATTAGGAAAGGAATAATTTCTATATGACCTTTTTATGATATAATAACATATGGAGACACTGATGTGTCGGTCCCTCCAGTAATCTTTTATAAATGACACGAGCCGACCATTGTTGTGGTCGGCTCCAATTACAAATTGAGGAGCTGATAATGCAAACATCAGCTGTCTCTTTTGACCTGATTATAATATCCGATACCAATATTATCAATAGCAGAGGTAACGATTATGGAATACAGCTTTTTTAGAGACTTTTTCTATGATGTAAAAAGCTCCATTGAAAAAAATGCAGTCACTTTCATTTTAGGACCTAGAAAATGCGGCAAAACCGTTTGCTTAAAACAGCTTGATGAAGTAATAAAAAACACTGAATATATAGATTTTAAGCATATGGATGAAAATGAGAGGCAGGAAAACATCCGAAGAATCCGTTCATCCGTCTTTAATAAAGAAAGCAAGCTTTATCTGCTGGATGAGATAACCTATCTTTCTGCCCCAGAACTTTTTATCTACCAGATTGCTGACTGGTATACCGACGTAGAAAATTCCACCACTAAGATAGTAATTGCTGGAAGCCAGTCCGTTGCTTTAGAAACCTGGGCTAACAGGGCTTATGCTGGCAATGCAGGAAAAATCAAGGCTGATTTCCTTACCTACTCCGAATTTCTGAGATATAAAGGAATCAAAGAAATAAGTGCAGAAACATATAATAAATTTCTTTATGAAACATCTGAATTCTATAATATAGGCTCACTGAAGGATTATCTGAGCGGGTGTATTGATGAAACAATCATATCCAATGCTAATTCTTCTAACTATATCCAGAATAATGATTGTGAATTGATACAGAACGACCTCCATTTCCTAGTAAATGTTTGCTACCAGACACTTTTTACGCTTCATAATCAGGCATCTGTTACCAGCTTCTTCCGGGATAATAAGCTGGCCGACTCTATAATTAATTATTTCAGGGACGTCTGCAATGAACTTGAGCAAAAGGATATTGCTGACAGGATTCAGAAATCTTTTATAGGCAGTTACTCTACTATTAAAAGCAAGGATATTGAAACCTTAAAGCAAGCACTCACCTTCCTTAGGAAGTGTGACCTTATCAGAATAACGCCAGTATCTAACGATATCTGGAACGTGCCTGATGTAGTCAGGGATATCCAGTCCGGCGACAGAGGAATCGGATATAAGGCTGTCTCTTATACACATCTCCGAGCCCACGAGACGTAGAGGAAT
>CAMCDL010000068.1 GCA_945873565.1 uncultured Selenomonadaceae bacterium | reverse complement strand
CATCATCCTCGTGAGTAATACCAAAGATGAGGGAGTCAAGCAAGCCAATCAGCTGATTAATCTCAGGCTTGGCAATCTGACCATTTGCTCCCAGAGCCTCACCCTTACGACGCATTTCCTCAGAGATAAGAGAAGAGAAAAGGATAAATGGAATACTAGCATATCTAGCATCCTCACGTACAAGCTTCAGGAGGCGATGACCATCCATTTTAGGCATCTCAATATCAGAAATGATAACACGTACCTTATCTTCAATAGGTCCCCCCTTCTCGGACTGCTCATGAAGATAGTTCCAAGCATCCTGACCATTATTAAAGTCACGAACAAAACGATAGCCAGACTCATGCAGTGTGGATACCAGCAGCTCACGCAGCAGTGGAGAATCCTCAGCACATACAACATGAACACCAGCACGCATAGAACGAATATCCTCAGTGGCCTCATCAAAAGTAGTCAGCTTCTGATTAATCTCTGGATTAATTTCAGCAATAATAGTCTCGAAATCCAGCAGAAGAATAAGCTTATCCTTCATCTTTACAATACCAACAACACGGGACTGATCGCCAACCTCAGGGGCAGGCTCCATATTTTTCCAGGAAATACGATGGATACGTGATACACCATCAACCAGGAAGCCGATATTATAGTTATTTATCTCTGTAACAATAATATTCCTGGACTCAGCGCCAGACTGGACATTCAAGCAACGAGGCAGATTAACCAGAGGAATAGCCTTGCCACGGAGAGTAAATAAACCATCAACATATGGATGTGCCTGTGGCATTTCAGTTACAGGTGTCCTTGTTATAACCTCACGAACCTTAGCTACATTGATACCATAATGAACATCACCAATGCTGAATTCCACTATTTCGAACTCGTTAGTACCACTTTCCAGCAGTATGCCCTTCTTCTCCTCTGCTGCCATTAAATCGCCCCCATTTAAAATCTATTAACCGCAAACCTGCAGCATCAACTTCATAATAAAAAATAAACTTATCCTGCTATATTAGAATATTCGTTGTATCTGCAATAAATCCTTCTTAGGCGTAGAAAAAATATTATTTTAGATAAGTCCAGCCATCACGCTGTTCAACAAGACCATCCTTCATCAGATGTCCAAGTGCCCGCTTGAAAGCAGCCTTGCTTATTTTGAACTTGCTTTTAATCATCTCTGGTGAGCTGTCGTCACTATAAGGCATCCTGCCATTATGCTGCTGCAGCAGATATAGAATTTTTTCACCATCAATGCTGATGGCTTTCTCCTTGATTTCCCGCATAGAGCCATTTAAGCGGCCATCATCCCTGAGAAAGGTTACCCTGATTTTCACATCAGCTCCAACTCTTGGTCTTTCAGGCATTTCCTTGTGTGGTACAAAGGCTATAAACCGCTCATCAGTAAAAACAAAGGCGCCAGTATCGGTAATATTATATACTGAACCATTCAGCATCTGTCCGATCTTGACACCTTCAGCAGGCCTGGAGGCACGTCGCAGCTCGTCCTCCACCTTCATGGTAACAGCAAGCCTGCCGGACTTATCAGTATAGAGCTTAGCCCAGACTATTTCACCAACCTTAAGGCTGCCACGCATTCCAGCATATGGAAGAAAAATTCCTCGCTCAGCACCTACATCAAGAAATGCACCGTCGCGGGTGACATTTATAACCTTAAGGCGGGCCACCTGCCCTTCCCTCATTTTTGGAACCCGCATGCTAGCTGTGAGCCGGCGCTTCGGATCTAAATATAGAAAAACCCTGACCACGTCTCCTACAGCCACCGGAGCAGTCTGCTGAGTCTTATGCAGCAGTATATCATCATTAGAATTACCTGTTTCTGCATCCAGAAAAACACCGAATTCACTATCTCGTATTACCTTAAGCTCAGCCACTGTGCTCGGACCATACTTCATTTCATTTTCAGCCATTACTCGCCCTCGTATGCTGTAAGCTCAGCATCGCCCCATAGGCTTTCCAGTGCATAATATTCACGGCTATCCTGCAGGAAAATATGTGCTACAGCATCACCATAATCAAGCAGCACCCACTCTGCCTCGCGATAGCCCTCCTTATGCAGGAACTCCAGACTATGCTTTTCAGCCAGCTCTTCATCGATATTATCTGCAATAGCACGTACCTGGGTGGTACTTCCTGCTGAGCATATTACAAAATAATCTGTAGCTGGAGTAAGTGCAGCCATATCCATCAGCACAATATCACGCGCCTTTTTATCATCAGCAGCCTTAGCAATTGCCTTAGCCAATTCTATACTAGTCATATATGCCTCCTATTCTTCCTGCTCATGTACAGGAAACAGCTCTGCCATTTTTTCAGCAGTCTTATCTTTATCACATATCCAGGCACCAGATCCATCTGGGGCCATGCTGCCAGGAAGTGTTACAGTCTTCGGAGCAGCATTTTTTAGATGATACAGCTCATTAGTCAGATGGGCTGTATCAAACAGCTCAGCCGTGGTTGTGATTCTTGTCTTGCCTAAAAGCACAAGATCTGGAATCTTCGCAATAGTATCAGGACTCATCAGCCTATCATAAAGAGCCTTTATAAACAGCTGATGACGCTGGATGCGTCCTACACTTCCAAGCTCATCACTACGATATCTAAGATACTTCTGAGCAGTATCACCATCCATATGCTGATATCCCTTCCTGATATTTATATAAAGATTTCCCTCAGGATCCTCATAATCCATATCAGTTTCTACGTAAATATCTATACCGCCAAGTATATCCACCATATCTGCCAGCACTTTTGTATCAAGAACCAGATAATGATGTATTGTCACTCCAAGAAGCTTTGATACGGACTGCTCTACAAGATTAATGCCGCCATAATAATAAGCATTGTTCAAAGCCTCCGGCATCTCTCGTCCAGGTATATCCGTCAATGTATACCTAGGAATAGAAATAAAACGAACATCACCAGTAACATCATCAAAGCTCAGGAGCTGAATACTATCAGCCTGAGGACCAGAATCCTCCATTCCCTCGTCCAGACCAACTATCAGAATGTTGGTATATCCATCAAACCGGTGGTCAAAGGACTGCTCCCGCAAGCTTTTCCGCTGCTGATAATCATAATAAAACTCAGCATAATGGCCATAGACACCAGAACCCCAGCTAAACAGCAGATAGGAAAGCCAGCCCCCTAGGCCGAGGACAATTACTGCTATGACTATGGCAGAAAAAAGCCGTTTAAATTTAAGACGCCTTCGTCTTGCCTGCCTCTTGCTATTTTTTCTTATATTTTCTTTTGTCTGTTTAACCATTCAATTCAGCTCTCTTCAGCAGAATCTCATTATAAGCGGTAACGGTATCAGGATGAACAAGTGACCCCTTCTTAATCACGAAATTAAGCGATTGTACCAGCCCAGCAAAGAACATTTCGTCAAGTGATGCCAACCTGGACAGCCTTCTCAATTCCTCTACCTGAGGATAATCACGGTTAGGCTCTATCATATCTGCGAAGTAAATCACCTTATCCAGCTCGGTCATGCCAGCACCGCCAACCGTATGCCGAAAAATAGCCTGACATATGGCCTGGTCAGTGACGCCATAATCCTCCATCACAAGGCTTGCGCCAACATATGCATGAAGCAGGAGGGGCTTAGCCTTATCCACCTCACCATAGCTGATACCACGCCTATCTGCTTCAGCCTGAAGCTGTTTATCTGAATACTGACGGGCACAGTCATGCAGCAGACCAGCTACACGGCATTGCTCAATATCCAGATGAAAGCGCTCTCCTAAAAATGCTGCTGTCTCAGCCACACCCTCGGAATGAAGAAACCTTGATGGCTTCAGCCGGCTTTTCAATTGTTCACGCATCTGCTTATAATCCATAACATAACCTCATCCCTGAACATACCTATAGATATTACATTATAACACATTAATTACACTTACGAAAACACTTTTATGCACAAAAAAATCCAGCCCCCGAAGAGGCTGGACCTTAATTCTTTATTATGCTTATTTTGCCAGCATAGCAAGCATAGTACCTGCAGCAACTGCAGTACCGATAACACCTGCAACGTTTGGACCCATAGCATGCATCAGGAGGAAGTTAGAAGGATTTGCCTTCTGACCTACAACCTGGGATACACGAGCTGCCATTGGAACTGCGGATACACCTGCAGAACCAATCAGAGGGTTAATCTTCCAGCCGGACAGACGGCACATAACCTTACCAAGCAGCAGACCAGCAGCAGTACCGCCAGCAAACGCTAAGAGGCCGAGACCGATAATCAGCAAAGTATCAACGGTCAGGAAGTCATGTGCATTCATAGTCATACCAGTGCCAGTTGCCAGGAAGATGGTAACCATGTTACACAAAGAATTCTGAGCTGTATCAGAAAGACGGTCGGTTACTCCAGACTCACGGAACAGATTACCAAGCATCAGCATACCAATCAGAGCTGCTACTGGTGGCAGGAGCAGAGAAATAATGATTGCTGCTGCAACTGGGAATACCAGACGCTCAAACTTGGTAACAGTACGGAGCTGAGACATCTTAATCTCGCGCTCCTTCTTAGTGGTGCACAGCTGCATGATAGGTGGCTGAATCAGTGGAACCAGAGACATATAGGAATACGCCGCCACGGCTATCGCACCTAACAGATGCGGAGCCATCTTAGATGCCATATAAATTGCAGTAGGACCATCCGCGCCACCGATAATACCGATAGCGGAAGCCTCCTGAGCAGTAAAGCCCAGAGCCATAGCACCAGCCAAAGAAATAAACACACCGAACTGAGCTGCAGCGCCCAGGAACAGGGTATTAGGGTTTGCAATCAGCGGACCAAAGTCAGTCATTGCACCTACGCCCAGGAAAATCAGTGGAGGAAAAATCTCATACTGAATACCCAGGTTAATAACCTTCATAACACCCATCACCTCAAGGAAACCGGTGCAAGGGAAGTTAGCCATAATACAGCCGAAAGCGATAGGAGTCAGAAGCAGTGGCTCATACTCCTTACCGATTGCCATGTACAGAAGTACAAAGCCTACAAGAATCATAATGAGATTGCCGGTAGTAAAAGCAGCAAAACCGCTATCCAGCCATACGGACTGAATAGATACTAAGAATGCATCAAAGATACTCATTTATTTCAGTCCTCCTTCTCACATCTTATTCAGGTTATTCATACGGCCTGCATTTGCCCAGCTTGCGCTGTTAGCAGGACGGATTGCCTTAACCTGAGAAAAACCAACACCATATGATGCTAATGCTGCAGCAATAACAGCTACAGTCTCGCCGGAAATACCAGCTTCCACTACAGGAGCAGCAGGTGCTGCAGGTGCAGGTGCTGGAGTCGCTGCAGGAGCAGGAGCAGCCTTCTTCGGTTTTGTCGGATCCACAAAATGAATCAGACGAATGAAAAGGCTAAGGACGAACAATACTGCAAACACGATTGTCATGTTGATAAGCATGATAACAACCGGATTCAGTGACTGGGTTTCCATATAGACACCGCCTTATCTTATAAAAATTTAAAAATAATGACATATTAAGTAACGGACCTTCCGCCACTATCATACTTCGCTATTATAGCAGACTTTTTGTCTGCTTAAAAGCATTATCTTTGAATTAGTATCATAACCGCAAGTTATGAATTTTCTATTTTGACCAGATTTCTGATATACAGGGCCCGAAAGCTGGCTTTTTCACCAAGACCGCAGGTATTAGCTCTTACTATAATTCCCTGATCAGCTATTACGTTTTTCCAGGAATCGGAATCATCTCCTGCCATATCATGCTGAGCATGTTCACCGCAGGTCAAAAGCAGCGGGCAGAGATAAACCCTTTTGACACCTTTTTTCTTAAGACGTTTTAGTACCATATCCCTGTCAGGCCAGTCTGTCTTCTCCACGACCCCTATATGTACCGGTAGCCCATTCCTATCCGCACACTCCTGCAGCCACTCATACACAGCACTATGCTGATGTGGAGAACCATGACCCATCATTACAAGTTCCTCACCATCATAAAGTTCCTTCAAAGGAAATATAGTCTCCAGAAGTCCTTCATATGATTCAGGCCCAGTACCAGCCAGAACAGGATTTCCCAGCTTAAGGCAGCTAAAGCACTCTTTATATGCAGCTGCCTCTGGTACAAGCTTATTATTAAACTCCTCACCATTGATAAGATGCGTAGGCTGTATCAGAACCCGGTCATAGCCAGAAGCTTTGAGCTTAGATAGTACCTGCCCAAGGCTGTTCATCTCCTTGTCATCCCTGGCAAGCTTTTTCCGCAGGAACTCTGATGTCCAGGCCTCAAACACATCATAAGCAGGAAAAGCTGCGATTACATCAGCAGCAACAGCATCAAGACAGCTGGCCTTAGCTTCAGGATCTGCCGTACCAAAGCTCACAATAACTATAGCCTGATTCATATTCAGCCTCTTATCTTTCCTCCCTGCTCTGCCACTACAACATCCGCAATTTTCTGGCAGATTGTTTCGAGTTGGGCTTGATCAGGGCCCTCAGCCATAACTCTGATAAGAGGCTCAGTACCAGAAGGACGGACCAGTACTCGGCCGCTCTCTCCCAGCTCCTTCTCTGCAGCCTCTATGGCAGCTCTGATATTTGCATTATCATCCCAGCCATCCTTAGTATCAACTACTACATTGACCAGAAGCTGAGGATAGCTGATCATCATCTCATTAAGCTCGGAAGACTTTTTACCGCTCCTTGCAACAGCTGACAGCACCTGCAGGGCAGTAATCGGGCCATCGCCTGTAGTGCTGTAGTCTGAAAAGATAACATGACCAGACTGCTCCCCGCCAATTACATGACCATTTGCTCGCATGTTTTCCAGTACATAACGGTCACCCACTTTAGTAACCTCGGCTCTGGCGCCAAAGCTTTTCAGAGCCTGATGGAAACCGATATTGGCCATTACAGTAGTAACAATGGTATTATTTTTCAGAGTACCCTTATCCATCATTTCCTTGCCGCACATTACCAAAATATGGTCACCATCAATAACATTGCCCTTCTCGTCAACACAAAGGCATCTGTCAGCGTCACCATCGTTAGCAATACCAATATCTGCCTTATGCTCAAGAACTGCCTTCTGCAGATTCTCTAAATGAGTAGACCCGCAATTGTCATTAATATTTATGCCATTAGGCTTGTTGCTAAGAACTATTGTCTCAGCACCAAGACGCTTCAGCACGGTAGGCATAACAACAAAGGCTGCACCATTAGAGCAATCTACAACCACCTTTAACCCATCAAGACGCACACTGCAGGTAGATATAACATAATTGATATACTCATTTACGTAATCCTGATGATATTCTACATCACCAATTCCGCTGCCAGAGGCTCTGTCCAGCTGGTCACCGCACTCTATCATCCTGACGATGTTTTCAATTTCATCCTCCACCTGATCAGGCAGCTTATAGCCGTCACCGCCAAAGAATTTGATACCATTGTCCTGATATGGGTTGTGAGATGCAGATATTACAATTCCTGCATTAGCCTTATGGATACGCACCAGATAAGCAATAGCCGGTGTTGGAATAACACCGCATACAATAGCACGTCCTCCCGCTGAGGTAATACCAGCAATAAGAGCTGCCTCAAACATCGGGCCAGAGATTCTTGTATCACGGCCTATCATAATTACAGGCTTTTCCTCGGAACCTTCTCCAAAATATAAAGTTGCCGCACGGGCCAAACGATATGCCAGCTCTGGTGTAAGCTCAATATTTGCCACCCCCCTGACACCGTCGGTACCAAATAATCTTCCCATACTCCAATCCTCCAGATATTAAACACTATATTAATTGCTTTTACACATTTTAATATTATATCCTTTTATTACGTATCTTGTCAAAAAATGCCCGGCTGGCATTCACCCCATCCAGTGCTGCACTCATAATTCCGCCAGCATAACCAGCCCCTTCACCTATAGGGTAAAATCCATCAACCGACATACTTATAAAAGACTCTCTATCCCTGACAATACGGCAGGGAGCTGATGATCTGGTCTCCACACCAGTCATAGCCGCTCCATCATCGGCAAAGCCAGGTATTTTTTTATCAAAGTAAGGCAATGCCTCTGCCAGAGTAGCTGTCACAAAGCCAGGCAGGCATTTTCTTAAATCTGATGCCACAACACCAGGTCTATAGCTCGGTGCAGTCAGATAATTCTTAGATCCAGAACGGCCCGCAAGAAAATCACCTGCTGTCTGCACTGGAGCATAATAGCTTCCACCTCCTATTCTAAAGGCTGCCTGTTCCCATTCCCGCTGAAAGGCTATACCACCAAGCACTTCATTTTTAAAATCCTCAGGTCTCACATTGACCAGAAGTGCCGAATTTGCTATTCCAGAGTTTCTTTTGTAGTTACTCATTCCATTAGTAACTACTCCACCATCCTCCGAAGCTGCTGCAACAACCTGACCACCTGGGCACATACAGAAGGAATAACAGCTCCGTCCGCTTTCTCTGTTATTGTAGGTCAAGGAATAATCTGCTACTGGCAGCATATTATGCCCAGCGTCCTCGCCATACTGTGCCCTATCGATTAATTCCTGCGGATGTTCTATCCTGACCCCTATGGCAAATGGCTTTGGTTCCATCAGAAGGCCAGCTGACTTAAGCATATGGTAGGTATCACGTGCGGAGTGACCGATTCCAAAAAATGCAGTACTGGTTTCTATCCTTTCAGCATCGCCAGCAATTACGGCTTCAAGCCTGCCGTCCTTCACCTCAATGCCAGTAACCTGCGATTCAAACCGAACAGTCCCTCCAAGGCGGATTATTTCCTGGCGGATATTCCTGACCACCTGCCTGAGAATATCGGTACCAATATGAGGCTTATGAAGGTACATAATATCATCCGGAGCACCAGCATTTACAAAATCCTGTAATACATACCGCATGAGCGGATCACTTACTCTGGTGGTGAGCTTACCATCAGAAAAAGTACCTGCTCCCCCCTCGCCAAACTGTACATTGGATACCTTATCAAATTCTCCGCCTCGCCAGAATGACTGTATATCATTGTGGCGGCTATCTACATCACGGCCCCTTTCCAGCACCATCGGCTTAAAACCATGCCTTGCCAGCTCTAAAGCAGCAAACATTCCAGCTGGCCCAAATCCGACAACAACAGGTGGCCTGTCAGTATTCACATTATCTTCAAGAGGCTTTCCCTTGCCCCACGTCACTGTCTGCTCCTGCTCTCCTGTACTCAGATATGATATATTCTTATCCTTCTTAAAACGTGTTATCAGCTTTTTTTCATTGCCAGCCACTTCAACATCAAGCATATATACATTCTTTATCGGTGCTCCCTTATACCTTCTGGCATCTATGGCCTTACGCACAATTACCACCCCAGCTATGGACTGGGGTGGTAATTCTAATCGCTTAGCTGCCAGCTGCTCCAAAGGAGTCTTATCATCAAAGGAAACACTAAGGTTATTAATCCTTATCATGAAGACCTTACCTTTCTTTGCTGTGCGGTTAATTATTTCTTATTATCCTTATAGTAACTCTTATTTTAGAAGTTTTTGAGGTAATTCCATCAGGCAGCACCAGCGGAACCTCCTGTATTATATCTGTCTCTTATACACATCTCCGAGCCCACGAGACGTAGAGGAAT
>CAMCDL010000067.1 GCA_945873565.1 uncultured Selenomonadaceae bacterium | reverse complement strand
GGCTTTCTGCCTGGCTTCTTCTTAGCTGGAGCACTATCTGCGATTACCTCAGCTGCTGCAGCCTTCTTTGATGCAGCCTTTTTAGGTGCTTCCTTTTTAGATGCTGCTTTTTTTACCGCTTTCTTAGGTATGGAAGATTCATCTTTGATACGAAAGTAACAGGTAGCCAGAGGAGGAACAGTAATGAGCAGAGACTGCTCACGACCGTCACAGCCCTCAGGCTGAGAAATAAGGTCGCCCTCATTAAGTACATTAGAACCGCCGAATTCATCAGCGTCAGAGTTAAATACCTCCACGTATGCACCTGGAAGCGGTACACCGATACGGTAGTCGTGACGAACCTCTGGAGTGAAGTTGCATACTGCTATTACGAAGCTGCCATCTGCTGCCTTACGGATGAAGGAAATGACGCTGTTCTCATTATCGTTGCAGTTAATCCACTCAAAGCCGGACCAGTCGAAATCAACTTCCCACATGGCCTTATTTTCAACATAGAATTTGTTGAGGTTCTTGGAGTACTGAAGCATCTTGCCATGCTTTTCGTACTGCTCAACCAAATGCCAGTCAAGACTGTCATCATACTTCCACTCAATAAACTGACCAAACTCACCGCCCATGAAAAGCAGCTTTTTGCCTGGATGAGCCATCCAGTAGCCAAAGAAGGCCCTAAGACCAGCAAACTGCTGCCAGTAATCACCAGGCATCTTGCTGATAAGTGAGCACTTGCCATGAACTACCTCATCATGAGAGAGAGGCAGTACAAAGTTCTCATTGAAGGCATACATCAGGGAGAAGGTTACCTTATCCTGATGCCACTTGCGGTATATTGGATCGAGACTGACATACTTTAATATATCGTTCATCCAGCCCATATTCCACTTATAGTTGAAGCCCATGCCGCCCATTTCCACTGGACGGGAAATCATTGGCCATGAGGTAGACTCCTCAGCAATCATCAATGCATTGCCATGCTCCTTGAAAACAGCCATATTAAGCTTCTTAAGAAATTCCATAGCTTCAAGGTTGCCGTTGCCGCCAAACTTATTTGGAGTCCATTCTCCAGACTCACGGCCATAGTTCAGATAGAGCATATTGGCTACTGCATCAATACGCAGGCCATCAATATGGTACTGCTCCAGCCAGAACATAGCATTGGAAATCAGGAAGCTCTGTACCTCAGTACGGCCATAGTCAAAGTTAGTGGTACCCCAACCAGCATTGTCAGAAAGCTGGCTGTTGTCAGACTCATATAGATTTGTGCCATCAAAGTCACGCAGACCCTGATCATCCTTGCAGAAGTGACCTGGTACCCAGTCCATGATAATACCAATACCTGCCTCATGAGCCTTATCTACCAGATATCTGAAATCGTCTGGAGTACCATAGCGGCTGGTTACTGCATAGTAGCCAGTAGCCTGATAACCCCAGGAACCATCAAAGGGATGCTCACACAGAGGCATAAACTCAATGTGAGTGTAGTTCATATCCTTTACATAATTCACCAGCTGGTCTGCCATATCACGATAGGACAGGTACTTGCCATCTGGAGTTCTGCGCCAGGAACCAGCATGAACCTCATATGTCAGCATTGGCCTGGTGTAGGACTGCTGCTGCTTAGCAAAATATTCCTGATCATGCCACTCATACTTGCCCATGTCATATACGCGGGATGCAGTATCAGGCTTTACCTCGGCAAAGAAGCCATATGGGTCCGCCTTCATGATATGCGGTCCACCATGCTGTGGCATAATTGCATACTTGTAGGCGGAGCCTTCAGCAACCCCTGGAATAAATATAGTCCAGGTCTCGCCATCTTGCACCTTCTGCATGCTGTTTACACGAGTATCCCAGTTGTTAAAATCGCCTACAACACTTACAGACTTTGCATGAGGAGCCCAGACAGAAAAGCGCACGCCTGCTTCACCATTTTCCTCGGTGACATGAGCCCCCAGCAGGTTATAGGCATGGAAATTAGTTCCTTCATGGAACAGATGCAAATCGAAATCGCTTAATTCTGAAATCTTCATATCGATTCCTCCTTCGACTTACTCAATCTCTACTGGCTTTATATTCCAAATGTCCTCTGCGTATTCGCTGATAGTACGGTCGGAAGAGAATATGCCTGATTTTGCAATATTGATAATGCAGGATCTTACCCAGGCCTTCTTGTCCTGATAACGCTTAACAATCTCCTGGCGAGCTGCATCATATGCATCGAAATCCTTCAGAATGAAGAACTCATCGTTGGAATTCAGCAGATAGTTGTACAGTGAACGGAAGTCACCATAGCTGCCATCGATAAGCTGGTCCATTACCAGCTTCACGCGAGGATTGCCGTTGTACTCATTCCATGCGGAATAATTACCATTCTCGTAGTAGCTGAGAACCTCAGAGGACTTAAGACCGAAGATTACGCAGTTCTCATCGCCAACCTCATCGCGAATCTCAATGTTTGCACCGTCCAGGGTGCCAATGGTAATTGCACCGTTCATCATAAACTTCATATTACCAGTACCGGATGCTTCCTTGGAAGCAGTGGAAATCTGCTCACTGACATCAGCTGCAGGATATACCAGCTCGCCCAGGGAAACACTGAAGTTCTCCAGGAATACAACCTTAATCTTGCCATCGATAGATGCGTCGTTATTTACCTTATCAGCCACTGCATTAATCAGACGGATGGTCTCCTTAGCAACGAAGTAGCCTGGAGCAGCCTTACCGCCAAAGAAGTAGGTAACAGGCACTGGCATATCAAACTTAGGATCATTCTTCAGCTTGTCATACTGATACATGATATGAAGAATATTCATCAGCTGACGCTTATAGGAATGAATTCTCTTCACCTGGATATCAAAAATGGATTTGGTGCTTACGCGAACCTTGTTATGCTTCTGAACATACTGTGCCAGAGCACGCTTTCTAACATTCTTAACCTTGGAAATTTCCTTATGGAACTTAGGATCATCCGCCCACTCAAGGAGCTTCTCAAGAGATGCAGGATTATGTCTCCAGGCACGGGTCAGCTTAGCATCAATTACGTGTGCCAGCTCGTTGTCAGCACTAATCAGCCAACGGCGATGGGTAATACCATTGGTCTTATTGTTGAACTTCTCTGGATAATATTCATAGAAGGTATGCAGAGTAGTGTTCTTCAAAATCTCGGAATGCAGCTTTGCAACACCGTTGACACTATGAGAACCAACAATTGCCAGGCGAGCCATATGAACCTGATCGTCTTCGATGATGGACATTTCTCTTACGCGCCATTCCTCATCAGGATATGCTTCGCGGATTTCCTCAACGAAACGACGGTTGATTTCCTCGATAATCATGTAGATACGAGGCAGCAGATCTTTCATCATCTCTACAGGCCACTTCTCAAGAGCCTCTGGCATGATGGTATGGTTGGTATAAGCGCAGGTATTGCATACGATATCCCATGCAACATCCCAATCAAGCTTCTCCTCATCAACCAGAATACGCATCAGCTCAGCAACACACAGTGCAGGATGAGTATCATTGATATGAATTGCTACCTTATCAGCCAGATTGTACAGATCATCATGATTCTTCTTGTGATGTCTTACAATACTCTGGACACCAGCGGAAACGAAGAAATACTCCTGAACCAGGCGCAGACGGCGACCGCCGTAGGTGCTATCATCTGGATACAGATGCTGAGTAATTCTATTTACGTTATTGATATGCTCGTTCTTCTTATGAACCTGCTCCTGGGTGAGAGTGGCATAATCTGAGAAATCACGAGGGATTTCGGCATTCCACAGGCGCAGGGTGTTTACAGTCTTGTTCTTATAACCAATAACTGGTACATCATAAGGAACAGCTACTACAGACTTATAGTCCTCATGAACTACCTCCAGCTCACCAGTTTCCTCATTGTTCTTGAGGTATGCATGTCCACAGAAACGAACCTCTACAGAACGGCTTGGCTTTCTAAACTCCCAGGCAAAACCATCCTTAAGCCAGTTATCAGGAATCTCTACCTGGTTGCCATTAAGAATTTTCTGCTCAAACAGACCGTACTGATAACGGATGGAGCAGCCATGACCTGGAAGACCCAGAGATGCAATAGAGTCAATAAAGCAGGCTGCCAGACGACCGAGACCACCATTGCCAAGGCCTGCATCTGGCTCCTCTGGATAGAGGTCTCTCAGTTTAAGGCCCAGCTCAGGCATATCCTGGAACATAGCCTTCAGAGAGTTCTTCAGATCGAGATTAATGAGGTTTGTGTTAAGCAGACGGCCCAGCAGGAACTCAATAGAGAAGTAGTAAACCTGCTTCTCATCATTCTTAGCATAGGTCTTATTAGTCTGAATCCAGTTCTCAGAGGTATACTGCTTTACAACCTCTGCCAGGGTCTGATAAATCTCCTGATGAGTCAGATCGGTGAGATCACGACCGTACTTAATATGTGCGGTCTGAACAAAACGGGTCTTAAGCTCATCCTTAGTAGATTCAATGTCTCTGTCTAATAACATTTAATCACTCCTAACATTCTGTAAGCCTGTTTTATAGTATCAATCAAATAAGGTTCAGTTGTACAGGCTCCAAATTATAGAAAAGTAAATAATTACTAGTGTATTATATATTAGGAATTGGTTTTTGTAAAATTCATTTGCTTTATTCTGAATCTTCCATTAATTAGCAGAAATTCCTGAATTTTACTGTTATTGTAAAAAACCGCCCCATAAACCAGTATGGTAAACGGAGCGGTCTTATTGACTTTAATTAAAATCTATTACGGGAATCATATTGCAGCGCCCTTGCTAACAATGATAGGATAGGTATCAGCACCCTTCAGGCTCTTGCCCTCGCCTACTACAACATCCTTATCGCAGATAACATTCTCAATTACCGCATCCTTGCCAATAACAGCATGCTGCATAAGAATTGCATTCTTAACCTTTGCACCCTCAGCTACCTTGACGCCACGGAAGAGGATGGAATTCTCAACCTCGCCACGGATTTCGCAGCCGTTGGCAATGAGAGAATCGGTAACTACAGCAGTTTCCTTGTACTGAACTGGAACAGCATCCTTGCGCTGGGTATGAATTACATTCTCACCCATAAACAGCTCTTCCCAGACCTCTGGCTTACGGATATCCATGCTTGCTCTGTAATATGCCTCAACGCTGTTGATGCGAGCCATGTAGCCCTCATGCCTGTAAGCATAAATAGTGTATTCATCCATACGACGCATAATTCCATCGATGAGAAGGTCGGTGCCGCCACGCTCGAAAGCAGTCTTTACCAGATTTATGAAGGTATCCTTTGCCATAAGATAAACACCCATGGTTACATCAGAACCGGCCTCAACATTCGGAGACTTGTAAATGTCCTTAACAAGACCAGAATCCGCTACCTTGAGAACGGAGCTGGTGCCTGGAATAGAACCATTGATTGTCTGATAAACGAAGGTAATATCAGCACCAGTGGACTGGTGATACTCCAGCACCTTATTGAAATCCATGTTGTAAATGGAATCAGCCTTTGCAACCAGGACATAATCACCAGAGCTATGCTGAACATAGTCAAGGTTGTTATAAAGGCCAGAAAGATTGCCGATAGGTGCACGGCCATCTACAGAATCATTTGGCATGTAGTACATACCCTCGCGATGGCGAGCTAGATCCCAGTCCTTACCAGAACGAAGATGATCCAGGATGGAACGTGCCTTCTCAGTCATGAGAATGCCTACATTGGTAATACCGGCATTTACCATATTGGAAAGTGCAAAATCAATTACACGGTAGCGGCCAGCTATTGGCAGGGAAGCTACAGGACGATGCTCACACAGCTCCTTAAGCATAGCAGAAGAGCCATCTAACCGAATGATACCCATCATACTATTCAAAACGATCACTCCTATCTAAGTGTGCTTTGGCACACATTATTCCAAAAACGTCCTGCCTGAATTACTCGGCAGCTACAACGGTACCCTCTGGAATTACACTAATAGCACCAGGTGCACCAATCACCTTAGCACCAGCCTTAATTACGCAATTCTGAGCAACAATAGCATACTGAACCTCAGCACCATCCTCTATTTTAGCAAATGGCATAACAACAGAATCAGTAACCTTGGCATCCTTGCCCACTCTTACACCAGAAAACAGCACGGAATGCTCAACGGTACCCTTAACCATGGAGCCCTCATTTACCATGGAACGCTTAACAACAGCTTCTGGGCTGAGGTAATGAGGTGGCAGGGATGGATTGGAAGAATATATTCTCCACTTGCTGCTGAGCTCGAATGGAGGCTCATCCTGCAGCAGGTCCATATTTGCTTCCCACAATGACTCAATAGTTCCTACATCCTTCCAGTATCCCTCGAAGGCATAGGAGAAGAGACAGCCATTATCGCCAAGCATCTTTGGAATAATATCCTTACCGAAATCATGGCTGGAGGTATCCAGAACTGCATCCTCCTTCAGGTACTTATCAAGATATTCACGATTGAAGATGTAAATACCCATGGAAGCCAGATTGCTCTTTGGTTTTGCAGGCTTCTCCTCGAATTCCATGATACGGCCTTCGGTATCGCAATTCATGATACCAAAGCGAGGTGCCTCTTCCCAGGATACACCAAATACACCAATGGTAACATCAGCCTTGCGAGCCTTATGTGCTGCCAGCATCTCTGCATAATCCATGGTATAGATATGGTCACCAGAAAGAATCAGCACATAATCTGGATCTACAGTATCAATAAAGTTGAGATTCTGATAAATTGCATCTGCTGTGCCCTTGTACCAGTCAGCCCCCTTATCGCGAGCATATGGTGGCAGAATAAATACACCGCCAGACTGCTGGTCAAGATCCCATGCGTTACCGGTGCCAAGATAAGTATGAAGCTCCAACGGACGATACTGAGTCAATACACCAACTGTAGTAATACCGGAATTAGCGCAATTAGAAAGCGGGAAATCGATAATACGATACTTTCCACCAAATGGAACTGCTGGCTTAGCAATATTCTTGGTGAGGGCACCAAGGCGGCTGCCCTGGCCACCTGCCAGAATCATTGCTAAGCATTTTGTCTTACTCATAATATTCACCCCTATATCTTTAATTAAAATAACTTGTAAAACCATCAAAACTGAGAATTATACATGTATACATTTCAATAAAATTCTGAAAATTCCTTCTTTTTATTCAATATGAGGAAAAAAATTTGACTTGCAGAAAAATGTTGTTTTCTGCAAGCCATATCTACATAAAAATCATGATTACTGAGCCTATCAGCATTGTTATGCTAAGCCCCTTCAGCACATTGCTGAGTGAAGCCAGCTGGGTAAGCTGACTTCGTTCCAGCCAGACATGACCATAAAAAAGTATGAATGCCAGCATAAAAAAGCATAGCGGCACATCTGAGTTTATCACACCGTAAATTATCAGTGCTGCCGCCAGTACAATTCCGCTTCGCTCACCATTTTTTAAAAGGCCCTTAGATTTCTTATTATCGTTTTCTGGCTCTGCTGGCCATTTACCGCGAAATACACTCATCCGCTATACCCCATTTTTGCAATGACCCGCTGCCTGATTTCTGGCAGTCTGACATAAAGGTTATCTCCAGGGCAAGCTGTACTTACCAGATCCCTATGTCCCACGATAGTTCCCTGCCCAGGTCTTATGCGATAAATTCCGCATAGCGCAGCAATAAGCTCTGATAGTGCCTCTAGCTGAACCTCAGCGGGGCTCATCGTATTATAATTTCCAGCCAGGCTTATGCCTACGGTATTTTTGTTGAAGCCTATACAGTGTGCCCCTACAGTATCCCTTGGCCTTCCCCGTTCAATAATACCATTCCTGTCAATAATATAGTGATAGCCTATTCCTGACCAGCCAAGCCTCTTATGGAAGCTATGAATAGAAGCTGCGGTCACTGCTCCGCTTACAACCCCTGTGTGATGTACCACTATACGGTCAGTCCTGAGCCGGTTCTCCAGAGGTCCAAATCTCAGATAGGTCTCCCTGATACTCACAGGATACACTGGCCAATTTTCCTCTGCCGAGCTTTCCTGGCTTTTGCTCCTTAAGTATCCATGTGAGGGACGATCATTGGTGCTCTGTCCCCTATATATTGCTATAGCTGCCTCTGCCATCCTGACAGGGGTCAAAAGCTCTGAAAGCGTGATACCTGCAAAAGCTAATGCCAGTCCACGCATAAATTCACGTCTGTTCATAATCTGCCTCAATATATTGTGCTTTGCATAAAATATTATAATCCCTATAATATTATTTTGCAAAAACATACATAGATGTTAGAATTAAAGGCGTAGTCCAACTAAAGTGAGGATACTGTCATGAACACTTTTCTTTTAGTTTTCCTTGTGGCATCTCTGATACTTCTTGCCATGGTTTATCGGAAAATACCTGACAAAAAGATATTTCTTCTTTTCAGCATGGTGCTGATATCCATCGGTATAATAATTTTTTATTCCGGAACCGATACTGCTAAGCCAGAGGATAATCTGCAGGCACAGCACCAGCATGCCATCAGCCTTCAGCAGGAGGCCTTCAGCAGGTGGTTTGCCGGATACCAGCGCCTTATTGACAGCCTGGACTATAACTGGCGCACCTATAATACTATATTAACTGATTTCCGCAACGACAGCATAAGCCTGGAAACCTGCTATGTAAGGCTAGGAAACCTGGAAAAGGAAGTCGCCAGTCAGCGGGATATTATACTAAAAATGATGCCACCAGAGGAGCTGGATGAAAAAAACTCCGCTCTGACCCATGAGCTTATTAGGAAAACTCTCGCCTATTCTGAGGAACAGCTGATGACTATCAGGCTGACCCAGGCCGCTGCTAATCCTGAGGCACAGCTTACAAACAGCCAATCTGAGCAGAGCCGTCACCTGGATACCATAATGGCAATTAATGCTCCAGCTGGGCTCTTTACAGCAGATGAAATTACCAGCTTAAGACATAATTTATCAGCCCGGGAGGACAGGTAGGAAACCATGAAGGAATACAGAACCATCGCCGGAACCGGCGAGGCTTATTACGAAATACAAAAATCAAAGTTTTACACCTATACAGCGCATGTTGAAGACGAGGCTGCAGCCAGGGAATTTGTTCAAGGCATAAAGAAAAAGCATTTCGATGCCCGCCACAACTGCTCTGCCTGGGTACTTGGACCAGATTCCAGCCTGCAGAAATCCAACGATGACGGAGAGCCTGGCGGAACTGCAGGAAACCCTATACTGGAAGCCATTAAGCAGCAGGGCCTTACAAACACCGTCGTAGTGGTGACCAGATATTTTGGCGGTATAAAGCTTGGAGCTGGCGGTCTTATCAGAGCCTATAACCATTCAGCGGCCATTGGTCTTGAGGCCTCTTCCAAAGTAGAACTGAAGCTTTTTCGGAGAATCAGGGCAACTGTGGATTATCCTATGCTTGCCACCATTGAAAACTGGATACGAAATCAAGGATTAAGAACTGGAGAAACGGAATACACCGATAAGGTCACAGTAAACATACTGACGGCAGCTGCTGATACTGACGATACCGCTCGTGAACTGACCAATCTGACAGCTGCCAGATGTCAACTGGAAATAGGTGATGAGGAATACATAGAGGTTCCGATTTGATAAACCGTAGTGGTCGATCCATAATGACAGTACCCTCGCCATATAGGCGAGGGTACTTATTTTACAAACACATCTATCACATCAGATATTCTAACTCAAAGTCTATCCCTTTCATCCAAGGCACCAAAGACATCAT
>CAMCDL010000066.1 GCA_945873565.1 uncultured Selenomonadaceae bacterium | reverse complement strand
GGGATCGACCACCGTCGACCCCTACGGAAAATGCGGGATCGACCACCGTCGACCCCTACGAAAACGCGGGATCGACCATCGTCGACCCCTACGGAAACGCGGTATCGACCACTATCGGGTCCTACGAATATATAAGGAAACGTATAAGGAAACTGTAGGGGCTCCCGGCGGGGAGCCCGTTTGCAAGGATAAGGTGATTGGTATGAAATTTATGGAAGAGGCTATCAAGGAGGCCCGTGAGGGGATACTCCAGAAGCATGGCGGACCGTTTGGTACTGTTATTGTCAAGGATGGCAGGATTGTTGGTCGCGGTCATAACAGGGTGCTGGTTAATCATGATCCTACTTGTCATGGAGAAATGGAGGCTATACGTGATGCCTGCCACAATATGAAGAGCCATGACCTGTCTGGCTGTAGCCTGTATACCACTGCGGCGCCATGTCCTATGTGCCTGGGAGCAATTCTGTGGTCAAATATTTCTGATGTGTTCTATGGATGCAATACGGAGGATACTGATGCTATAGGCTTCAGGGATGATAAATTCTATAATGACTGGAATAACCGCAATTCCAATAGCTATGGCAAGGAGCTTGGCCGCAAGGAATGCCAGGAGCTTTTTGCTGAGTATATCAGTATGGAGCATGATCTTTATTAAATAAAAAGCAGCACCAGGAGTATTCCTAGTGCTGTTTTTTTTATGAAAGTAGTCAGACTTCAGGGTTTATGGAATGATATGTCATTACTGCAAGAATCATGAATGGCTCGGTTTTCATGTTTTCAGCATAAATAGCATAGCTCTTGCTGCCATCATTCCAGCAGGCGGCATGTATTTCACCACTATAGAGGTGTACCACCCGCATGCTGACATCACCTACGTTGTAATCTTCCCAGTAGTCGGTGTATACGCCGCTGATGTCTGGCTGACTGCTGTCATAGCGTGCACTTCTGATGCTGAATTTCTGATCAAACTGATTGCTGTAACGGAGATCAATGATTTTTCCATCAATAAGAAAAACATCATCAAGATGGAAATCTGAGCCTGGAAAAATGGAAAGAGCCATGAAACCTGCTGTTTTTTCAGCTGTCATAATTGATGGCTGCTTTACCATAGGATTCTGCATAGCAAGGCATGGCACTGTCAGCATAAGCATAGTCAGGAGTGTAAGTATTATTTTTTTCATATTCTGAACATCCTTTCAAAAGATTCTTATAGTATGTATTCAACATTTTCCTGGGTAAATCCTTTTGCCAGGGCTATTTCTAATAAATATCTAATTCATGAAATATTTAATCAATTTAGGGGATTTTTTTTTCGATATTCGTGTTATAATAAACGGGTTGATAAATAGGTCACCGTTTTTTCGGTGCAGTTGATTTTGGAAGGAGCAATCGTAAATGGGCGGCTTTTTTGGAGTAGTTTCCAAACAGGATTGTGTAGAAGATATTTTCTTTGGACTGGATTATCATTCTCATCTTGGTACAAGATGCGGAGGCATGGTTGTATTTGATCAGGATAAGGGCTTCCAGCGTCAGATTCATTCTATAGATAAGGCTCCATTCCGTACTAAGTTTGAGAAAGAGCTTGCTATTTTTTCTGGTACCAGCGGTATCGGCTGTATCAGTGATACTGATCCTCAGCCTCTGATGATCCGTTCGCATCTTGGCATATATGGCATTACCACTGTTGGCATTATTACTAATGCAGAAGAGCTGGTGAATCAGTATTTCTCTGATAAGGGCCATCAGTTTATGGCTATGAGCTCCGGCAAGGTTAATTCTACAGAGCTGGTTGCAGCTCTCATTAATCAGAAGCAGGATATTGTTTCTGGTATACTGCATGCGCAGGATATGATTAAGGGTTCTATGACTATCCTCATTATCAATGCAGAGGGTGAGATAATTGCCGCTCGTGATAAGGTGGGTCGTCTGCCTATACTTATCGGCAAGAATGAGTTTGGATACTGTGCATCCTTTGAGAGCTTTGCTTTCCAGAAGATGGGCTATGATATGTTTTATGAGCTTGGACCTCGTGAGATTGTCCGCATGAATGCTGATGGTATCAGCACTATTTCTCCAGCTGGCAAGGATATGAAGATTTGTTCCTTCCTCTGGACCTATTATGGATATCCTACTTCCTGCTACGAGGGCAAGAATGTAGAGGTAATGCGTTGCGATAATGGTAAGATTATGGCAAGGGATGAGAGAGAAAGAGGCACTCTGCCAGATGTTGATTATGTGGCTGGTGTACCAGATTCTGGTGTTCCTCACGCAATAGGCTATGCTAACGAGAGCGGTGCCGAGTTTGCCCGTCCATTTATTAAGTATACACCAACCTGGTCCCGTTCCTTTATGCCAGTAAATCAGAGCACGCGCAATCAGGTTGCTAAGATGAAGCAGATTCCTGTTCCTGAGCTTATAAAGGATAAGAAGCTGCTGTTTGTAGATGATTCCATCGTTCGTGGGACCCAGCTCCGTGAGACTGTAGATTTCTTGTATGCCAGCGGTGCTAAGGAGGTTCATATGCGTTCAGCCTGCCCTCCGATTATGTATGGCTGCAAGTATCTGAATTTCTCCAGCAGCAAGTCTGAGAAAGAGCTTATTGCCCGCCGTGTTATCCAGGATCTGGAGGGGGATGAGGGCGAGAAGCATATTGATGAGTATGCTGATGCAACTACTGAGCGTGGTCAATGCATGCTGAAGCGTATCTGTGAGATGTTTAAGTTTGATTCCCTTGGCTATCAGTCCCTGAAGGGAACCATTGAGGCAATCGGCCTTGATGAGAGCCAGCTTTGTACCTACTGCTGGACTGGCAAGGAATAAAAATCGAAATAATAACCGAAAAAATAACCGCTATGTGAGCTTTACAGGGTCTGCATGGCGGTTTTTTTCTTGACAGTATCATAGGACAAATTATACAATTAGCTTGAGTAAAAGTATCTATTTTCAGAGGTTCAAGTCTGGAGATCATGGCCTTGTAAGGCTGTCACAGGAGGAAATGGATTGGGTATCTGATAATAGATTTGAGATTTCTGATACAAGCATAGGTATGAGTAAAGTATAAATATTAACTTTAATATAGGAGGACTATAGAAATGAGAATTGCAGTAACTTATGAAAATGGAGAGATTTTTCAGCACTTTGGACATACCCAGGAGTTCAAGGTTTATGAAATTGAGAATGGAAAGGTAGTATCCTCTGAGATTGTTGGTTCTGATGGACAGGGACATGGTGCATTAGCGGGTATGCTGAATAATCATTCTATTGATGTGCTGATCTGCGGTGGCATCGGCGGTGGCGCTCAGGCAGCTCTTATGGAGCATGGTATTGAGCTATGTGCTGGACAGTCTGGCAATACAGATGAGGCAGTAGAAGCATACCTTAGAGGTGAGCTGGTTAATTCTGGTGCAAATTGCAATCATCATGGTGAGGAACATTCCTGTGGTGATCATGGTGATGGTGGCTGTCATAGCGGCGGCTGTGGTGGCGGATGTCATTCTGCTGGACCAGGCTTCGAGGGCAGGAATGTGGGAAAGACTGTTCGTGCTCATTATAGAGGTACCTTTAATGATGGCACTCAGTTTGATTCTTCTTATGATCGTGGTGAACCACTGGAGTTCCAGTGCGGTGCTGGCATGATGATTCCTGGTTTTGATAAGGCTGTAGCTGACATGGAGCCTGGTGATTCTGCTGATGTTCATCTGATGCCTGAGGAGGCTTATGGTCCTTTAAATCCTGAAGCTATCTTTACCGTGGAATTTGCGAGAATGCCAGGTGCTGAAAAACTGGAGGTTGGTCAGCGCATTGCTCTGACTAATGTATATAATCAGCCTATCCCTGTAAAGGTTACTGATAAGACTGATACCACTATAACCTTTGATGCTAATCATGAGATGGCTGGCAAGGAGCTTAATTTCCACATTGAGCTGGTAGAGGTACTCTGATAAGGGAGGAGAAATATGAAGAACAGTATTGTGCTGGCTTTGATGTCATTTATGCTGGCAGTGGTAATGCTGGCAGCTGGCTGCGGCTACGAGCCTATGAAAATGGATGAGAAGGTTTTCGGTGGCACAACAAGCTCCCTTACTATGGTGGTGCCCTTTGAGCTTAAGGCCTTAAGCCAGAATAATACCAAGCAGCCAAATGGTAGTATTATCAACGGTTTCGAGGGGCACAACAGTGATATTCTTATAATGGTAACTGCCTTGAGCTATGATAAGGTAACCATGGAAAAGCAGAGCGGCAAGGCCTGGTCCATGGACCTTAATAGTGATGCAAAGCGTGTTGCTGATAATCTTAAGCTTAAGACCAAGGGCAGTACTTATCAGCTTGAGGATATTGCTGTGGATGGCATGCCAGGCAAGAAGGCTGTAATAGATTATACTGCTAATGATATAGACCTGCAGATGAGAATTATATGCTTTGCTAAGGGTGATGAGCTCTGGACTGTAAGCGTATCTGCCCGCAGGGGTAATGAGGATATGGATGGAGAAGTTAATAGAATTATTGATAGCATAAAGGTAAACTGATTTATGAAAATAGAGAAGATTTATTTTGATCTTGATGGCGTGCTGGCAGATTTTTCAGCAGGCCTGTGGAAGTATTGCGGTATTGACCCGATTGCTCAGGGGGCCCTGAAAAATGGAGTAGAAAACCCTATGTGGGAGGCCATTAAGAAGGTAGACCACTTCTTTGATAAGCTGGTTCCTATGCCTGAGGCGATTGAACTTTTTGAAAAGCTGAGCGAAAAATATAATTGTGAAATTCTTAGTGCCATACCAAGGCCGCATAGGGGAATAAAATATTCTGAGGAGGATAAAAGAGCGTGGGTAAAACGGTATCTTGGCCCTGATGTGGTGGCAAATATAGTATTCCGTTCTGAAAAGAAGCAGTTTTGCCGTGGGGCTGGCTTTATTCTCATTGATGATTACCAGAAAAATGTTGATGAGTGGAATGAAGGCGGCGGATTTGGTATACTATACGATGGTAATCAGACTGTTATAGATGCTATTGAAAAGTATATAAAGGGATGATTATACCCAGCTTTCAGATTGTTTTTATGTAGCACTAGTATATTAGTGTTATGATGTTGTTGTGTTTTTTGGAGGTTTAATATAATGTTAGAGCTTAGGAATGTTTCCTTTGCTGTCAATGGTGATAATGCTGAGAAAGAGATTCTTAAGGATGTCAGCTTTATTATTAAGGATGGCAAATTTACAGTTATAACTGGGCCTAATGGTGGCGGCAAGTCTACCCTTGCCAAACTGATTGCAGGAATCGAACATCCAACAGGTGGTCAGATTCTCTTCAATGGTCAGGATATTACTGATATGAGCATTACGGATAGGTCAAAGCTTGGCATAAGCTATGCTTTTCAGCAGCCTGTCCGCTTTAAAGGAATTGATGTTCTTGATCTTTTGAGAATTGCTGCTCAGAAGCGTCTTTCTGTAGCTGATGCCTGCCAGTATCTTTCTGAGGTGGGTCTCTGTGCCAAGGATTATATCAATCGCGAAGTAAATTCCTCTCTTTCTGGCGGTGAGCTTAAACGTATTGAGATTGCTACTGTCCTGGCAAGAGGTACTCAGATGACAATCTTCGATGAGCCTGAGGCAGGTATTGATCTCTGGAGCTTCCAGAATCTGATTCAGGTATTTGAGCATATGCGTGACAGCTATAACGGATCTATGCTTATTATTTCTCATCAGGAGCGTATTCTTAATATTGCTGATGAGATTATTGTGCTGGCTGACGGCGGTGTATCCAAGCGTGGCAGCAAGGAAGAGATTATGCCTGCTCTTCTTGGTACAAGTGCTGTAGCTGCCTCCTGCAGCAAGTTTTCTGAAAGGGGTGGCGATAAATGATAGATGAGATCCAGAGAAGACTTCTGATGGAGATTGCTGACCTGCATGGTACTCCGGAGGGTGCATATAATATTCGTGCTAACAGTGATCTGGCAGAGAGAAATACTACTGCTAATATTGATATTACCACCAAGACTGATGTAAGCGGCATTGATGTCCGTGTAAAGCCAGGCACCAAGAAGGAAAGCATTCATATACCAGTAGTTCTTAGCGAAAGCGGACTTAAGGAAATGGTATATAATGATTTCTACATTGGTGATGACTGTGATGTTGTAATTATTGCTGGCTGCGGTATTCATAACTGCGGTGACCAGGATTCCCAGCATGATGGTATTCATCGCTTCTTTATAGGCAAAAATTCTAAGGTTAAATATGTTGAGAAACATTACGGTGAGGGAGATGGTACTGGCAAACGCTTGCTGAATCCTGTAACTGAGGCCTATCTTGAGGAAAACAGCTTCATGGAGATGGAAATGGTACAGATTAAAGGCGTTGATTCTACTGTACGTACCACAAAGTCTGAGCTGGCAGCTGGTGCAAAGATGCTGGTCCGTGAAAGACTCCTGACCCATGGTGATCAGAGGGCAGAAAGCGTATATGAGACTGTACTTAATGGTGCCGGTTCATCAGCAGATATTGTATCCCGTTCAGTGGCCAAGGATAATTCTTATCAGAGATTTGATTCTAAGATTACTGGTAATGCAGCATGCAGCGGACATACAGAATGTGACGCTATTATTATGGATAATGCAAGGATTCTAGCGGTTCCTCAGCTTGAGGCTAATAATATTGATGCAGCCTTGGTACATGAGGCAGCAATCGGTAAAATTGCTGGTGAGCAGATTATTAAGCTTATGACTTTGGGACTTAGTCAGGAACAGGCTGAAGAGCAGATTATTAATGGCTTTTTAAAGTAATCTGTCTGACTTAGGGGTCTGATTTGCCTGGAGCTGGGAAGCCCTTGGGTAAAGAGCAAAATAATATCCTTTACAAAGTTTATTTTTTATAGTATCATATTCAGCGTGATTGAAATAATTCCTAAGAAGCTACCAGAATGCTAAAAGTAGACTGGTGGTGGAGGAAGCTTTGGAGAATGCCACTAATCTGGCTGCCGAAGGTGTAAGGTGTTGTACTGCAGTGTTTTTCTGGGTACCACTGAATCTCTCAGGCAAAGGGGACAAGGCTGCAGGTACAATTCACGATGAATACTATCTTATTGGTACCTTTGGACTGCTTTTAACCTGAGCCGATTTGTTATCGGCTCTTTTTATTTTCCAAAGAAAATATGGGAGGATTAAAAATGTTAGAACTGGTTCAAAGTATTAATTCGTATCTTTCAGATTATGTACTGGTGATACTACTATTGTCTGTAGGAATCTGGTATACAGTCAGAACAGGATTTGTTCAGCTTCATTATCTGAAGGAGGGGCTTGTAAAGACCTTTGGTGAGCTGAGCCTTTGTGGCGGCAGCCAGAAGGCGGGTATGAGCTCATTTCAGGCTTTGGCAACTGCTATTGCGGCTCAGGTAGGTACAGGAAATATTGTAGGCGCTAGTGGCGCAATACTTACTGGTGGACCTGGCGCAATATTCTGGATGTGGGTAATTGCCTTCTTTGGCATGGCCACAATTTATGCTGAGGCAGTGCTGGCTCAGACTACCAGAAGACTGGGTGCAGACGGACAGATTCATGGCGGACCTGTATACTACATTACAGAGGCCTTTAAGGGTGGCTTTGGCAAGACCTTAGCCAACTTTTTCGCTGTAGCTATTATTCTTGCTCTCGGCTTTTTCGGGTGCATGGTACAGTCAAATTCTATCGGAGTAACCTGCAGTACTGCTTTCGGAGTGCCTGCTTGGGCAGTGGGTATAGGCCTTGTTATTGTCTGTGGTGCTATATTTATCGGTGGTGTAAGCCGATTAGCTTCCGTGGTAGAGAAGGTAGTTCCTATTATGGCGGCAGTGTTTCTGCTGGGCGGATTGATAGTGTTAATCTGCAGAGCTTCCTATATCCCGGATACATTTTATATGATTATCTATTATGCATTTAATCCAGAGGCGATTATTGGTGGTGGATTTGGACATGCCTTAAAGACTGCAATAAGCCAGGGTGCAAAGCGAGGCTTGTTCTCCAATGAGGCTGGTATGGGCTCAACTCCTCATGCCCATGCTCTGGCACAGGTTGCAAAGCCTCATGATCAGGGTGTAGTGGCTATGGTAGGTGTATTTATTGATACATTTATTGTGCTTACCCTGAATGCTCTGGTAATTATTTCTACCCTGTACACCTCCGATGGAGTCCTGGCAAATGGCGTTATACCTGAAGGCCTTGGCAAGACCAATCTGGCCCAGACAGCCTTTGGAACTGTTTTTGGCAGTGATTTCGGAGCAATGTTTGTAGCGGTGTGCCTGTTTTTCTTTGCTTTTTCAACGATACTCAGCTGGAATCTTTTTGGCAAGATAAATGTCCGTTATCTATTTGGTGAGAAGGGGGTTATGGTATACACCATTATTGCCCTATGCTTTATCTTTGCCGGAACTATGACCTCCAGTGATCTGGTGTGGGAACTGTCAGATATGTTTAATCAGCTTATGGTAATCCCTAATGCCATGGCATTATTTGCCCTTACAATGGCTGTTAAGTCGGTGATACCTAAGAAGTGAGGCATTAGGCTTGATAAAATACCGGCATTATGGTATATATAAAAGATGAGTTTTTATAACTTTATATGTATCATATAAAAGGAGTTTTTGCTGATGTCAGATTTTAATGAAAGTAAATCGAATGTGGATTTTGCTGCAAAAAATGCCATAAACAACAATAAGAGCGGCAGCGCAAAGCAGTTTGTGCTTTGGATTGGTGCACTTGCTGTCGGCGCAGCTTTAGGCTGGGCTGGTAATGGCACTCTTAATGAATTTTTTGATTTTGTAGCAACTGTGTTTACCCGTCTTTTCCAGACACTGGCAATCCCGACCATTGCCTTGTCACTGGTAACAACCTTGGCTAGTCTTGGTGCTAAGAAAAGTACAGGACGAATCTTCAGCAAGGCAGTTACCTATACCTTGCTGACTACCTTTGCAGCTTCTATAGTGGGCCTAGTGCTTTTTATTCTGATTGCACCAGAAAATCTTCCAATGGAGATGATTGGTGCTGCAGCTGCTGATGTGCCAATGGATAAGCTGGGATCTGTAACATATTACAGTCATTTTCTCAGTGTTATTCCAAATAATATGATTCAGCCTCTTCTTGCGGGCAATGTGCTCTCAGTTGTACTTATATCCTTTGCTGTGGGTCTTGGAATTGCTTTTATGCCGAAGACTGAGGGCCGTGAGTATCTTCTCAAGACTCTTAATGGCGTACAGGAGCTCCTCTTTACTCTTATCCGTGCCCTGGTATGGATTCTGCCAGTAGGCATTGTAGCATTTTCTGCTCAGCTGGCTGCTCAGATTGAAGCAGGTGTAATTGTAGGTTCTCTTGGCAAGTATGTTGCTGTTGTTCTCGGTGGTAATGTTCTGCAGTTCTTTGTTATTTTGCCACTGTTCCTTGTATTGAGAGGCCTTAATCCAATTAAGGTCTTTCGTCAGATGTCTCCTGCAATTGCTGTTGCACTCTTCACTAAAAGCTCTGCTGCAACCCTGCCTGTTACTATGGCATCCGCAGAGGATAATATGAAAGTAAACAAGTCTGTTTCCCGATTTGTACTGCCTATCTGTACTACTATTAATATGAATGGCTGTGCAGCCTTTATTCTTGTTACTTCATTATTCCTTATGCAGAATGCCGGCTATGAGCTGACAACAGGCACTATGATTGCCTGGGTTCTGATTTCTGTAATTACTGCAGTAG
The DNA here is from genome assembly GCA_945873565.1 of uncultured Selenomonadaceae bacterium. GTDB lineage: Bacteria > Bacillota > Negativicutes > Selenomonadales > Selenomonadaceae > CAMCDL01. Next base: position 234 of record CAMCDL010000066.1, on the reverse strand, counting down.
GTAATGCTGGCGTGCCAATGGGCTGCTATTTCCTTACTCTTTCCTTGATGGCATCTATGGGTGCACCTCTTGGAGTTATGGGTATTATCCTGCCAATCTACACTATTATCGATATGATTGAGACTGCCGTCAATGTATGGTCTGACTCTGTTGTGTGTGCTATGACTAACCACGATCTGGACGGTAAGCTGGACTAAAAATTTTGAGCTATAACGAAATGCAGGGGCTCCTGAC
>CAMCDL010000065.1 GCA_945873565.1 uncultured Selenomonadaceae bacterium | reverse complement strand
CAGAATCAGCCGCAGGCCCAGAATCAGCCGCAGGCCCAGAATCAGTCACAGCCTCAGCAGACATCTAATCAGGCAGAGAATAGCGGGCTTCAAGGAAAGCAGCATAATCAGCCACAGCTGCAGAATAGTAATGCAGCTTCCAGGTCATATGAATCAAGTCAGCCACAGGCTGAAAATAATCCGTTATTCAGAAATATTTTTGCTAGATATGCTGCTTCCAGCAGTGAGCAGGTTGCTCAGCAGCCACAAGCATCTCAGCAGCAGACAGTAAATCTCCAGCAGAATACGCAGGCTATGGATGCTATGAAATCTCTGGCAGAGCTGCTGATGAAGGATGCTGCTCTATCCGAAAAGGATGTGCAGCTATTACAGAATTTTATTAATGGTAATAAGGATGGCTTAAGTCAGCAGGATGCAAAGCAGCTGACACAGCTTTTGAAGATGGTACAGTCTAATATACCAGCAGCACTTCAGAATGCTGCGATTCAGCTGGGAGTGGATAATCTGCCTAAATTATGGGCTTTTGTACAGCTCTGTGAGCTGGCCCAGCTGAAGAATATGAAGGCAAAGGAGCTCAAGGATGCCAGCCGCAAACTGAATAAATTTGCTTCCGTTATGAAGGGCGCTGGAGAGAGCAGCTCATCTGTACGGACAGATGGCCAGAAAACCATAAGCTTTATGATGCCTTTATATCTGGGCGAAAATGAAAAAAGCTATCCTGCATATGTTCATATCTATGATGGCGAGCCTCAGGATGAAATGACTGGGGAAAAGAAAAAAGAAACCTGGCTAAGGATATGTGTGCTGACTGATAATATAGGTGCTGTAGAGCTGACATGCCGTTTATATGAGGGTAACAGCCTTAATTTAAAGGTCAATTTCTCAGATGATACCGTAATAAAGGAGTTTAGTGAGTATATACCGGATATTCAGGCGTCTTTTGCTGATTCGCCACTTGAATTGAAGGATATAAAGGTTGGAGCTGTAAAGTGATATGCTTAGAATGAGAGGAAAGCCGCATGAGGAGCCTGAGCTTGATCCTAATGCGGAAAGGAAGGCTGTTGCCTTAAAGTATGATCAGGAAAAGAATATTGCTCCTAAGCTCGTAGCCAAGGGCAGAGGGCATGTAGCTGAGAATATCCTGAATGCAGCTCAGCAGAATTCAGTACCCGTTTATCAGAATAAATCCCTGGTAAATATGCTTATGGCTTTAGAGCTTGATAGGGAGATTCCAGCGGAGTTATATACTACAGTGGCAGAGGTGCTGGCTTACGTATACCGTATAGATAAGCGTCGCAAGGATCATAATATTACTGCTGCTGCTAAAAGACCATTACTGTGATGAGGGTATAGAATGAAAATTGTTATAGGTATTACAGGCGCTAGCGGAAGCATATATGCCATCAGGCTTATAGAGGTTCTTAAGCTTGCCGGTCATGAGCTTCATGTTGTGCTGACCGACAGCGGTGAAAAGGTTATTCAGTACGAATGTGGAAAAAATATAGATGATTTAAGGCAGATGTCAGATGTATTGTATGATATCCATGATGTTGGGGCAGCCATAGCTAGCGGTTCATTTAAGATGGATGCAATGGTGGTTATTCCATGTTCTATGAAAACGGCTGCCTGCATAGCAAATGGTATTAGTGACAATTTATTAACCAGGGCTGCTGATGTTACACTGAAGGAATTTAGAACGCTGATTGTAGTTCCTAGAGAGACCCCGATGCATGCAGGTCATCTTGAAAACCTTTTGAAGCTGTCACGTCTTGGAGCAAGAATTATTCCTGCATGTCCAGGCTTTTATCATAAACCTGAAAGCTTGGATGATCTTGTGGATATGATGGTGGGCAAGGTATGTGATTCGCTTGGTGTTGAGCATGAACTGTTTAAGCGCTGGCAGTAGGATTATGAGGGAGATGTTCTGATGGGCAAGGAGCTTAGAAGCGGATATACAACTGGTGCATGTGCAGCAGCTGGTGCTAAAGCAGGGCTGCTTTTCCTTAAGGGTGAATACTGTCAGCAGGTGGAGATTACAGCTCTTGATGGTACACGGCTCCTTATACCGGTTAAAGACGTTAAAAAAACTGAAGGTGGCGTCGTGGCAGAAATTATCAAGGACTCTGGTGATGATCCTGATATAACTAATGGTGTGTCCATTTTTACTGAGGTAAGGGAATTAGCCTCTGGTGGTATTGTTTATAAAGCCGGTGAGGGTATTGGCACGGTAACCAGAGCAGGTTTATCTGTTCCGCCAGGTGAGCCAGCTATTAATCCTGGTCCAAGACAGCTTATTGCGCAGGAAATCGCAGGCATTATGGGACGTTGCTATAGCTGTGAGGTAATAATATCTATTCCAAAGGGCAAAGAGCTGGCGAAGAAGACTCTTAACCCTATTTTAGGTGTTGAAGGAGGAATTTCAGTCATAGGAACCACAGGTGTGTTGCGTCCAATGTCTGAAGACGCCTTTAAAAATTCTCTGGTGCCACAGATTGAAGTTGCTAAGGCGGCCGGCTACTCTACTCAGATTTTTGTTCCTGGAAAGATTGGAGAAAGAATTGCTGTTCAAGGAGGTCTGCCATTGGAGGCAATGGTGCAGACCTCTAATTTTATTGGTTTTATGCTGGAGGCTGCAGCTGATAAGGGACTTGAAAGGGTACTTCTATTTGGTCATATTGGAAAGCTGGCTAAGGTAGCGGCAGGAGTTTTTCATACCCATAACAGAGTGGGGGATGCCAGGCTGGAGACTTTGGCTGCTTATAGTGCTGCTGAGGGAATGCCGCCAGAAGGCGTCAGGCGTATATTGAAAGCTATCACAACTGAGGATGCTTTGCCGGTAATTGAAGAATATGGACTGCAGCGGGTTTATAGTATAATTGCCGCCAGAGCTAGTGCCAGAGCCATGCGCCTTGTTTTTGATAAAGTTAAAATAGGTACGGTAATGGTAACCTTGAAGGGTGAATTGCTGGGAATGGATAAAACTGCTGAGGAAATAGGCAGGGATTTTCATTGGAATATAGAATAATTAATAGGCAGGATAACTATAATGAATAGAATAATAGTGGCAGGAATAGGTCCTGGTAATCCGGAATATATGGTCCCAGCAGCCTTGACGGCTATAAAAAATGCAAGGGTGCTAGTAGGCGGCTCCAGAGCGTTGACTCAGTTTGCTGGTGAAAACCAGCTTACTATGGCAGTGAAATCAGATATTAAGGCTGTTATGGAATTTATCCGGCATCAGCTTATGAAACAGGATGTAGTGGTTATGGTTTCTGGAGACCCTGGGTACTACTCCTTGCTTGATAGTCTTAGGAGAGAGTTTCCAGAGACCAGGATAAGTGTTATTCCAGGCATAAGCTCTATGCAGCTGGCATTTTCAAGGCTTTCTCTGCCATGGCATGATGCTGAGCTTTTGAGCATGCATGGCCGTGAGCCAGCTCCAGAAAAGCTGAGATATAGCAGTGGGAGGATTCTTGGATTTCTTACAGATGGCAAGAATAACTCTAGAACTGTGCCAGAAAAGCTTATGGCTGCAGGATGGCCGGAGGGCACACGGATGTTTATATGCAGCCGTTTATCCTATGATGATGAAGAAATAATAGCTACAACCCTGGGCAAAGCCTCAGATGTTAGAGAATATACCCATTGCATTCTGGTGGTGATGGAATGAAGACTTTTTTAGGAATACCTGATGACAGCTTTATACGTGGAAAAATTCCTATGACAAAGCAGGAAATACGTATATTGACTATTGCAAAGCTGTGCCTTCCTGAGGATGGTGTAATTGCTGATATAGGCGCCGGTACGGGGTCCATATCAATAGAGGCTGCTCTTCAGATGCCGAAGGGACACGTATTTTCTATTGAACGGAAGCAGGAGGGTATAGATCTTATAAAGGCCAATTCAGCAAAATTTGAAGTGAATAATATTACAGTTATAGAGGCTGAGGCCCCCGACGGAATGGCAGAGCTGCCTGAGCTTGATGCAGCAGTGATTGGTGGCAGTGGCAGCAAGCTTTCACCAATTCTGGATCTGCTTGATAGAAAGCTTAAGCATGGTGCGCGGCTGGTGCTGAACTGTGTTACCCTGCAGACTATCTCGCAAGCATCAGATTGGCTGAGAAAAGCTAAGGAAGAATATATATACGAAATAATACAGGTACAGGTTAATCGCTGGGACCAGATAGGACTATACGACATGGCTAAAGCCCTTAATCCGATTTTTATATTGACAGCAGTGAAGAAATAGGAGGAGTAATCATGCAGGTTTTTTTTGTTGGTGCAGGTCCTGGAGATCCTGAGCTTATTACGGTAAAGGGACAAAAGCTTCTGCAGCAGGCAGATATAATAATATATGCTGGATCTCTAGTTCATCCTTCTCTGTTAGGCTATGCTAAGGATGGTTGCGAGATTCACAATTCAGCGTCCATGACTCTTCCTCAGGTTATTGAAACTATAGATGCTGGAGTTAAGGCTGGAAAGCAGGTTGTCCGTCTTCATACGGGAGATCCTGCTATTTATGGTGCAATTCAGGAGCAGATGATAGAGCTGGATAAATTGGGTATCGAGTATTCGGTAGTACCTGGTGTGAGCTCCTTCCTGGCTACAGCTGCTGCTTTAAAGCAGGAGTATACCCTTCCTGGCATTTCCCAGACAGTTATAGTTACCAGAAACGAGGGGCGTACTCCAGTGCCAGATAGGGAAAAGCTACGTTCTTTGGCAGCGCATCAGGCGACTATGTGCATTTTCCTTAGCATAACTATGCTGGACAAGGTGGTTGAGGAGCTTATTGCTGGAGGATATGAGCCATCAACTCCGATTGCTATTGTTCAGCGGGCAACCTGGCCGGAGCAGCGGATTTTCAAAGCAACACTTGAAACAATCTGCAAGGAGATTGAGGGGCAAGGTGTTGACCGTACTGCAATGATTGTAGTCAGCAGGTGCCTTGACGCAGATTTTGAGCTTTCCAGGCTATATGCTCCAGAGTTCAGCCACATGTTCCGTGAGGCTAGCATATGAGATACGCAATACTGGCTAATACCAGACGTGGTGCTGACCTGTCCCTTAGGGTAAAAAGTATACTTGGTTCATCGGCAGATGTTTTTGTAAAAAAGGGAAAGTCCTTTGATAAGGGGATTTTTGAGTATGACAGGCTGTCTGACATTGTTGGTGATGCCTTCCATCAATATGATGGACTGGTGTTTATAATGTCAGCAGGGATAACTGTACGCATGATAGCGCCTCATATTGTCAGCAAGCTTCAGGATCCGGCAGTAGTGGTTATCGATGAGAGGGGAAAGCATGTAATCAGTCTTCTTTCTGGACATGTAGGTGGTGCAAATAACCTGACCAGGTTTATAGCCAGCCGGCTAGCGGCTGATCCTGTCATTACAACAGCAACAGATGTAAATAATATTCTTGCCCCAGATTACTTGGCTGCTGAATGGGGCCTTAAGCCATGGCCTAAGAAGAATATAGAGATTATAAACTCAGCACTTCTTGATGGTAATAGTGTAGATTATTACGTTGATAGAAATATGGATAGGGCGGATTATTACAGTCAGCTGCTTCTGAACCGTGGCATAGGGTTTAAGCTGGCCTCTATTGAGGAAATCAATTCAGCTGATGGATATAAGGCTATAATCACAGCATCAGAGGGTGCACCTATGGATAAGTCTCTATACCTTAAGCCTAGGAAGCTTGTAGCTGGTATTGGCTGCCGTAGGGGAACCAGTGCGGAAGAGATATATAATGCACTGGAGATGGCTTGCCGTATTGTAGGCCGTCCTGTTGATAGCATAGACCAGTTCACGAGTACTGTGGTTAAATCTGATGAGGCTGGTCTTCTTCAGATGGCTGCTGATGCTGGCAAAGCAATAGCTTTTTATGAAAACGCTGATATACAGCAGAAGATAGATGAATATGGATTGAAGGAATCCGATTTTGTCAAGGAGCAGGTTGGCGTAGGAAATATCTGTGAGGCAACAGCTCTGTGTTATGTGGGCAAAGGTCAGATTATACTGAGCAAGATGAAATTCGGGAAAGTGACGGTGGCTTTGGTATGGGAAAAATAACAGTAATAGGAATTGGCCCTGGCAGCTATGATGATATGACTCCAAGAGCTAGAAGGGCTATCGAGTCCGCTCAGGTAGTAGCTGGTTATACTACGTACATTAAGCTTATACAGGAGCTTTTGGGTGATAAAGAAGTAATTGGTACCGGAATGATGCAGGAGATTGACCGCTGCCGCATGGCGGTAGCGGTTGCGGCATCCGGCAAGGATACAGTAGTAGTATCCAGTGGCGACGCTGGTGTTTATGGTATGGCAGGTCTGGTACTGGAGCTGGTACTGGAGCTTCCTGAGGATAAGCGACCGGAAATTGGCGGTGTGGTAGCTGGCGTATCTGCTGTAAACGCAGCTGCATCAATTCTGGGTGCGCCATTAATGCATGATTTTGCAGTTATCAGCTTGAGCGACCTTATGACTCCTTGGGAGCTGATTAAAAAGCGTGCAGAGGCTGCCGCTTCCAGCGATTTTGTAATTGCGCTTTATAATCCGAAGAGCAGGAAGCGTGTTAATCATATTGAGGAAATACGTGAGCTTGTATTAAAGCATCGCAGCCCTGATACACCTGTAGGTATAGTAAGCAGTGCCTCCCGTGAAAAGGAGGAAAAGGTTATCAGCAATCTGGAGAATTTTACTAAAGAGGATATTCATATGTTTTCTCTGGTAATTATTGGTAATAGCAATACCTATGTTAGGGAAGGCTATATGATTACTCCAAGAGGTTACCAGTTATGATTTTTGTTGCGGCAGGTACTCAGGATGGCCGGGAACTGGCAGGATTTCTTCTGGCGCGGGGATATGCGGTGACTGCTTCGGTTGTCAGCAGCTATGGCGAAGAACTGCTCCGTCGATATAAGGGGATACAGATTAATGATAAACCCCTTGATGCGGATGGCCTGCTGGATTACATCAAGGAACATGGCATTAAATGCTTTATTGATGCCAGTCATCCATATGCAGCGAATGTTTCAGTAAATGCCATGCAGGCTTGTCACATAGCAGGGATACCATATCTTCGCTATGAGCGTCAGGAAAGCAGGCTGGAATATGACAGAGCCTTTTATGTCAGCAGTTATGCAGAGGCAGCAGAAAAGGCTTCTGAGCTGGGTAAAAATATTTTCCTTACTACAGGCAGCCGTAATCTTAAAGTATTTGCTGGTGCCGGATGCCTTAAGGACTGCCGTATCGTCTGCCGGGTACTTCCTGATCCGGAAGTTCTGGCAGAATGTGCTGGGCTTGGCTTTACGCCAGATAACATTATTGCAATGCAGGGGCCCTTTTCTGAATTGCTGAATCAAGAGCTTTTCAAAAAATATGAGGCTGAGGTTGTGGTAACCAAAAATAGCGGCAGCATAGGTGGTACGGATACTAAGTTTTCAGCAGCTATGAAGCTGAATCTTCCACTGATAATTATTGACAGGCCGCATATTGAATATGATGAGGTAGCAGGAAGCTTTGAGGAAGCAGCTGCTTTTGCAGAAAAGTATAAAGGGGTATAAATATGGATTTTATTAAGCAGCCTATGGAAATAGAGAATCGCAGTATGGAGATAATAGCTCCTCATTTAGAAGGACTTAATCTGGATGAGGCCCAGACTAAGGTTTATTCCAGAATTATTCATGCTGCAGGTGATGTGGAGTATGCACCAATTATCCGTATACATCCGGATGCTATTTCAGCTGCTCAGAAGGCTATTAAGTCTGGATGCAATATCTATACAGATGTTGAAATGGTTCGTACAGGTATAAATAAAAGGAAATTGGCATCATTTGGTGGTGAGGTATTCTGCCTTGTGGCTGATCCTGAGGTTGCAGCTGTAGCAAGGGAGCAGGGAATTACCCGCTCCATGGCAGCTATGAGAGCCTTTGGCAAGAAGCTTGATGGTGCTATTGTGGCTATCGGAAATGCACCAACAGCACTATTTGAGGTCCTTCGTATGATTGAGGAGGATGGCATAAGGCCGGCAGCTGTAGTGGGGATTCCTGTAGGCTTTGTAGGCGCCGCCGATTCCAAAGAGGAGCTGGCGAAAAATACAAAGGTTCCATTTATCACTGTAGCTGGAACAAAGGGAGGCAGCCCTATTGCTGCAGCTTCTATAAATGCCATTATGTATCTTATTGATAATAGCAGGTTTTAAGCCATGAAAATAAAGCTGCCTCGTATTGTCGTTGCTGCAGTAAGCAGTGGCGGTGGTAAAACTACAGTTGTTACAGGACTTCTATCTGCTCTAAGGCAGAAAGGGTTGAAGGTTCAGTCTTATAAGGTAGGCCCTGATTATATTGATCCAGGGTATCATCGACTTGCTAGCGGATATCCTGCACATAACCTTGATTCCTGGCTGATGCCAGAGGATAAGCTCAGAGAAATCTTTATACGCACATCAAAGGAAGCCGATATTTCTGTGGTAGAAGGAGTTATGGGTCTTTATGATGGCGGACGAAGCGGTGTGAGCTCTACCGCTGAAATAGCAAAGCTTCTGGACGCTCCCGTCGTTCTGGTCATAGATGCAAAATCTATGGGAGCTTCAGCAGCCGCTATAGCTTTAGGCTTCAGAGAGTATGATCAGCAGGTAAAATTGGCTGGAGTAATTCTTAACCGTTTAGGATCAGATACCCATCGTTTAATGATTGAAAAAGCCATGCAGGAAATAGGGATTCCTGTTTTAGGGGCAATAAAGCGTGATGATAGTCTGGCTATGCCGGAGAGGCACCTTGGTCTGCTTCCAGTCGAGGAGAATCAGCGGGAGCTTGAAGCGGTTGAGGCTATTGGCAGAGCTGTAGTAAGTCAGACTGACTTAGTCAGTATAATCAGTCTAGCAGATAAGGCTGGGGAAATGGAACTGGCAGATGATTCAAATGCCGTTACAGAAGATGACAAGATAGTGACTATTGCAGTGGCCAGGGATGATGCCTTTTCCTTTTATTATCCAGAAAGCTTAAGGATTCTGGAGAAAAGTGGAGCTAGGATAATTCTGTTTAGTCCTCTGAAGGATAAAGAACTTCCGTTCTGTGATGGAGTTATCCTGGGGGGAGGCTTTCCTGAAATGTTTGCTGAAGCACTTAGATGTAATTATACGATGCTGGAATCTATAAAAAATGCTGCTGAGTCCGGCATGCCGATTTATTCAGAATGCGGTGGCTTCATGTATCTGACGCAGGCTATGATTGACTTTGATGGAATCGAGCATACGATGGCTGGAGTTCTTCCTTGCAGGGTGCAGATGAATAAGAAGCTGCAGATGGTGGGATATGTAAGTGCAGAAATGAATACAGATACTGTTCTTGGACCAAAAGGCACTAGGCTTCATGGTCATGAATTTCATTTTTCTTCTGAAATTATTTCGGAAAAGGATTGCAGGGATAGGGCTTTTACCTTTACTCGCATGAGAAATAATGCTGTTTATCAGGCTGGGTATGCCTGGAAAAATGTTCTCGGTTCGTATCTGCACCTTCATTTTGCTGGATGTCCTGAAGCTGCAGATTATTTTGTGGAGAAGTGCAAGCTATGGCGGAAATAATACTTGTTACTGGCGGAGCCAGAAGTGGTAAAAGTAAATTTGCTGAGAATTATGCAGAACGGTACGGCAATAAGATTGCTTATATTGCTACTGCTAGAATCCTTGATGAAGAGATGAGGTTTCGTGTGGAGATGCATCAGCAGCGTCGTCCTGCAGGCTGGCATACTTTTGAAGCGCCGGATAATGCTCATACTGCTATAAATGAAGCATCCAGTGATCATGATATGATTCTATTTGATTGTATTACCATATACCTCAGCAATATTATTTTTTCATTGCCAGAGCTTGATGATGAAAAAGAGATTTATAAAATAGTGCAGGATAAAATAAGCCGTCTGATAGACTCGGCTAGAAAATCAAGGTCAACAGTAATTTTTGTGACTAACGAGGTAGGCTGCGGTATAGTTCCTGTCTCTTATACACATCTCCGAGCCCACGAGACGTAGAGGAAT
>CAMCDL010000064.1 GCA_945873565.1 uncultured Selenomonadaceae bacterium | reverse complement strand
GGGTTACGCAAATACCGCAAAAATTCCCCTGCAGCATGGATATTTCATTTAAGTTATATTAGATATTTTTTATAGAATACCTAAATCCTTTTTGTTATGAATAAAATTTTCCAATTAATAAAAAAACCTTCTAATAATTAAGAAGGAAAAACATTTTTACCGTAGAATAATAAACACTTAGTATTCATAGCTTACTATATTTTATAATGACAGAAATCAGTGAGGTCGTGAAAATGAAAACACAATTCCTTATGGGTAATGAAGCAATTGCTCTAGGTGCCATCGCTGCTGGGGTAAATGCTGTGGCAGGCTATCCTGGCACCCCGTCTACCGAAGTCCTGGAAACCGTAGCAAAGAATAATAACGGCAACATATATGTAGAATGGTCTATCAATGAAAAAGCTGCTATGGAGCTGACTGCCGGAGCAGCTTATACCGGTGCCCGTACCATGGTCACCATGAAGCAAGTAGGCCTTAATGTTGCTTCTGATCCCCTTATGAGCCTGGCTTATCTTGGTGTAAAGGGAGCCATGGTCGTTATGGTGGCCGATGACCCAGGACCAATTTCCTCTCAGACCGAACAGGATACCAGAGCCTTCGCTGCTTTCTCAAAGCTGCCTTGTTTTGATCCTTCCTCGGTTCAGGAGGCCTATGAGATGATACAGGATGCGTTCCGATACTCTGCCGAGTATAACACTCCTGTGTTTTTCCGTCCTACTACCAGAGTGTGTCATGCCTATGCATCCATACAGGTAAAAGATCCATCAGATTATGTAATAAATAAGCCTGAGGGCTTTATAAAGGATACATCCCGCTGGGTTATCTTCCCACGGACCACATATCTTTCCCACATAAAAATTGAAGAGCGTAATACTCTACTGCAGCAGGTATTATCTAAATATGAAAAAAATACTATTATTCCGGGAAGCCTTGAATCACCAGCTAGAAAAGCCATTGCCTCTCATGGCATAAGCTTCAGCTATGTCCAGGACAGCCTGAAAAATTTCGACCAGCGTCCAGCTATTCTGAAGGTAGCTACACCATTCCCATTCCCAGAGCAGCTGGCTCTGGAATTCCTCAAAAACGTAGACGAGGTTCTATGTATCGAAGAGCTTGACCCTGTAATAGAAAGAAGCCTTACATATATCTGTGGAAAACATCATCTTAAGGTAAATATCCGTGGCAAACTCACAGGGGATATATCGCCTGCAGGAGAAAACACCTGTGACAGCGTGAAAACTGCCCTGATTAAATTCCTGGAGCTTGCTCCGGCGTCTGACATCCCTGACTACAGCGATGCACCAGCTCTGCCAGCAAGGCCACCAGTCCTCTGCGCAGGCTGCCCTCACCGTGCTTCCTTCTATGCAGTAAAGCAGGCTATGAAAAACACAAAAAGCCTGTTTTGCGGCGATATAGGATGCTACACATTAGGCAATGCAATGCCTCTTGATATGGTTGATACCTGCCTTTGCATGGGAGCTGGTGTAAACATAGCCCAAGGAATCGGGCATCTCGAACCTGATACCAGCTGCTTTGCCTTTGTGGGAGATTCTACCTTCTTTGCAGCAGCAATTACCGGAGTAATAAATGCCATGTATAATAAGGCAGATATGACTCTAATCGTCCTGGACAATTCCACCACCGCTATGACCGGACATCAGCCCCATCCTGGCACTGGTATCAGAATGATGGAATTCGCCAACGGAAGCCGCCCAGAGAAACCTATTGATGTTGCCAACCGCATAAACATAGAGCAGGTACTAAAGGGCATCGGCCTAAAGACTGTAAAGACAGTCAATCCTCTGGAGCTGGATAAAGCCATCAGCTGTGTCAGCAGCGTGGCTGCTGAGCCTGGTGTAAAGGCTATTATCTTTAAATCACCATGCATAGTATTGGAAAAGTCCAGCAGCTCTGCTATAGTCGACCCTATTAAATGTATCAACTGCAAGAAATGTATCCGTGAACTAGGATGTCCTGCCCTTACAACTGATACAGATGGCAGGTTAGTCATCAATCAGGCACTATGCACCGGCTGCATGCTGTGCAGCCAGGTATGTCCAGTAAGGGCTATCGACAGGAAGAATTAAGGAGAAGGGCTATGAATAAAAATATCTTATTATGCGGTGTAGGGGGTCAGGGTATTGTTCTAGCCTCAAAGCTTATTGCTCAGGCTGCCATGGAAAACAGCCTGCCTGTTATGAGTGCTGAAACCATCGGCATGGCTCAGAAGGGTGGCAGTGTATTCAGCCACGTCAGAATTGGCAGTGATCTCAGCACCCCAATGATACCAAAAGGTGGTGCTGATGTGATAATCGGTTTTGAGCCGGCTGAAGCAGTCCGTATGCTGCCTTATCTAAAAAAGGATGGCACTGTAATTGTAAATTCCTGCCCGACAAAGCCAGTTACAGCTATGCTGTCAGCCAGCAGCTATACTGGTAAAGAGATGTTAGCTTATCTGAAAAAAAACGTCGAGAGGCTCACTGTCGTAGACTGTGAAAGGGCCGCTTCTGAGATAGGCTCACTGAAGGTAGTAAACATGATTCTTCTGGGAGCTGCTGCAGCTACAGGAGAGCTGCCTATCAGCATGGCAGACATAAAGACCTGCCTTGCCAAAAGGCTTAAGCCGCAGCTTCTGGAAATGAATTATAAAGCCTTAGAATATACTCTAAATGTGAAAGGATGAGTAAGATGAGGATATCTGACAAGCAGATTGAGCTTGTTAACGGCAGAATTGAAGCACTGCTAAAAGCAGATAATTTTTATGGAAAAAAATTAAAGGAGGCAGGTGTCAGCAATATTTCCTCCGCTGAAGAATTTGAGGCACTTCCTTTTTCTGAAAAGGCTGACCTCAGAGACGCCTATCCTCTTGGACTCATGACTGCCCCTGAGGAAGAAATCGTAAGAATTCATTCCTCCTCCGGCACCACAGGAAAGCCAGTTATTATCCCTTATACTGCAAAGGATGTTGATGATTGGGCTGAAATGTTCAAACGCTGCTACGAGATAGCTGGCATTACCAACAAGGACCGCATCCAGATAACCCCTGGCTACGGACTCTGGACTGCAGGCATCGGCTTCCAGGCTGGTGCAGAAAAGCTTGGTGCCATGGTAGTACCAATGGGACCAGGAAATACTGAAAAACAGCTTCAGATGATGCAGGACATGAAAAGCACTGTCATCTGCGCAACATCCTCATATGCTCTCCTCCTCTCCGAGGAAATAGGCAAAAGAGGTATCCGTGATAAGGTTAAGCTCAAGAAGGGTGTCATCGGCTCGGAACGCTGGAGCGATAAGATGCGCAAAACCATATCTGACAATCTGGGGATTTCTCTCTATGACATTTACGGCCTTACTGAAATCTACGGCCCAGGCATAGGAATAAACTGTGATGAAAACACAGGCATGCACTACTTCGATGATTATCTCTATATCGAAATCATCGATCCTGTTACGCTTGAGGTCCTGCCAGATGGACAGTGGGGTGAAATTGTAATCACTACCCTGGTAAAAGAAGGTGCGCCGCTTATCAGGTATCGTACCCACGACCTGTCTCGTATCATGCCTGGCGAATGCCCTTGCGGCAGAAGCTATCCACGCCTTGATACCATCCAGGGACGTACTGACGACATGATGAAGATTCATGGTGTCAACGTATTCCCAAGCCAGATTGAGGAAATCCTCCAGCGCTTCCCTGAGGTGTCCAGTGAATATCAGATCCGCATATCTCATCTCGACCACAAGGACACTATGCGTCTGTATGTAGAAACCAACGGATCTGTAGACTTTATGGGGCTTGCCCAGCGCATTGCCAGGGAGGTTAAGCACACTATAGGATTTACGCCTCTGGTAAAGGTTGTCGAGGAAGGCCTGCTTCCTAGAAGCGAAAAGAAGACCAAGCGTGTAATTGATGAAAGATTTGACTGATAAAAAGGAGTACCACTATGCTTAACTATTCCGTGCAATATAATAGCAAGCTAAGAACTCCTGAAGAAGCCGTAAAGGTTGTAAAAAGTGGTGACTGGGTTGATTATACCACTGCCTCCAGCATGCCCGTCCTTCTAGATAAAGCACTGGCAAAGCGAAAGGAAGAGCTATCACAGGTCAAAATCCGTGGCAATCTCCTGCCAGGCCCAGTACATGTTGCGGAATGCGATCCTGAAAAAAAACATTTTGTTTATAACACATGGCACTGCTCCCCATATGAGCGAAGGCTATGCGATCAGGACATGTGCTACTACATTCCTATGGTTTTTCATAACCTGACAGCCTACTACCACTTTTTTATAGATGTGGATGTTGCTATGGTATCCCTGCCACCAATGGATAAGCATGGGTACTTTAATTTTTCCTTGAATACTGGCACAACTGCCGAAATACTCCGGCAAGCCAAAACAGTTATAGTAGAGGTCAATGAACATCTGCCTAATATCCGTGGTGGCTATGATGACTGCATTCACATATCTGAAGTAGATATGGTAGTGGAAGGGCATCATGATCCATTCCCTATTCCTAAAGCAGCCATTATCAGCCCTGAAGAGAAAACAATTGCTGAAAATCTTATACCATATATCAAAAACGGTTCAACCCTGCAGATAGGTATTGGCGCAATGCCAGATGCCATAGGGCAGCTTCTGGCTGATAGCGATCTGAAGGACCTTGGTATGCACACAGAGCTGTGCACTGATGCCTATCTAAAGCTTCACGACACTGGCAAGCTTACCAATCGCTACAAAAATATCGATAGAGGAAAGGGTGTATTGGGCTTTGCTATAGGTTCGCCTGACCTTTATGAATGGCTGGATAACAATCCAAGCATCAAGGCCTACCCGCTAGAATATGTAAACAAGCCAGACGTGATTGGTCAGATTGATAACATGGTATCCATAAACAGCTGTATAAGTGTAGACCTTTATGGTCAGGTAAGCTCGGAAAGCGTAGGTACCAGACAAATAAGCGGTACCGGTGGCCAGCTGGATTTTCTGGAAGGTGCCTCTATCTCTCGTGGCGGAAAATCCTTCATCTGCGTAAAATCCACCTATACCGATAAAGATGGCAAATTACATTCCAGTATAGTTCCATACTTTAACGGGGATATTATTACCTCGCCGAGAAGCCAGGTATACTACATTGCTACTGAATATGGCGTAGTGAATCTGGAGGGACAATCAACCTGGGAAAGGGCCGAGAAGCTTATCTCTATAGCCCACCCTGATTTCAGGGCCGACTTAGAACAGGCAGCAATTCAACAGAAGATTTTCTGGAAAAGATAATAGTTATTAGCAAACCTGTCTTAATAAAGGGGTCTGATATTAAATGATGTGCGATAAGCCCATTGGAGTAATGGACTCTGGCATGGGGGGCATCAGTGTCCTTAAGGAGCTGGCCAGAATCATGCCAAATGAAGATTTCATATTTTATGGTGACTCAGCTAATGCACCTTACGGCAGCAGAACCACTGAAGAAATCTATCAGCTGACAGAAGCTGTTGTAGAAAAGCTCCTAAAAAAAGATGTCAAAGCTGTAGTAATTGCCTGCAACACTGCCAGCAGTGCAGCTGGAGCGCGCCTACGGGAAAAATACCCCAAGCTTCCTATAGTTGCTATTGAGCCAGCCCTTAAGCCAGCAGTAATAAGCTGTCCTGGCGGACGGGTACTGGTGCTGGCTACCGAGGCTACCCTGCGAGAAAAGAAATTTGCCAGACTGATGGAGGAATGGAAGGACCGGGCAGAAATAGTCAAGCTTCCATTGCCAGGCCTGCCGGAATTTGTTGAACGCGGAGAGCTGGATTCTCCTGCTTTAAGAGCCTTTCTACAGAAATACTTTGATACTGTTAATGACCGTCCAGCTGATGCCGTAGTGCTTGGCTGTACTCATTACCCATTTGTAAGGAAGGTCATTACCCAGCTCTTAGGGCCTCAGGTAAAGGCCTTTGATGGAGCAGAAGGCACCGCAAGGCAGCTGAGACGCCGCCTTCACAGGAGAGGCTGGCTTAGCCATAAGTCAGAGCCAGGTAGCATACTGTGGCTGAACAGCTCGCCAGATGAAAAGATGATTGAGCTGTCTAAGAAGCTGTTTGAAACACCATAAACGTTTTGAATGTATATTGCTAATACAATAGCCTGACTATTATCATCCTTAAATGCTAGTAATACAAGAACCTCGGAAATAGCATCTGTTATTTCCGAGGTTCTTTTTATACAGGCATTTAACTAATACCACACATTATATCCCTTATTTATTTTTATGCTGCAAACAGCTGCACCCAGTATATTTCATACTCTCCAGCTGGATCATAATAACAGCCTGCACCTATGTATTTGTAGTCTGCACAGAGAATATTTTCTCTATGGACTGGTGATGCCATCCAGGCTTCCATTACCTTAGAAAGTGTCAGCTGCCCACCAGCTATATTCTCCCCACAGGTTCTGTTTTTCAAGCAGGATGCTACAGTATAAAAGAGCTGTCCATCCGGCCTTACATGCCCAAACACCTCTACAGCCTCCTGGCATCTTATTTCAGCAGCAGCAGCCAGCTCGGTATCCCATAATAAAGGCTGCAGCCCTGCCCGCCTTCTTTCTTCATTAACCATTTCCAGCATGTCCAATGAAATAATATCCTGCTGCCCATCAGAAGCATCCGCTTTAGCTGCAAAAGCTTCCTGGCAATTCAGGCAGAATATGCAGAGAAGAATAGTGGTCAATCCTATAAAATGCTTATACATACTCAATCCCCCGCTTCAGCTTTGCCAGCCTAACTAAAAATCCCATGCAGCTGCAAAAACCGCATGGGACTCATTTTCAAGTGGTGCGAATGGCGCGATTCGAACGCGCGACCCCCTGCTTAGGAGGCAGATGCTCTATCCAGCTGAGCTACATCCGCATTGCATTTATTATATCAATCTAAAACATGACTGTCAACATGATGCCCCCATCTGATAAGGACATGCTACCCTTCATAAACAGTTTTGCCGTTTACTATAGTACGGTATATATTCACATCATCATCAAAAAACACTATATCTGCAGCGGCACCAGCCTCAAAGCTTCCTGCCTGATATTGCATGCCCATTGATCTGGCAGCTGATATAGTAGCACATTCCGCAGCCTGCCATACAGGTATCCCAAGATTTTCTGCCAGATTCCTCACAGCCTCATTCATAGTAAGTACGCTGCCTGCAATGGTACCATCAGCCAGAACAGCCCTGCCATCCTTTTTATACACCTTCTGTCCGCCCAGCTCTGATTCCCCGTCCGGCAGACCGCAGGCCCTCATTGAATCAGTAATTGCCACCAGCTTTTCCAAGCCCTTCATCCTGAAGGCAATCCTCTGCATAGCTGGCACAACATGAATATTATCAGCTATCAGCTCACACCAGAGATAGCCATTATCCATAGCCGCTGCTGCTACACCAGGATTTCTGTGATGCAGACCGCTCATAGCATTAAATAGATGTGTACATCTGGAAAAATCCTGTTCCTGAATAGCCTTCACCATAGTTTCGTAATCTGCTCCGCTATGGCCTGCAGATAGCCGTATTCCTGCCCTTCGGCAATCTGCTGGAAAGCTGCAGCCTGCCGGTATCATTTCCGGTGCAGCAGTCACTATTCTTATTGCATCAGCATATGTCTCTATCAGCTTGAAATCTGGCGCTACAATATTTTCCGGTGCCTGCGCACCCTTATAGTCAGGATTAATGAAGGGTCCTTCTAGGTGAGCGCCCAGCGCCCTTGCACCATTTTCAGGATTTTCCTTCATGGCCTTCCTTATACGCTCCAGTGCACGGTGCACCCTTGGCATATCATAGGTCATGGTAGTAGGACAGAAGGATGTTACACCAGTAGTTGCCTGATACTCAGCTATTTTCTGAAGAGCGTCATCATCCTCATCCATAGTATCAGCTCCTGCACAGCCATGAATATGGCTGTTTATAAATCCTGGGGATACATAAAGCCCCTGGGCATCTATCAGTTCTTCAACCTGGCTGGCAGCAAAATAATTAGCCGGAGCTGCTTGTATAATCTTTTTATCAAAAAGCAGGACCATCCGCTCCTGTGGAGCAAAGCGTCCATTCTCATCCTCCAGCAGTATTTTTCCGTTTATTATTCCCTTCATAGGCTTCTCCTTAAAAAAATCAGCCCTCTGGCAACATACCAGAGGGCTTAGTGTATACCTGACAGCTTACTCAGCAGTTACTGGAATACCATAAATTACGGTATCCCTGGATGTCTGAATGTAGAACTCAGTACCCTCAGGCAAATCAATATTCTTGCCATGTACAAAGGCACCGCCGATGATACCTATTGGTCCAAGCAGAACCATGCCGGCAATACTTGCACCAGCAGCCATAGCCATATTCTTCATCTGCTCCTGAGCTTCCTGCCCAAGATTCATATCCATTACAGTAGCATCTACTGCAGTCAGAGTTTTAAATTCCGCATCTACCTTGGCATCGCGGCCAAAATTGCCTGCCTGCTCAACCTTGGTAATAACACCTTCACCATAGGCGCCCTTGGCAAATATCAGCATATTATCCTCAATTACATCCTCAGAAGCCTGATACTTTATTACGTCGCCCACCTTAAGATTCTTAGCATTAATAGGGCTAAGCAGGGATATCCTTGCCAGGGTGTTCATAGGCACCTCCACCTGAGTCAACGGAATCTCTGCTGTGCCGAAGGCAAACTGAGCCAAAGCTTCAATGCGGGAATGAAGGGTTCCCTCTGAAGGCTTGCCCTGAATAATGCCTTCCATCATAGCAACGCGCTTTACCATAGCCTCCGCACTTATCTGGTGAGATATGGCCCATTCAAGAGCGTTCATCTGGGTTACCAGAGAAGGTGTTGCAGAATTATCATAGGTATAATTATAAAGGTAGTTAATACGGTTCATCATACTTGAACTGCTGTCCGCACCCTCATATTCTTCTTCAACCCTTTTGATACGCTCTGCCAGCGGACCTGTCTGTTCCTGCCCATACAGTGTAATCTCAATAGCTGCCAGCTTGCCTTCAGCTGTATTGGGTACCTCAGCAAAGGCCATCCCCATAGAGGATAATAAAAACATAGCACTAAGCAGAACGGTAAACAGCTTTCTTATCATTGTAAAGCCTCCTTTTACTCAATTCATCACATGCCATCATACCAGCTATTACTCGTAAAGAGGATACTTTGCACAAAGTGCAGCTACTCTCTGGCGAGCCTGCTCCTTGCTGGCCTCATCTTCTGGATTATCCAGAACGAGAGCAATTATGTTAGCAACCTCCACAAAATCCTCCTCCTTGAAACCGCGAGTGGTCAGAGCAGGAGAACCAAGGCGGATACCGCTGGTTACAAATGGGCTGAGCTTCTCGAATGGAATAGTGTTGCGGTTTGCAGTAATGCCTACCTCATCAAGTATGTTCTGAGCCTCCTTGCCAGTAATTCCTTTATTTGTCAGGTCAACCAGCATCAAGTGATTATCTGTACCGCCAGAAACAATACGGAAATTCTTCTCCTGCAGAGTCTTAGCCATAGTCTGGGCATTGTTAATAATCTGCTGAGCATACTCCTTGAAAGCAGGGGAAAGAGCTTCCTTGAAAGCAACTGCCTTTCCTGCAATAACGTGCATCAGAGGGCCGCCCTGAATGCCAGGGAACACAGCCTTATTGAACTGCTTGCCAAACTCGGCATCCTTACAGAGAATCATACCACCGCGAGGACCACGCAGAGTTTTATGGGTAGTAGTAGTTACTACATCTGCATATGGTACTGGAGAAGGATGCAGTCCTGCAGCTACCAGACCAGCGATATGAGCAATATCTACCATGAGATATGCACCTACAGAATGAGCAATTTCTGCCAGACGAGGGAAGTCAAGAGTGCGGGCATATGCAGAAGCACCAGCAACAATCAGCTTCGGCTTGCACTCCTCAGCAATTCTCTGAACCTCATCATAATCCAGAGCCTCAGTTTTTTCACTTACGCCATAAGGTACAATCTTAAAGTACTTGCCAGACATATTTACTGGAGAACCATGAGTCAGATGGCCGCCATCAGTAAGGTTCATACCCATTACAGTATCGCCAGGAGTCAGCAGAGCGAAAAATACTGCCATATTAGCCTGTGCACCGGAATGAGGCTGAACATTTGCATATTCTGCACCAAAAAGCTTCTTAGCACGATCAATAGCCAGCTGCTCTACTACATCTACATGCTCACAGCCACCATAGTAACGCTTGCCAGGATACCCCTCTGCATACTTATTAGTAAGGACACTGCCCTGAGCTGTCATAACTGCAGTGCTGACAATATTTTCAGATGCAATCAGCTCCAGCTTATTGCGCTGACGATGAAGCTCCTTTGCCAGTACCTCCTCAATCTCAGGATCAACACTTTTCAAACTATCCATCAGTGCCATAATAAATTCCTCCATTTACTAATTGATTAAATTTATATAAAAATTTAATTAAATCTTATTTATTCTCCAGAGCCATCATTTTTTCAATACGGCGCATATGCCTTTCACCCTGAGAAAAATCAGTGGTTAGAAAAGCGCGGACAATATCGCCAGCAGGCCCGAAGCCGATAACCCTGCCGCCCATAGCCCTGTCTCTTATACACATCTCCGAGCCC
>CAMCDL010000063.1 GCA_945873565.1 uncultured Selenomonadaceae bacterium | reverse complement strand
AATTACGCAATTGGGAAAATTAATTGCATTCGGGCCGTTCACCAACGGCCCCTACAAATTTACACAATTACGCCAAATGTAATGATTAATCCTCTTAATGCGTAGGGGTCGACGGTGGTCGATCCCGCAAAATTTCCTATACCTCAAGCACCTTGCGAAGAGCATCAAACAGCTTAGCCACATCAATAGGCTTAGCTATATGCTCATTCATGCCTGCCTCTATTGCAGCTGCCTTATCTTCAGCAAAAGCATCTGCCGTCATTGCTATTATAGGTATTCCTGCAAAGCTTGGATCAGCCAATGACCTTATCTGCCTGGTTGCTTCATAACCATCCATGACTGGCATCTTGATATCCATCAGTATGACATCATAATGGCCAGCCTGGCTATTAACCACCTTATCTACAGCAATCTGTCCATTGCTTGCCAGCTCTACGAAGAAGCCCGCTTCTTCAAGGATTGCCACCGCAATTTCCTGATTAAGCTCATTATCCTCAACCAGCAGAATACGATGTCCCAGGAAGGCCTCATCCAATAATCCCTGATATTCATCTTCTTCGACAGGCCTGCAGTTATATACATCCTGAAGGCAAGCCGAAAGCTCTGACATGAATACTGGCTTGCAGCAGAGCCCATCTGCTCCTGCTAAATGAATCTCATTGACATTAAGCATGGAGGCAAGGCTGGAAAATACTACAATTTTTGCATCCGCATTAACTTCATTTCGTATTATCTGGATTAGCTCCTCGCCATTTTGCTCAGCCATTTCCCAATCCACTATATAGAGACCATAGGCATTATTCTTATCCTTGGCCATCTTTGCCTTAAGCACAGCCTCATTGGCATGCATGCTCCATTCAGGTTTCATTCCCATTGCTTCCAGCATATTAACTGCACCATAGCATGCGTCAAAATCATCATCAATCACAAGCACCCGCACGCCCTGAATTTCATCTATTACAGGAATAACAGTCTGTTCCTCTGGCAGCTTGAAATTTATAGTGACTGAAAATTTTGTGCCCACGCCAAGCTTGCTTTCTACGGAAATAGTTCCGCCCATCAGCTCTACAATATTCTTTGTTATAGCCAATCCCAGGCCTGCGCCATGATTATTTCCATGAGCCTTATCATTTTCTCTCTCAAAAGGCTCGAAGACATTATCTATAAAGTCCTCACTTATGCCGACGCCATTGTCTTCAACACACAGTTCAAATGAGGCAGTGCCAGAGGGTGCCCCAGAAAGCTCAGTAATGGTTACATTTATAGTGCCGTACTGCTCAGTAAATTTTATGGCATTACTGAGAAGATTAATCGCAATCTGATTAATCCTCATCTTATCGCACAGCACCCATTCATGAACTACATCCTTAACACTTACATTAAACGTGAGCTGCTTAGCTTTGGATTGAGCACTAATCATTTCCTGGAGGCCATGCACCAGGACCGGCAGATTACAAGGAGCTTCCTCCAAGTGTATCCTGCCATTTTCAATACGACTCATATCAAGAATATCATTGATAAGGCTAAGAAGGTGCTTAGAGGAGTTCACTATCTTAGCCAGATAATCCTGTACCCTGGCATGCTCACATATATGAGTTTTAGCCAATGCTGCAAAGCCCATAATAGCATTCATTGGAGTACGGATATCGTGGCTCATGCTAGATAAGAATTTTCTTTTAGCCTCCTTCTCCCTATCCGCCCTGGCCATAGCTTCAATCAGCTGCTCATGCTCAGCTTTTAGATGATTATACTGAATAACACGACTCATAATACAGCCTATGCGTTTGATTATAGCACGCTCATCATCGGTCCATTCTCTATCAGGATTATGAAAATCCATTATGCTGACAATACCCTCTACCAGCGCGCCATCACAGATAACGTAATCCAGCTTGGCACACTTGATATCACTGCCAAGACAGCCAAAATAGCCAGTATGAAGATAATCATCGTCCAGTTCCCTTACCAGAGACGCATAGCGGTTCTTATCCATATCAATGGTACGTCCCTGATAATCATAAGCCTTATCGCTATAGGCGGTATAAATAAAGGTCAGACCATCGTAGCCCACATGGCTCTCTCTGACAGAAACAAGATCTGCTGACAGTGTTTTCCGGCAAAGCTCCAGCAGTTCCCTGGTAGCCTCATTATCCGGAGTCAGCCTATCAGTAGATTTCCAGAGATATTCTTTTATTGCGTCATCAAGGACAGTATTCATAAATACACCATTTCCTTTATATACTACTAAATACCTTAACCTATATTTTCGCAATAATCAGCCTTTTAGTCAAGCTAATTTAAACAGCTAGCACCTGATTACCTTCCCATCGTGAAGCATATACAGATAACGCTCAGCAACCTGAGCCCCATTCATTGCCGCAGCAATCGCCTCAGTATACAGCTCCAGCTGAATACTGTAGCGGTCCTTTACCCTTGCTTCATCAGTATCCTTATCAGTCTTATAATCTACCAGTATCAGGCTGCCGTCCTTTTCTCTGAACAGAAGATCAATAACACCCTGACTAAAAATACTGGCAGACTCATCATCAATATCCGGATACAGCCTTTCCTTAGCCTTCATGAGCCGGCTGAAGGGCAGCTCACGCCAGATTTTTTCCGCTGCCAAAAGCCGTCTGCCAATTTCTGATTCAAAGAAGGCTGCCACAGCTTCAGCCTTAACAGCCTCGGCATGACCTTTAAGCAAAATACCCCTATAGACCATTCCTTCCAGCTGATTCTGTATACCGTCAGCACTCAATTCTCCAGAAAGGTCAACATGCTGCATAACGCTATGCATAACTGTACCGTATTCAGCACCTGCCAGCACCCCTCTCCCTTCAGATAAATCTTTTTTTATAAACTCCGGAGCATCAAAGGTTACCTGATGCTGCTGTCCGCGCTGAGTAATAAGCTCCCCATCCTCAGACTCATCCAGCATAAAGCGCTGCTTTATCTCACTGACGGAAAGCTTCGATGGCAAAATATCCCGGCCCTGATAATCATATTTCTCAGCCAGATCTGCTATAAGCTGCTCAGCGGCCTCCGTTTCTGGCGAATCCTCAACCTCAAGAGCTTCATTATCCGCTACTGCCTTCAGCACTTTATTGCTGGCTGCAGGACCGGTCTGTTCTTCCTTTGCAAGAAGGCAGCTTCTGGTCAGCACCTTGATACTCCAGTCCGCACTGCCAGTTTCCCCCTTCTCATTTTCAAAACTGTCATAAAGAGTTATACCCTCATCATCAGCAGCGTTGCCGCAAAGCACTTCAGCTATTGCAGTATCCGAGCCATTGTTAATAAGCGCTGGACAAATCCAGTCAAGGTAACATTTCGCATTTATCAGCACATGCGGTGCCAAGCGATTACCAGCAATTCTATTAGATTCCTGGGCCTCCTTCAGCCATCTTTCACTTTTCGACAGACTGCTCTTGCCCTCTGATGGCAATACGTTACGCATGCTGCCAGTGAGTATCAGCTTTTCCTTGGCACGGGTCATAGCCACATACAGCACCCTGAGTTCTTCTGCTCTGGAAGCCATTTTTATAGCTGAACCCAATGCTACCTGAGGAAAGGTTTTGCTGCTGAGACTCTTCTCGGCATCAACCAGGCTTATGCCGAGTCCAAAATCCTTATGAACCTGCAGCATTCCACTGGCATCCCTGAGGTTAAACGCCTTACCCATCTGAGCTGCCACAACCACAGGAAACTCCAGACCCTTGCTCTTATGGATAGTCATGATACGTACTACATCCTCAGCTTCACCCATGGTTCTTGCTGTAGGCAGATCAGTTCCCTGAGTGCGGATCTTTTCGATAAAGCGAAGGAACCGGAAAAGACCTCTGTAACCGGTTTTTTCATAAGCCTCTGCCTTTGCTGCCAGCATTCTGAGATTAGCTTGTCTTAAGAGTCCACCCTTAAGTCCGCCAGCATAATCATAAAATCCAGTATCTCTGAAAATCTGCCAGATAAGCTCAGGCACAGAGCTATAACGAGCCTGTCTGCGCCAGCCAGACAGCATACTGCTAAAGGCTTCAATTCTGGATTTAAGCTCCTCAGCCAAAGGGGAGTCAGCTGAAGTTGCCATATTAAGAGCATCATACAGATCCCCCTCCCCATTTAACAGCTTCAAGCTTGCCAGCTCATCGGCATTAAGCCCTGCAATAGGTGAATAAAGCACCGCTGCCAGCTGAACATCCTGATGAACATTATCAATAACTCCCAGCAGAGCCAGCATAATACGTATTTCCATAGCGGAAAAGTAGCCATCGGCTGAATCTGCATATACAGGTATATTATATCTGGTCAGAGCCTCCACCAATACTTCAGAGCTTGTACTGCTGGATCTTAAAAGAATAGCCATATCGCGCCACCTTACTGGTCGGTAGCCTGGCACACTTTTACCATCAGCATCCTTCTGCAGCTCAAATATCGGCATTTGCTGATCATACAGCTTGCGCAGCCGCTGAGCAATATACTCAGCCTCCAGCTCAAAGGTCTTCATTTCTTCCAGATTCTGCACATCCAGACTATCATCATCATCATCGGCTCCATTATCACTGTCTATTATAGTCAGCTCCACTGATGGATTCTTGCGGCTGGAATAATTTTCTGCACCATAATACAGAGCAGCCTCTTTATCGTAATCAACACCCAGCACAGGCTGCATAGCCTGTTCAAATATAATATTTACTGCAGCCAGCACACTGGAACGGCTGCGGAAATTCTTTTTCATGCAGATAAGCTTCGTTGCATCATCTGATTCATCACCATAAGCCCTGTATTTTTCAATAAACAGCTCAGGTACAGAGGAACGGAAGCCATATATGCTCTGCTTAACATCACCCACAATAAAAATATTGCCATTGCCTTCCCCAGCCACCAGAGACATAATAGCATTCTGCACCTCGTTGGTGTCCTGATACTCATCTATCATAATCTCTTCATAATGCTCCTGAAGCCTCAAAGCATACTCAGATGGTACAAAGCCCTCACCAGATTCATCAGGTTCAGAAAGAGCTGCCAGAGCCAGATGCTCCATATCATTGAAGTCTATAAGCACCTTCTCAGCCTTTGCCTCTTTAAAGTCCTCAGCGAAAGCAATTGTAAGATCACAAAGGCAGCTTACAATACTGCTTACCTGACGTATATCTGCCATAAGAATTTCTGAGCTGCCCAGGCAAAGCTCTGCCAATTTCTTGCTAGTAATATCCCGGGCTTCAGTATAAGCTACTTTCCAGCTATCCTTAATTCCTGGATCATCAACACCATTAGTAGGTATTGCTGCATATTTCTTATCCAGAGCATCACATATCTGATTCCAATCCTCTGCCTCAAGAGCTTTAAGAACAGCATTAATACTATCTAAAGCCGATTTTCCCGCATTCTCGTATTTTTCCTTGCCATCCACCTTCTGAGCAGAGTCTGCCAGCTGAGGCGTAAGCTCCTCCAGCTTCTCCTTAAGAATAGCCAGCGGGGCTGCCTGAAGCTTCATTTCATCAATAACGGAGCGGAACCAGATTGTATCCTTTAGGCTCATGCTATCATCGTAGATATAGGATGCCTTTATTTTTTGCAACCATTTCTCAGGCCGTGGCTGATTCTGCGAAAACTCATACAGCTTAAGTATTGCCTCTGCTACAAAGCTATCGCCCTTTTCATTGCTATAGGCATCAGCCAGCTCTGCCAGCAGCTCATTACCGGATTCAAACTCTTCCTCCAGCAGCTCCGCAAGTATGTCCTCTTTCATAAGAGACAATTCATTCTCATCTGCCACCCTGAACTTCGGATCAATATCCAGCTTGGCAAAATTCTGCCGGATAACCTTCTGACAGAATGAATGCATAGTGGATATATCAGCGCTTGGCAGTAGTGCCAGCTGCTTTTCCATTCTGCGGATAAGCTTCTCATCAGGCTCAGATGCCTCTCTCACCTCATTTACCCGTTCACTCAAGGCTTTATTTATCCGCTGGCTCATTTCCTCAGCTGCAGCATGAGTAAAGGTAACTACCAGCAGGCGGCTGATATCCCAGGCTGCCTCCTCCTCCTTCAGAAGATGCGATATGATTCTGTCTACCAGCACAAAGGTTTTGCCAGAGCCAGCCGCAGCCGATACTATTATATTTCTGCCATCACTAGCTACAGCATCCCGCTGGTCCTTGGTATATTTTACATCTGCCATTATACTTCCTCCGTATAAGGTACTAAGCTTTCCTCCATCAGCTTAGCTATCTGCTCATCATTACCTGCAGCAGCCTCTCTATATTCAAATTCAGCTAGTTTCTTGTCAAAGCAGCAGAAGGCATCAAAAGGACAGTAGGTACAGGTGCTATATTCACCCTTTTTATAAGGTGCTGCCTCCATACTGCCAGAAAGTATTTTCTGCCCAGCCTGCTTAATGTTATGCCTGGTATAATCCATCAGCATATCAAACTCATCATCAGTCCTCAGCCTCTTCCTGATAGTTTTATTCATCTTATATGGCTCCTCAAAGCCCTTTTTAGGCGGAGCAGCCTTTATTTCGACGCCGGTATACCTGCCTGGCTCATCAATATCAAGTATATTCTGTACAACCTTCTTTTCCACCACTGCTGCATCACTGCGCTCAAGTACCTGAAGCCAGCCATTTACCTT
Source organism: uncultured Selenomonadaceae bacterium (assembly GCA_945873565.1). GTDB lineage: Bacteria > Bacillota > Negativicutes > Selenomonadales > Selenomonadaceae > CAMCDL01. Next base: position 4,319 of record CAMCDL010000063.1, on the reverse strand, counting down.
GAGCTCCTTGTCAATTTTTTTCTGGATATCCTGACTGCTAAGCTCAGCAGTAGTATTTACAGAAATAACAGTCCGCTTGGCAAACCAGTACATCATTGCCGCTGGAAGCTTGCCCTCAAGGAGCTCTTTTGCTACAAGCATATAGGTCAGGAGCTGCAGCTTCTGACCGTCGTAAACTTCAGACATGCTGATGCTTGCTGAACCTGTCTTGTAGTCAATAACCATAAAACGCTGATCATGAATATCTACTCTATCAATTACTCCCACCAGCTCTAAACGACAGCCATTCCTCAGCTGGAAGCTTGGTATATATTCCCCCTTCTTACCAAAGGAAAGCTCTGCATATTCCTGAACAAAGCTGTTATTCTGGTAAAAATCACAAAGTCTCTTTATTGTAAAACGTATTGTACGTTTAATACGCTTAAGCTGCGCCATATACTTCTTGGAGGAAAACATCATACTGTTATGTATGCCCTTGGCCAGCTTATCAACCAGACGATCGCAACGGTCAGCATCATATACATCCCATTTTTTTCTCATAGCCTCCTGCCGTTCCTGCTCGGAAGCATCCGCTGGCAAATCCTCCATACCATATTTTTCCAAAACGGCATGAATAAGTGTCCCAAGATCCATGCTCTGGAAATGCTGTATTCTGCGTTCTTCAAGCTTTAATCCATACTTGGCAAAATAACTGAATGGACAACGATTGAACTGCTCAAGCCTGGATACACTGCCACGAATTATACCCTTTGGAGCATAAAGCCCCTTAGCCAGCGTCTCAGATAATTTATCTGAATTAAATCTATGAAAAAGACCTGACCTTACCATGCCAATGGCCTGCTTAAGGTCATCCTGCTCCCTTGCCCAATTGTAAAGAAGCCGCCACATAGGACTGAGGGTCCTGCCTGCATCAGCCTTATCCCGATAAAAGCGCAGAGCATTAGCCAGCTCTGATACAGCCTGACGGCTTGAAGCCAGCTTAAGCTCATTGATACTAACATTATCATCATCAAAGGTCTCAACTGGAACAAAAAGCTCCTCGCCAGCCTTCAGCCCCCTTAGCCTTGCTACGAGACTGCTTGGCTTAAGTCCCTTGCCATCGGCATCAGCCAGAGAATAGGATACCCAAAGATATTCACTTGACTGAGTAAAGCCCCTATATAGCAGATATCGCTCATTAAAGCCTGCGTCCTGTCCAATAAGCATCAGCCCCTTGTCAGTCCCAGAATTCTTAAGGCCAGCATTCACAGCACTACGCTCTGTATCACTAAGGATTGCGTTTTCCTTAACGCGCTTGGGCATAACCCCCTCATTAGCCCCCAGCACATAGATAGCCTTTATATTATCCAGAGAATTCTGTTCAAAGGAAGCCACAGTAACATAGTCAATACCTGGAGGTATAAAGCTCATCTTTAGAGAGTCAAGCCCATCCTCCAGAAGCTCCAGATACTCTTTAACACTGATATGCTCATCACCACATATTTCTGCCATCTGGTCAAGAAGAATCATTATGTCCTTCCAGACCTTCTGATGCTCCTTGGCCTCAGCCAGATACTTGCTAGACTCATTTTGTCCGCCAGCTGACGCCCGATTCTCAGCCTCATTAATCCATTCAGTCAGCCTCTGTCGTACCTCAATGTTCTCTAACAGCTGATATATGGCAGCTGAAATATCTCTAGCTGATTCAGCCCTTACCGGAGGCTCCTCCCCAGGAACCAGCTCCCACTTTACCCTTGCCAGCCGCTGATGAAATTTAAGCAAAGGCTCTGACAGCCTATATCTTATCTGGTTCAATCCCTCCAGGCGCTCTGATACCTTGTCGTCGGGAGCCTCATCATCCAGGGACCACTTACGGAAAAAGCTCCAGCCTAGCCTGTTTCCCTTCTCATCAAAGGACGGATACCAGTCTGAGCCCTTAATATTAAATTCCAGGACATAATTTTCCAGCCGGTCAATAGCCTCTTGAGGCATAGAAAACAGTCCCGTCTTAAAGCAACGGAAAACATCATCATAACGCCAGCCTGACACTACTGTTCTCAAGGCAGAACGGATAAGCTCCGCCATAGGGTGATTAGCGCAGGAGCGTTTGCTATCCATATAGAAAGGTATGCCATAATTCTCCAGCACAACTGGCAGCATTGCCCCGTAGCTCTGCTGATCACGAATGAGAATTCCTATATCACTCCAATTGTAGCCACGCTTACGTACAAGTCTGACAATATCACCAGCGGCCATCTCTGCCTCCAGACGGCAATTGGCAGTCTCCACCAGTCTGAAATCCTCACCTTTATTGGAAACTGCTACAGGCCTATGGCCTGACATGAGGCCTTCAATGGCGGCCAGTCCCTCATTTCTGCCGTAGCGAAAAGGCTTTTTCAAAGCACGTAGCAGCGGTTTTGGGGCACCAGCCCGCTCAGCTATTGCATCAATGCGCTGCATCGTTTTATAGGCACGGAAAAAAGTACCTGTCTCCTGAAGGTTTTCACGTAGCTTCCAGGAACCAGCTTCATTTACATCCATAGGCAGAGAAATATGCATTCCCCGGCACAGCCCCATAAGACGCTCCACCAGCTGCAGCTCCTGAGGATTAAGAAACAGAAAACCATCCAGCCATATTTCTGCATCTTTAAAAAGCTCCGCATCTGTCATTCTTTCCATAAGGGTATCAAGAAGGTCACTGCGGTCCTTCTTATGGCAGCCTTCCATTTTATCCTGAAGTCTCTCATAAATCAGTGCCAGGTCATGAAGCTTGTTAAGCAATGTCTCATTGCTTGTACTGTCCTTTTCATTAAGATTATCTGTAACAGACTTAAGGTCTGCAGGAGTTATTCGGTAGCTTTTCAGCTCATCTATCATCTGAACTGCCGCTTCACTGAAGCCGCGCTTGCTGGCAGCCTTTACGAAATATTTAAGATTATCCTTTTCGGTGGTCAGAATGCTTTTTAGCATCAGCTGACGTCCCAGCTCTGTAATACCAGGCTCCAGATTGCCACCAGTATCTGAAAGCACCTGCTGAGCAAAGCGCCTGAAACCGTAAATCTGGCAATTCATATAAGCACCAGCTGGCATCACAGAAGCCAGCCGTCTTTCCATCCCAAAGGTCATATGCTCAGGAACAAGCATTATCTGCATAGGAGCTTCAAAGCCTGCTGCCAGTCTCTGCCTGATTCCTTCAAGACAGTATGTGGTCTTGCCAGCACCTGCCCGGCCTATTATGTACTCAATCAATTCCACCATCTGTATCGCTCCATTCAAAATTTTGTTAATTCTGAGTATATATGCCATCAAAAACAAATGCAACCAGCATAAAAACGCCTTGTTTAAATATTGGTTAATTTATGTATCAAAAAAGAGGCTGAATCCAGCCTCTAAAATGATGCATAATATTCAGTTGGCGTTGCAATTCGTCGCAGGCTCCTTCCGCAGGCACACGAATCATCTATCCACATAGCAGTCTGCCCTGTCCTGTAACGGATAATAGGCATAGCCTCAGTTGCCAGAGTAGTAAGCACCAGCTCACCAACAACGCCAGCCTCCCGAATAACCTTGTCCCCACCATACTCAATAATCTCTGGATAATAATAATCCTCCATAACATGAAGGCCAGAGCTTTCACGGCACGGGAACATAGCACCAGCACAGCCGAGCTCAGGAGAGCTGAAAATGCTGTATACCTTAGCCCCCAGGCGACGCTCGATATAGCCGCGCATAGGATTATGCATATTCTCCTCAAAGCACAGGACCAGCGGAACCTTGAAATCATCTGCAGTATTCAGCTCATCAACTACAGCACCAATCATCCCATCAACATTTTCCTGAGCCTGAAGATGTACTATAAGCTGAGTAACCTGCCTGAAATCACTTATAAGAGCATCCATCTTAAATTCTCTGAGAAGTGAATCAGCACGGTCATAATCGTCGCCAAGAAGCAGTACGCCAGCCCCGATAAACTCAAGTGCACACTGAACATCCAGGATACGGCTATCAGACATATCCCACAAAACGCCTACTGTCGAAGCATTAGTTATTCCATGAGCCACCAATATACGGGTCAGCATTTCCACATTTTTAGCTACATCCTGACCAGTATACATGTGGGTATAACGAGCCAGGCTTCCATGCTTGGAAATTCGAAGGATTCCGCTAAGGGGCAGAGTCAAAAGCTCATGGGCCGATACTGAAGCCAGTTCAGCTTTTGTGGTCATCGGCAGCTTCTCAATATCAGAAAGCGCTTTTATATCGGGAACACCCACCTTGGCCTGTGGAAACTTACGCTGATAAAAAGAGCTTTTAGAGCATACCCACCTTATTTCTTTTTT
>CAMCDL010000062.1 GCA_945873565.1 uncultured Selenomonadaceae bacterium | reverse complement strand
ACACACTGCATATCGTCGGCAGCGTCAGATGTGTATAAGAGACAGATCATATAGAAGGTTGTAGTTTTACCGGCACCATTAGGTCCCAGCAAACCTACAATCTCACCCTTTTCAACCCTCAGGGATACCTCATCTACTACCCGGCGCTCCTTAAATGCCTTGACCAGGTTTTTAGCTTCAATATACAAATCGATTCCCCCGATTATTCTCCAACCTGAGCTTCACCCTCATCAGACAGAATGATGGTCAGCTTTTCACTTTTTAAGGTATTATTGTCCTGATATGCCCAGGCATTTCCAGTAAGGATTGCCTTGCCAGGCTCATCGGAGCCCTTCACCTTGCCATAATAGTCAACTACATCGCCGCCAGCCTCAAGATCCTGGCTAGGAGACTTTACATAGGCATTGCCCACACCCTTGGCAATATTCTTATCAGACCAGCCCTCCATGCGATCAGCGCGGAAAACATCACCAGAGGTGGATGTAATCTCACCGCCCTGGTCCATAAGGATATAGCTATCAGACTGATAATAGTCAACCCTTGGACCTGAATAGGTCTTATCAGCCTTAGTGGCATGTACATTGCCCTCAGCCACCATATGTTCATTACCATCGCTTGTGCAAACATCAGCTGTAAGACGCATATCACCGCTAATTGCCAGAACATTCCCCCTGATAGTGCCAGCCTTAGTCTTGGTATTGAAGGTTGCTACATCTCCAGTTGCTCTGGAATCGCCATGAGTCAGAAGCACATGACCCTTTGCTTCCATTTCACCGGTTTTCATATCATAGGTAACCTCATCACCATCCAAGGATGAAGCAGCCTTTTCCTCTGCAGCATAAATTGTACCCATAGCCATCATGCTGATAAGACCAGTAACAATTATTGTCTTGCCTAAATTTAATTTTCTCATCATTATTTCCCCTTCTCAACATGGGCCTTGCCTGTTGCCTTAAACCTGCTGAAGCCATCAGAGCTTTCCAGCACATCACCGCTAGCCTTAAGCTTATCTGACTCGCTTTCCAGCTGCGCATTGCCAATCAGCTTAAGAATCTCATCCTCGGAAGCATATTCTGCTTTTTCACATCTCATATGCGAGCCGTCTGTGCTATCGGCCTTAATATTACCTTCCATGGTAATACGCTTGGTCTTATCAGAATAAACGCCCTTATCACCGACAAGGGTAAGCACCCTTCCGTCCTCTGCGTAAAAGACACATTTTACATTGGTCATAGAGGCATCCTGGGAATCAGCATCCATTTCTATTGAATCAGCAGTAAGCTCCCAGGATACCTTATCATTCTTAGTTTCAAAAATTTTGTTATTATTATATGACATTACCCGACGGGGCTGCTGAGCATTTTCGTCAGGTACATCCGGCAATGTTGTCACCGTCCATACAACAAGCAGAACCACGGCTGCCACAGCTGCTCCTGCCAAAGTCTTCACTTTTTTATTCATGCTATCCCTTCACCTCAGTCTTCACAATATGACGCTTCTGCTTTTGCTGTTCTACAGTCGTATTCCAGCGTTTCTGGAACCACAGCCACTGAGTTGGATTTTCAAGTATCACCTGCTCCAGAATCTTTGACATCTTGTAGGTGAGATTATAAAGATCCTTGTCAGAATCACCAGTATCTTCATATCTCAGCACTTCTTTGATGATTACCTTGTGAGTACCATCAGGCTTTCTGAGAATGAAGCACGGTAAAATTGGTGAATTAAACTTCTTGGCAAACACTGCCGCTCCCATAGGAGTTGATGCTGGGCGACCAAGAAAATCAATAAAGGCTCCGCCAGGTCCACCATCCTGATCCTGAAGGAATCCCAGTATTTTTCCCTTTTTCAGTGCTTTGGCAGCTGACAGCAGCTCACTGCCACCGCTTGAGAATATTTCTACGTTATTGGTAGCCCTAAGATCATTTAAGGCATTTGTGTAATCCATATTAGGCTGCGGCTTAGCAATAGCTGTTACCGGCAGGTCATTCATAGTAAAGGATGATGAAAGCCACTCCCAATTGCCCACATGACCAGTAAGAACTACCACACCATGTTTTTCAGCCAGCGCATCCTTCATTCTCTCCAGGTGATCTATTTCAATGTACTTAGTAAAATTCTTTTTATTAAGTGCTGGCATATAAAGAACCTCAAAAAAGTTCCGACCCATGTTTATAAAGGACTTCCTTACCAGCTTCTTTGCCTCATCTTCTTCTATTTTAAGGCTAAGCATCATATGCTTGATAGCCAGCCTGCGCTGCTTCTTTATCAGAAGAAAATACAGAATTCCCAACCATTTGCCCAGCTTCAGCAATGCTCTATGGGGCAGCAGGCAGCATACTCTGCTCATCAGCATTAAAACATTGTAAACCATAAAATCTCTCCACAATGCATATATTACTGTGCTACATCCACAACAGCAGGATTAGCAGAAAACGCCGCTATAGCCTCATCCCACTTTCCCTGCCTCTTTATTATATACTCCAGAATTTCCCGAACTGCTCCATTGCCGCCATAATTTTCTGCCACAAGACTGCAGAGCTGCTTAACTTCTGGCATGGCATCACCCACAGCACAGGCAAGCCCAGCCTGACTAAGCAGTGGCAGATCATTCAGGTCATCCCCAACATACGCAATCTCTGCATCTGTCACCTGAAAAAGTGCCTTAGCCTCCTCATAAGCGGAACGCTTATCGGATGCCCCCTGCCATACAGCTGATATTTTCAGCTCCCTAGCACGGCTGGCAACTATTTCAGAGCTTCGCCCAGTAATAATGGCGGTCTTAAGTCCTGATTTATGCGCTAAGGTAATACCCATACCATCCCTTGCACTAAAGGCCTTCATCAGCTCACCCTGAGCTCCCATATATATCTTGCCATCAGTCAAGGTACCATCAACGTCAAAAATTACAAGCCGTATGCTGCTAGCCTTGCTTGCAGCTTCCTCAGCAACTTTCATTATACCACACCTTGCCGTAAAAGGTCAGTAAGATGTACTATACCGACCGGTTTTTTATCCTTATCCACAACAGGCAGCACTGTAATTGGCCTTGGTTGATGCTTGTCCATCTGGCTAAGAGCCTCTGCTGCCATCCTGTCAGGGGAAATCGTCTCAGGATTTCTGGTCATCAGGCTTTCCACAGATTTATCCAGGAAGCTGCTCCCCTTAGCTAGCCAGCGTCTTATATCGCCATCAGTTACCAGACCAATAAAAACACCATCATCATCTACCACAGAGGTTGCACCGAGCCCCTTGTCAGTCATCATGAACAGTGCTTCCTTAGCTGTCTTGCTGTAATGAATTACAGGATTATCCTCACCGCTATGCATTACATTTCTTACAGTCAGAAGCAGACGCCTTCCAAGGGCCCCGCCTGGATGAAACAGAGCAAAGTCCTGCTTAGTAAAATTCTTTTCCTCCATCAGCGCCACAGTAATAGCATCCCCCATAGCCAGAGTGGCTGTAGTACTGGAGGTTGGTGCCAGGTCGAGAGGACAGGCCTCCTTTTCTACACCAATATCTATGAAGAAGTCAGAATTCATCCCCAGAGGTGATTCCCGCTTGCCGCTCATAGCGATAATCTTTGCACCTATGCGCTTAATTATAGGCAATATATTTACTACCTCAGAGCTATTTCCGCTATTTGATATAGCAATTACAACATCTTGGTCAGTTACCATGCCCAGATCTCCATGAAAGGCTTCTGCCGGATGCATGAAAAAGGCTGGTGTACCTGTGCTGGCAAGGCTTGCCGCAATTTTCCTTCCAATATGGCCAGACTTGCCCATACCAGTTACAATAACCCTTGCATTGCATGTCAGAATACATTTAACCGCTGCCTCAAATTCATCATCTATACGGCCGATAAGCTTCTCAACAGCCTCAATTTCCATTTTCAGAGTACGAATTGCCGCTTGCTTTATCATTTTTCCTCTCCGATTACTTCAAATGTCCGCGAACTATCTCATGAATTGCGATTGCATCCTTCAGAAGATCCTCCAGCTTATCCAGATAAACCATATTAGGACCGTCGCAAAGAGCCTCCTCAGGATTGTCATGAACCTCCATAAAGAGGCCATCTACTCCTGCACCAACAGCTGCTCGTACCAGGTTTGGCACATACTCTCGGTTACCTGCAGAGCAGGTACCGCCACCGCCAGGAAGCTGAACGCTATGAGTACCATCAAAAATTACTGGATAGCCAAAGGAACGCATAATAGGGAAGGACCTCATATCAACTACCAGGTTGTTATAACCAAAGGTTGCTCCACGCTCAGTAAGCATAATCTGATTACAGCCTCCCTCATGGAGCTTATCAACAACATTACGCATATCGCCAGGAGCCATAAACTGGCCCTTCTTGACATTTACCACAGCACCGCTCTGAGCTGCAGCATACAAGAGATCAGTCTGACGGCATAGAAAAGCTGGAATCTGAATAATATCTGCTACCTTAGCTGCAGGTATTACCTGCTCCTCCGTATGTACATCAGTAACAATTGGTACATTAAGCTCATCCTTGATAGCCTGCAGCATCTCAAGGCCCTTTTCCAGACCAGGTCCGCGGAAACCATTAAAGGAAGAACGGTTTGCCTTATCGAATGAAGCCTTGAATACATAAGGTATACCTAAACGCTGGGTAATATCCTTTATTGTACGTCCGATTTTTAAGCAGCGATCCATTCCCTCAAGAACGCAAGGTCCCGCCAGCAGCATCAGAGGGTTACCATTACCAGCGACATACTGTCCAACTTTTACGATATTCATAACTACATTCCACCTTTATATACTCATATTATTCATATAAATATCATTTACCTTAGCCAAATCCTCTGGAGTATCAACCCCTACAAAGGTCTGGCTAGTTTCTATAACCTTTATGCGATAGCCATTTTCCAGTGCTCTAAGCTGTTCAAGAGACTCGGTCTTCTCCAGAATAGTCGGCTCCATTTTTGCATAATTCAGCAGAAAATCCCGTTTGTAGGCATAAATACCGATATGCTTGTATACTGCCGCCCCAGTTTTCTCTCTAGGATATGGCATCAGAGAGCGGGAAAAATACAAGGCATATCCCTTATTATCACAAACCACTTTGACATTATTCGGATTCTTCATTTCCGCTTCATCCTGCATAGGAGACTTTACTGTAGCCATCTGAAGCTCAGCATCCTCCTCAAATACAGCTGCCAGAGCATCAATAATCTCTGGATCAATCAACGGCTCATCACCCTGGACATTTATAATCAGTTCTGCTTCCGGATGAGCTTCTGCCACCTCTGCCAGACGGTCAGTTCCGGTGGCATGGTCCTTTCTGGTCATCATGGCCTTGCCGCCATTTTCAACCACCGCATCAAATACGCGCTGGTCATCTACAGCAGCTATTACATCACTTACCAGCTTAGCCTTGGCAGCTCTTGCATAAACCCTGCTTATCATAGGCTTGCCGGCAATATCAGCCAATGGCTTGCCTGGGAGCCTGGTTGAAGCAAATCTTGCTGGAATTACACACAAAGTTTTCACGAAATCATCCCTTTCTGACATGGTCTCTGATCCTATCAGCAATAAGCTTCTTAAAAGCTTCCTCACCCTGCAGGAACTTGACCGTTATCGTGATGACATATATTGGAACCACAGCCTGCAGCTCCTGCTTGACATTAGTCAGATCAGGAACCTTTACTGCGTCCTTTTCAGTAATGATAATAGCCTCAACATCATTCTTTGCCGCCTGAGAAATAATATCTGAGAATTCATCAGCAGTAAAATCATGATGATCTGGAAAGCGCAGGCTTTCGATAATCTCAGCACCTGTACTTCCGATGGTATGCTCAAAGGAAGCTGGATTGCCTATAGCAGAAACTGCCATTACCCGCTTTCCCGACATAAACGATACTGGAACGCCCTCGCCGGCAATATTATCTGCCCATTCCTCCAGTCTAATAAAGGATTTCGGCTGATGCACGCTATCCAGCAGAAGGGCCTCATCATTATACCTGCTTATTGTATCCTTGATATACTGGCAGGAGCCATCAGCAGCCTGATCCACCTTGGTCAAGAGAAAAACATCCGCTCTTGCCAGATGAGACATAGGCTCTCTCAGCGTACCGCGTGGCAGCATATAGCCATTGCCAAACACATTCACCGCATCCACCAGGACAATGTCCAAATCACGCTGCAGCTGCCAATGCTGGAAGCCATCATCCAGAATAGCCACCTCAGCATCATAATTATCAATTGCATACTGGCCTGAAATAGCACGCTCTGGGCCTATCAGCACAGGAATTTTGGGTAGATGCTTTGCCAGCATGAAGGCCTCATCGCCTGCATATGACGCATCCATCTTAAGCTCATGGCCATCAGATACAACGCCTACCTCGCCATGCCATTTGCTGCGATAGCCGCGATTCAATATTACAACCTTGTAACCGAGATCGCGGATATAGGTCGCCAGCTGGTAGGCAGTTGGCGTCTTTCCTGTTCCGCCCACAGTAATATTACCAAGGCTTATAACAAAGCAATCCAGCTTCTTTTGCTTAAAAAGTCCTACCCTATAGCCTGCCAGCTTCAGTTTTACCAGTCCTCCATATACGTAGGAGAAAACCTGCAGCAGATTTATGAAAGCCTTTTCAATAGGGCTATGCTTTTTCTGGCCATTTATCATGTGATAGAAGTAGGTCTGGAAATTTTCTATACGCTCTGTTGCCCGTACACCGATATCCTTCTCGGTACATTCAAGAAGCTCACGCACCATCACGGCCGTACGCCTTGCAGCACCACGATTTTCATTACAGATATCAAGGGTAGCCTGTTCCATACGCTGACGTTCCAGCTTATCATCAAACAGCCTTACTGCAGCCTCAGTGAGACCAGCGCCATCGTTAACTGTAATAACAGCAGACCTGCTGCTGAAAAGTGCATGAGTTTCCTTGAAATTAAACATATTGCAGCCAGTTATAATGGCCTTGCCATGCGCCGCTGGCTCAAGAATGTTATGACCACCATGAGGAATAAGACTGCCACCTACATATATAACATCACCTATGCTATATACCTTCCCCAGCTCACCTATGGTATTGAGAATTACCACATCATGCCCACTCTCCGGCTTTTCATTAAGCTCAGTACGGGTTCTTGCAGAAAAGCCATGCTTTGAACACATCTCCGCAATCTGCCCAGCTCTCAGGATCGCTCTTGGAGCAATTATCAGCTTAGCACCGGGCAGCTTCTCCCGAACTCTGTCAAAGGCCTCCAGAACAAGCTCTTCCTCTCCTGGATGAGTACTTCCAGCCAGAAAAACTCCCTCATTATCTGTCAGCCCCATAGATGAAATAAGCTCCTGCTTTTCTTCAGCAGTAACATTGGTATAGGTCTGGTCATATTTGGTATTACCAGTTACAGAAACCAGCTGAGGATTTGCCCCAAGCCTCAGAATATACTCCATATCGATAGGGGACTGCATAGCAAAACGGGTTATGCTGTCACGCATAGAATCCCACAGTGAACCAAGGTAGCGATAGCTCTTAACACTTTTTTCACTGATACGTCCATTTACCATCATTACCGGAATCTCTAAATTCCTGGCTGCCTGCAGCAGATTAGGCCAAAGCTCAGTTTCTACAGGCATAAATATTCTAGGTCTCAGCCTATACATAAGCCTAGGTGTAATCCACGGCAGATCAAATGGCATATAAATGATACTGTCCGCATCCTTGATTATGCGCTTTGCCATAGCATAGCCGTTATTGGTAAACACGGTCACAAGAATAGGGCTTTTAGGCAGCTCCCTGTGAATCTCTTTTATAATAGGGCTGGCTGCCACTATCTCACCAACTGATGCCGCATGAATCCATATACAGTTTTTTCTGGCTACCCGATCAATATCCGCCTTAGGCAAAAAGCCCAGCTGCTGCTTTATTCTCTCCACAAAGCCCTGCTCGCGAATACCTCTAATGAAAAAGGCCGGTACCATAAGAATTACTGCCAGCACTGCTGCAATATTATAAATTAAACGCATACTCTCACCTAAAAAACTCAGCTTTCAGCGCTCTTATCAAACTGTATATCATACAGTGTCTTATAAAGCCCCTTCTTTGCAAGGAGCTCCTCATGAGTTCCCTGCTCACGAAGATGGCCAGCCTCAACCACAAATATCTGGTCAGCCTTAAGAATGGTTGACAGGCGGTGAGCAATAACAATGGAGGTCCTGCCTATCATCAGCTTATCCAGTGCCTCCTGAACAATTTTCTCACTCTCAGTATCCAGAGCAGAGGTTGCCTCATCAAGTATCAATATCTGAGGGTCCTTAAGAATAGCCCTGGCTATAGCAATACGCTGGCGCTGTCCTCCTGAAAGATTTGCACCGCGTTCACCCAGCCTTGTCTGATATTTGTCTGGCAGGCCATTTATAAAATCATCTGCATTAGCTGCCCTGGCAGCTGCGATAACTTCATCATCAGTTGCCTCAAGACGGCCATAGCGGATATTTTCCATTACTGTATTACTGAACAGCATGGTTTCCTGCGGAACAAGACCTACCTGTTCTCTAAGGGAAGCCATAGTTACATCTCGTATATCAATGCCATCTATGGTTACCGAGCCAGAATTTACATCATAGAACCTAGGCACCAGATTAGCAATGGTAGACTTTCCGCTTCCAGAAGGTCCCACCAGAGCTACCATCTGTCCCGGCTTTACCTCCAAAGAAATATTCTCCAGGGCATTTTCTCCCTCAATATAGCCAAAGGTAACATTATCCAGCTTTATCTGGCCTTTTATAGGCGGCATCTTTACAGCATCATCCTTATCGTATAGGCCCTCATCCATATCAAGAACCTCAAACACACGATCCGCGGAAGCCATTGCCTTCTGTATATTTCCATACACACGGCTCAGTCGCTTTACCGGATTAGCCAGGTTAATAGCATAGGTCAGAAAGGCCACCAGTGCACCAGCTGTCATTACGCCATTTACTACCTCATAACCGCCTACCCATAGTATGCATGCTACTGCCATAGCTGCAGTGGTTTCAACAACCGGTGTAAGCATGCTAGCCACCTGAACGTTTTTCATATTAGCCCGGAAGCTAAGATAATTAGCCTTATCAAAACGTTTAATCTCAAAGTCTTCACGGACAAAGGACTTGATTACCCTGGCTGCTGATAAGGTTTCCTGCAGAATGGAGGTAACATCGGAAATGCGCTCCTGAATAAGGGTACCTGAACTCTTCATCTTCCTTCCAAAAATATTCATAGCATAGCCGACCAGCGGAACGATAATAAATGTAAGCAGAGTCAGCTTCCAGTCCAGATAGAACATCATCGCTACTGAACCGATTAGAATAGACCCCTCAGTTACCATTTCTACCATATTGTCAATAACTGCTGCCTGCATTGCACCAACATCATTGGTAACATAGCTCATTATGGCACCAGTCTGATTCTTATCATAATATGATACCGAGGTACGCTGAAATTTTTCAAAAAGCTGCTGGCGCACATCAATTATTACCCGCTGCCCCACAAAGGATATCAGATAATTCTGCGCATAATAGAATATTCCTCTGACAAGGAACACTACTATTATTCCCACACAGATAAGATTAAGCAGCTCCATATCCTTTTCCATGAGCACCTTATCAATCATATCTTTAATAATCCATGGAACATAAAGATTACAGCCTGCTGCAACTACCATGCACACGACAGCAATACACAATCTATTTATATAAGGCTTTATATACCATATCAGGCGCTTATAATTACTCATTTATATCCCCCAGCCCTTTTGCCGGACTCCCATATATACGTGCTGCATTCAATATCCTGCCAGCTACACGGTCAGCGGCACCTGGCTCTCCTAGCATAGCCACTGCCTCTGCCAGTCCTTCCTGAACCATATCATGATAGCCATCCTCAGAATAAAACCTCTTGCACTCAGAAAAAATACGTTCACAATTTACGTCATCCTGCAGCAGCTCTGGCTGAATGCTGCGTCCAGCCAGAATATTAGGCAGGCTGAAGAAGGTTATATCCACCAGCAGCTTGCCAATAAAATAATTCAGCTTAGCCATGCGGTACAGTACCACACACGGAAGCCCCAGAATAGCTGCCTCCATAATAACAGTTCCCGACGTTGCTATTGCAAAATGAGCAATGCTCATAAGATCATAGCTCTTGTCCTCAGTGAAATGAAGCTTAACCCCTCTCTCCGCAGCCAGAGCTTCCAAATGGCGGCGGTCAATACCTGGCGCAACTGGCAGAAAAAACTCTATACTCGGGTTATCTTCCTTCAGCCGCTTTGCCGCATCCAGCATCACAGGATAAAGCATCTTTATTTCCTGCTTGCGGCTTCCTGGAAGAAGCACAGCAGGTATAGTATCCTCGGCAACACAAAAATATCTTAGAGCTTCCTTCCGGCTCATAGAAGGCTTGACTGTGTCAATAAGCGGGTTTCCCTGAAAGGTAATATTCGCCCCAGCCTTCTGATATACAGGAAGCTCAAATGGGAAGATGGCCGCAAGCTCATCTGCCAGTGCTGCACATTTTTTAGCCCTGCCCTTTCTCCAGGCCCAGGCTGATGGCGGAATATACGAAAACACTGGTATTCCCAAAGCCTTCGCCCTGGCTGCCAGCCGCCAGTTAAAGTCAGGATAATCTATCAGCACCAGAATATCAGGACGTTCCTTTTCCATAAATCTTGTAAGACCGTCCAGCAAGGCTTTTATTCTGCCCAGGTTCTTCAGTACCTCCAGGACACCCATAACTGTATACTCTCGCATATCTGCCCACAGCCTTACACCAGCTGCAGCCATTTTAGAGCCTCCAAAGCCGATGAGCTCAGCCTCTGGGCACTGCTTAAGCACGGCCCTTGCCAGACTTTCGCCGTGAAGGTCACCTGATGGTTCCCCTGCTGAAAACATTATCTTAGGCATCCTTTCCCTCCTGCTTTCAATCACATTCATAGTCCATTAAATTATAGCATAAAAGCGATAAAAAAGGAACCCACCGGCATAGCCGGTGGTTCTTCTCCTGCGGCCATTAAGG
>CAMCDL010000061.1 GCA_945873565.1 uncultured Selenomonadaceae bacterium | reverse complement strand
CGCGGGACGGAGTTTTATATTG
Source organism: uncultured Selenomonadaceae bacterium (assembly GCA_945873565.1). Lineage (GTDB taxonomy): Bacteria > Bacillota > Negativicutes > Selenomonadales > Selenomonadaceae > CAMCDL01. The sequence continues at coordinate 11,169 of CAMCDL010000061.1, read as the reverse complement.
CGCATGAACAGCGCCCCCTACGGTTTCTTTGCCAGGTAAGCTCCGCGGGACGGAGTTTTATATTGCGCATGAACAGCGCCCCCTACGGTTTCTTTGCCTGATAAGCTTATTCCCCTAAGAGCTCGCGCTTCAATTCAAGATATCTTCTAGTGTAATAAATGCCATTCTGAGCCTCGCGATGGTCAAAGCCATAAGCCCTTCGGCTGACAGCAATGATTGGTGGAGCCTGTATACGCTTGGCGATGGCCATTCCGTTAAACTGACGCCACCAGCGCTCCAGATCCTCTATAAATTCTGCTGGAGAAGTAAAGTATTTTGCGGCCAGTCCCTTTTCACAGCCAATTTTCTCTTCCAGAATACCATCCCGGTACCAGGTAAGGATATCCTCAGGAGCAGACTTGTTCCAGCTTTCTACAAAGCTTCTGAAAAGATAATCATGATAAGGATACTTAATAGGATCGCCTTTGCCCTCGTCAACACACTGGGCATTGGAAAGCTCAGCAACAGGAACAATATCCATGGTGCCCTGTGGTACAACCTCACGTCCGAATACCTCTGTATTTAGGTATCTGGCCAGATCATAAACCTGATGCTTCCAAAGATCTGCCAGAGCACATAAGAAGCCAGACTGATCGCCATACAGGGTAGAGTATCCGACGGTGATCTCTGCCTTGTTGGCATTGCAGGTAAAGCCACCGCCAAAGGCAGCAGCAGCTCCTGCAAGGATTCTGGCACTGCGGTCCCTGGCCTGGATGTTTTCCGCCACAAAGGAGGATACCTTGAGATTGGAGCTGGTACCATCCTTAAGGAACGTAACTGGAGTGTTTTCCAGCTGGGCTATAGTATGGTCAACAGACTCCTGTATTGGCAGGATAGCATAATGGCAGCCAAGATTTTCAGCCAGCCTCTGAGCTAGACCCTTGGTGGTCGCAGAATTGAAAATGCTAGGCATATTTACCAGCAGTATATTCTCTGGTCCAAGTACGCTGGTATAAAGTGCAGCTGCCACAGCAGAATCAATGCCGCCAGAAATGCCGATAACCACCTTTTCCATGCCTATATCAGCCAGGAAATTCTTGACACCATAAGAAAGAGCCTTATAGATATGGCCGATTTCTGTATTTCTGTCACGCTGAGTTGCTGGAAGCTGGTTAATTTCCTCCAGCACAAGATAATGAAGCTCTTCTGTATATTTCTGGCAGCAGTCTACAAGATGGCCAGCAGCTGAATAAACAGTGGAAGATCCATCAAATGTATACACAGTTTTGCCGTTGTTCTGAAGACCGACATTGTTTACATAGAAAAGCGGGGAGGAATACTTCTTGGCCTGAGCTGCAAATACCCTGTGACGCTTGCCGTTCTTTCCGTAGGTATATGGGGAGGAGGAGATGTTTACCAGGAAATCAGCACCCTTCTGATGGAGAATCTCAATAGGTGTCAGGCAATAGTCCTCACTCCAGCCATCTTCACAAAGAAAGCCACCCAGGCTATAGGTTTTTCCAGAGGCTTCAAAGCGTATTGGTGCAATCATATCCTCAGGCTTTTTGCCAAGCTCCTGAGCAAGCTTAGACATGCTGAAGAAGTGGCGGCTATCATCAAATTCCCTATAATTCGGCATAAGTGTCTTTATTACAAAAGGATATTCAGCGCCTTCAGGCTTTATGACCTCGCCATTCTGAGCTCCAAATAAGGCGTTATACTTCCTAGGGCTGCCATCATTATTCTTTTTGCTCCAATCTACCGCAACACTGCCGAATATAATGCAGCAGCCATCAGAGGCTCTGATTATATCCTCGGCATATGACTCGCAGTCACGCAGAAATGCCGGCTGCTCCCAGACATCACCAAGGAGATAGCCAGGAATAGCCATTTCAGGAAAAATAATGAGCTCAGCACCCTCGGCTTTGGCCTCAGAAATCATCTTAAGCATAGAGGCAGCATTTTTATCAGGATGCCCAGGAACGATTTTCATCTGGGCCATAGCAATTTTCAGCATAATACACCTCAAGGTAAAATAATATTTCTTTAAAAATTCTCTAAAAGCACCAGTATATCCTGCTTTCAATAAATATTTTGGCAAAGTATTTATTTATAGACGCTGTTATGCTATAATATTTTCACAAGCTAAAGTATGAAAGCGTTGAAAAATTTATTTAACGGGCGGTGTATTTATGGTAAACCCAAAGCTGAGGGATGAGCTGAATGATCAGCTGTGTGAGGCCGTACTCCATCTCAATTCAGTGGAAGAATGCTATCAGTTTTTTGAGGATATATGCACTATAAGCGAGCTGAAGGCCATGTCTCAGAGACTTGAGGTAGCAAGGATGCTTAAGGAAAAGCTTACTTATGATGCCATCGTGGAGCGGACAGGCGCCAGCACAGCTACCATCAGCCGTGTCAAGCGGTGCCTTAACTATGGCGCGGATGGATATAATGTGGTGTTATCACGCATGGGCAAGGAAGAACAGAAGTAATAGGAGATTGATTTTTAATGGAATTTGTTTTGGAAATACCTTATGGCACCAGAGACTTTCTTCCAGAAGAGGCTGCAAAGAAGCGCTCAATTGAGTCAAGGATAGCTGATACCTTTGCCAGCTGGGGCTATGATGAGGTGGTTACTCCGACTATAGAATATCTTGATACCCTTACCATGGGAAATGGAAGCGCCCTTGAGCCTCATATGTTCAAGCTGTTTGACAGAAATAACCGGACTCTGGCCTTAAGGCATGAGATGACCACTCCAATTGCCAGGGTACTGGCCAGCCGTCTGCAGGACGCAAGGCTTCCTTTGAAGCTGTCCTATATCAGCAGTGTATACCGCTATGAGCAGACCCAGACTGGACGCCAGTGCGAGTTCTATCAGGCTGGCGTGGAGCTGGTAGGAAGCGCAAAGGCTACTGCAGATGCTGAGGTCATTGCTCTTGCTATCAGCATTATGAAGGAGGCAGGTCTGAAGGATTTTCAGGTGTGTCTCGGACAGGTTGAGTTTATTAATGGAATAATGCAGCAGTGCTGCCTTCTCAGCAAGGAACAGACAAGGCTGAAGAATGCAATAGAGAAAAGAGATATGGTAGAGCTCTACCGTCTCGTAGATGAATGCGAGCTTTCAGATAGCTGTAAATCCATGATAAAGGAAATTCCGATGCTTCATGGCAGCAAGGACGTGTTAAAGAGAGCCTATGAAATGGCTGGCAATGAGCAGAGCAGGAATGCCCTTGATAATCTCAGCGAGATATATAAGCTCCTGGAGGCCTATGGGGTGGCTGAATATGTTAACTTTGATTTAGGTGTAATCCGTGATTTCGGATATTATACCGGTATGGTATTTGAAGCCTATGCACCAGGACTTGGCTATCCGCTATGCGGTGGCGGACGCTACGATAATATGCTTTATGATTTTGGCAGTGCCTGCCCGGCAACCGGCTTTGCTATAGGTATAGAGCGTATAATGCTGGCTCTTGATCGTCAGGGAGTGTCTATGCCGAAGGCTGGCAAGGATGTTTATGTGGCTTTTGCACCTGGCAAGCAGGAAGAAGCTATTGCCAAGGCTCAGGAGCTCAGAGCTGCTGGCAAGGCAGCTGGGCTTGCTATGGCAGCCTGCGTGGAGGCTGAGGCCAGAAGCTATCAGGAAAATGCAGACTACGCGGAGCTTTTGTATATCGGATGATTTTATACAGAATTACTCAATTTATGCGGGGGATTGCCGCAAAGGCGCCTTTGCCAGCTGAGCTTGCAGAGATACAAAAATATATATCCGGGGAGGCCCTCAAGGCCTTCAGCAATATGACTGTCCCGGATCAGCGTCACTGTATCAATGTAATGCATGATGCCCTGAGACTTTATGAAGAAACAGATAGCACAGCTGATCGCGCATTGCTGGTCCGTTGTGCTTTGTTGCATGACATAGGCCGCGGACCGGATATGGGAGTATTTAACAAAAGCCTGGCAGTGCTGGGGAAAAGTATCTGGCCAAAGTGGTCAAGGAAAAGAGCTCAGCAGGATAAGACTTCCATATTCTATCGGTATTATTATCATCCCATGATTGGAGCTGCAATGCTTGAGACTATGGGTATGGGGGAAGAAGCAGTCATCATTTTAAAACACCATGAGCCAGATTTTGATGGTATGCCGCCGGAGCTGGTTCTTTTAAAGCAGGCGGATGGACAAAATTAATATACTGCCAATACCTTTTGCAGGATTTTTTCTATTTTTGTAGAATTACAAATAGGTAAATGAATTACATCCAGCATGAAAGGTGATAGTAATGTATTACGAAGCAGTAATATTTGATTTAGATGGTACGCTTATAAATTCCCTTGAAGACCTGGCAGACAGCTGCAATGAGGTTATGAATGCTTTCGGTTATCCGGTGCACACTATTGATAAGTATAAATATTTTGTTGGAAACGGAGTAAGGAAGCTGGTAGAGCGGGCTATGCCTGAGGATAAATCAGCAGATCCGGAGCAGGTGGAAAAGGCGCTGGCGCGTTTCCGCGAAATATATAGCGGCAGGGTCCTCAATAAGACTCGTGCCTATGTCGGCATCAGAGAAATCCTCACAAAGCTGCAGGCCAAGGAAATTCCAGTAGCGGTATGCACCAATAAGCCTATGGATGCTGCTCAGACCATTATAAACATTCTCTTTGAGCCGGATACCTTCAAAATGGTAATTGGTGATAGGAAAGGCTATCCAAGAAAGCCTGATCCAGCTAATGTTCTTTACATAGCAGATAAGCTTGGCGTTGAGCCAGGCAAGATTGCCTATGTAGGCGATAGCGGCGTAGATATGCAGACAGCCGTAAATGCTGGTATGCTCCCTGTGGGCGTACTGTGGGGCTTCAGGGATCGTCCTGAGCTGGAGGAAAATGGTGCCCAGGTTATTATTGAGAAGCCAGCAGACCTTCTGTTCAATGTGAAGTTCAGAAAGGCATAAGAGAATAATATGATTATACAGGGGCCTTAAAGCGGCCCCTTATTTTATAGGAGAAAATGCTATGGCAAATATGCCCGTAGAAAAAGGAAAGAAATATACGCTTACCATAAGCTCCTTGGGCTCAAATGCAGAAGGAGTGGGCAGGATAAATGGCTTTACTGTCTTTGTAGAAGGTGCTTTGCCTGAGGAAGATGTGACAGTAAAAATAATTGAGGTAAAGAAAAGCTATGCCTCCGGACAGCTGCTGTCAGTTGAAAAGGCCAGCCCAGACAGAGTGGAGCCAGCTTGCCCTATATATAAGGAGTGCGGCGGATGCCAGCTTCAGCATATGTCCTACGAAGGACAGCTCAAGGTGAAGCGACAGCAGGTGCAGGATGCAGTAGAGAGAATAGGCCATCAGAAGGATGTGCCAGTGCTGCCAGTGCTTGGTGCAGAAAACCCTTGGAATTACCGCAATAAGGTAGCCTTCCCTGTTGGAAGGGATAAAGGCAAGACTATAATCGGCTGCTTTACCAAGGGAACCCATCGCATAATAGATGCATCCAACTGTCTTATTCAGGATAAGCTGAATAACGAAGCAATAAATGCCGTCCGTGAGGTAGTAGAAAAGCTGCACATCCCCGTATATGACGAGGACAGCCACAAGGGCGTAATCCGTCATGTAGTAGCTCGTACTGGTGAGGGCGGAAAACTGATGGTAGTCCTGGTAACGGCTACTAAGGAACTCAAAAATGAAAAAGAAATAATCAAGCTGTTAAGGCAGCGCCTTCCTAGGATGGTCAGTCTGCAGCAGAATATTCAGACCTATCGCAATAATGTTATTCTGGGAAGAGAAACCAAGCTGCTGTGGGGAAGGCCTGCTATAAAAGCAAGACTTGGAGCACTATCCTTCAATGTATCAGCCAGATCATTCTTCCAGGTAAACACAAAGCAGGCGGAGGTCCTTTATGATAAGGCTATGGAATTTGCCAGCCTCACTGGCAAGGAGGTAGTGGTAGACGCCTATTGCGGTACGGGAACCATAAGCCTATATCTGGCCCAAAAGGCTTACAAGGTATACGGCGTAGAAATAGTCAGCCCAGCCATAGCTGATGCTAAGAAAAATGCCAGGGAAAACAACGTCAGAAATGCTGAATTTATAGTAGGCGACTGCACTCAGGTAATACCAAGGCTGTACAAGCAGGGCGTAAGAGCAGACGTGGTAGTAGTAGACCCGCCAAGAGCAGGCTGTACAGAAGCAGTGCTAAAAACCTTTGCTGATATGAAGCCGGAAAGGATAGTATATGTATCCTGTAATCCGGCAACTTTAGCTCGCGACCTTGATGTCCTGGAGGAATATGGATATAAGGCTGAGAAAATACAGCCAGTGGATATGTTCAGTGCTTCTAGCCATGTGGAGTCAGTGGCTCTGATTACTAGAAGCAAAGCGCCGCAGTAATCAGCTAGCACTGACCATGTGATAGGCGTCCGCGATTGTCGAGCGGAGCAAGGACAGAGCGGAAACGCTGAACCACTGAAAGCGTAGCACTAATTAACAGAGTTGAAAAAGGCTGAAAACCCTTGCAGTATAAGGCTTTAGAGCGGTTTTAGAATAGAAAAATCAAGCTGAATGGCTGTGCTTAAAAGACGGCAAATTATAAAAATTCAGTGGGGCAACATACTAAAAGCGATAGTAGAGTATGTTGCTCTGCTGATTTTTTGCTTTAGGGTCGAGTATGTAGAACCGCTATTGGCAGGGTAGAGTATGTAGGGACAATGTGGCTCTGAAATGGGGAACATATCAATGCTGGAAGGTGCGTAAATAGTGGGTTGGGGTAGATATGTTCAGTTTGACGAGCCTTTTTTATAGGTTGGGAATGTAGAAACACTGAAATGATGAATTTTTATACCAGCTTAGAGTTTCCAATTTTGCTGATAGCTGGTATTATAAGATTGTGCTAAAGGTAGAAAATAAAAGGTAATTTCATGTGTAAAAATCTGCAAATAAAGGATTTTTAAAGGCAATTGTAGAATATTTTACAAATTAGAATGTGATTAATGATGGAAAGAGCATTGCCACGTCATAATGAAGTATGGCGTCATTTTAAGGATAAATTGTATCGGATAGTCACTATCGCTCAGCATACAGAGACGGGGGAGCAGATGGTGGTATAATTGAAAGAATGTTGTCAATGGCATATCCTATTAGAGTTAATAAAAACTAAGTGGCGAACAATATTTCTGAGATTATATAAAGATGACAGTGAATATAAAACATTTGGCTTACACATCTTTAATGTGAATAACAAGTGAAAAGAATTTGATGAAGATTTTAATACTATTACTATGCTGAGGGATGAAAAAATGGTTATTTCTCCAAGTTCAAATGACATAAATTTAAGTGAATTACTTCAAAAAGTAGCAAATGGTAATATGCAGTTGCCGGAATTTCAGAGAAGCTGGACCTGGGATGATAACAGGATTCGTGGCATTATTGCCAGTTTGACGCAAGGGTATCCTATGGGAGCTATTATGAGGTTGCAATATGGCAATCCAGATATTTGTTTTAAATATCGTCTTTTTGAAGGTGTAACTACGGCGACTATGGAACCAGATTTTTTAGTGCTTGACGGACAACAGCGCTTGACATCTATTTATCAGGCATTATGGGCAGACAAACCGGTGCTAACTAAAACTGAAAAGGGGAAGGTATTAAAAAGATTTTATTATCTTCCCATGAAAGATTGCCTTAACGATGATATTGATAGATTTGACGCAGTGCTTAGTATTCCAGAGGATAAGAAGGTAAAAAAGAATTTTGACCGGGATATTGTTCTGGATTTATCTGACAAAACAAAAGAATATGAACTCCAGATGTTTCCAGTTAACATTGTTTATAATATTACTGCTTTGACACAGTGGATAACTGGTTATATGCAGTATTATCAAAATGATGTTGATGCTCAAAACCTTTTTAATAGATTTCAAATTGAAGTATTGCAGACTATTACCCAATACAAGTTACCAGTAATAACATTGGATAAATCCACACCTCGTGAAGCTGTTTGTAAAGTATTTGAAAATGTCAATACAGGTGGCGTAGCGTTGACTGTTTTTGAATTAGTTACTGCTACGTTTGCTACTTATCATGATCCAAATACTGGTGATGGTTTTGATCTGAGAAAAGATTGGTTGAAGTGTCAAGAAATTATTCGTGGTATAGGTGATACACTACGTACTGATTTGTTAGATGGCATAGATGAAACAACATTTCTTACGGCTGTCACATTATATACTAGCTATCAAAATAAGAAAGCTGGTATAACTGGTATGGTAAGTTGTAAGAAAAAAGATGTACTTAATTTAAAATATACTGATTACCAGAACAACAGAGATGCGGTATTATCAGGCTTTCAAATGGCAAGAGAGTTCTTGCTTACATATCAATACATATTCCGTCGTCGTGATTTGCCATATGCTACCCAGCTTATTCCATTGGCTACTATTTTTGCTATTATTGGCAGTAGTAAAGGAAAAGAACCTAATACGACTAAGATATTGACTCAATGGTATTGGTGTGGAATATTAGGCGAGATGTATGGCGGAGCTAATGAGACAAGGTATGCCAACGATGTAGAGGATATGGTTGACGCTATTATGGAGCAATCATATTCTGTTCGTACTATTAATGCAGCATTTTTCTCAGCAACAAGATTGCTTACACTGCAAACTCGACTAAGCGCAGCGTATAAAGGCATTATGGCGCTTTTGTATAAAGAAAAATGCCAGGATTTTATGAATAAGACCACAATCGATTTAGTAAACAGCATGGTGCAGTCTCCGGATATACATCATATTTTCCCTGAAGCATACTGTAAGAAAAACAACATACCTAGAGAAAAATATAATTCTATTGTTAATAAAACGCCTATATTGCCAGAGACTAATCGCTCTATTGGTGGTGATGCCCCAAGCGTTTATATAACTAGAATTCTAAATAAAGTAAATGGTTTAACACCATCTGAAATGCAAATTAGAATTGAATCACACTTGATAGATTATGATGCATTGTCTTCAGATGATTTTGATACTTACTTTATTGATAGAGCAAAGAACTTGCTGAATTTAATTGATAATGCAATGGGTAAAAAGGTAGCAGACAGAGATTCTGAAGAAACAATTCGCCAGTTTGGAGGCTGCTTAAGTTGAATGTATTTGAAAGGTCCATGGAAAGGGACTGCTGAGAATGACAGGATGCTTGAGGAGTCTTTTGGAAGAGATTGTTGTTGGATAAGTAAAATAGATTGCAACAGATGATACCCTTTTAAAAGAATTTACAGAAAAGTATGGTAAGGGATTTTTAAAAAGAGCATTATATCAGTATGTTGAGTTTTATCACTTATTTCCTGAGATTGTGCAATCACTGAATGCACAATCTTTTCCAGTATTATCTTGGACACATTATTCTGTTTTGTTGCGTGTAGCAGATAAAAGTGCACGGGAATGGTATGAGCAGGAAGCAGCCAATGAAACCTGGTTTGTACGTACTTTGCAGAGAAATATAGAAACGCAGTATTATTACCGCCTGCTGAAATCTCAGGTAAAGGAAACTGTGGTAAAAGAGATGAAGGAAAAAACTGAGCCATATACATATTCTACCTACCAAGCGAGGATGAGTTAAAGATGGAGATTGAATCTCAGAAGGCAATTTTCCAATTACAGCATAAAAATAATAGGTGATAAAATATGCACGATAATGGTGAAAGAAAATATATGGGCAAGAAAAAAGAGGGTGCGATAATCCCAGTAGCTCCACCAGTTGCAGAAGTGGATAACAGCTATATTAGTTTCATAGAAAATATTAAATCAACTATTAAATCTCAGCGCATATCAATAGTTCTTAAAGCTAATTCAGAAATGATTTGTCTTTACTGGAAGATTGGTAAAGCTATTTTGGATAAACAGATGACAGATGGATGGGGTGCTAAGGTTATTGATAGAATTTCGGCGGATTTAAAAGAAGCATTTCCAGATATGTCAGGTTTTTCGCCACGAAATCTGAAATATATGAAGAAGTTTGCAGAGTGCTGGCCAGATTATGAAAAAGTGCCACAGGTTGTGGCACAATTACCATGGCGTACTAATCGTATGCTTTTGGATAAGCTTAATGACCAGGAAGATCGTATATGGTATGCACAGCAAGTTATTGAAAATGGATGGAGCAGCAATGTTCTTGATTTGCAAATAAAAAGCGGATTAATAGAACGTAGTGGAAAATCTGTAAACAATTTTGCAGTAGCACTGCCACCGACGGATTCTGACATGGTTAGCAATGTGTTTAAAGATCCATACCTATTTGATTTTCTAGGTACTGATGTACCTAGACGTGAAGTGGAGATAGAGAAAAAGCTTACCGAAAATATCCAAAGCTTTCTTCTGGAGCTAGGACAGGGATTTGCCTTTGTCGGCCGGCAGGTTCATTTAGAAGTTGGTGGACAGGATTTCTATATAGATTTGCTGTTTTATCACTTGAAATTACGCTGCTATGTAGTAATTGAATTGAAGGCTTGCGATTTTGAGCCAGGTTTTGTTAGTCAGCTGAATATGTATCAAAATGTTGTAAATGATTTATTGAGGCATCCTGATGATAAGCCTACTATTGGATTGCTTTTAGTTAAAGGAAAGAATAAAACAGTTGTAGAGTATTCTTTAGCTGGCTACCAGAATCCTATAGGCGTGGCCGAGTGGCAAAATCAGCTGTCTGATATTATGGGTGAAGAATTAAAGAGCAGTTTGCCGTCTATTGAAGAAATTGAGAAAATATTAGAGTAGGGTGGTAGATATGTTCATTACCAAAAACAGGCTATAAAAAGCAAAATCATGGTCTCAAGTGTCAATATCGTGGTATCGAGCTACGTGGAAAGCGTAGCACTAATTAACAGAGTGGGAAAAGGCTGAAAACCCTTGCAGTATAAGGCTTTAGAGCGGTTTTTAGAATAGAAAAATTAAGCTGAATGGCTGTGCTTAAAAGACAGCAAATTGTAGATTTCAGTGGGGCAACATACTCAAAAGGATAGTTGGGTATGCTGCTCTGCTGATTTTTTGCTTTAGGGTCGAGTATGTAGAACTGCTATTGGCAGGGTAGAGTATGTAGAGACAATGTTGCTCTGAAATGGGGAACATATCAATGCTGGAAGGTGCGTGATAAGGTATAATATTTTTCGCAAATTAAATAAAGACATGAATCTTGTCGTTTG
>CAMCDL010000060.1 GCA_945873565.1 uncultured Selenomonadaceae bacterium | reverse complement strand
GGAAAATAAAAAGAGAATTCTGATAGTTGATGACAAGGCTGTAAACCGAGATATACTGATAGAGCTTCTAGGGGCGGATTATATTTTTCTGGAGGCTGAAGAGGGCGGTAAGGCAGTTGAGCTATTGAAGGAGCATAAGACCGCTATAGATATGGTGATCCTTGACCTTATTATGCCAGGCAAGGATGGCTTTTCTGTTCTGGAATGGCTTTTACAGCAGAAGTGGCGCGAGCTGGTGCCTGTAATGGTGGTGTCTGCCGATGAGAGGGCCTTTACCATCGACAAGGTTTACGAGCTGGGTGCTCAGCTTTATATGAGCCGGCCATATGATGAGGTGCTGACCCGCAATAATGTGGAGAGCATGCTGCGGCTGGCTGCTGACCGCCGTGAGGTAGCAGAACACCTGGACCGTATAGAATATGAGTCAACTCATGATCCCCTTACAGGACTTCTGAATCACGTTATAGAACGCCAGGAAAGCGAGAAGCTGCTGCATAGCAATAGCGAGGCAGAGTATGTGATGGCTATTGCAGATGTGGATAACTTCAAGCAGATTAACAGCCGCAAGGGCAGTGATTTCGGCAATAAGATTCTTAAGGAGATTGCTAATCGCTTGAAAAAGGTAGTAAGCTGTACTGGAATCGTATCACGTATTGGCGGGGACCAGTTTGTGCTGCTGGATGTGCTTCAAAAGGATATCTTCCGCACGGCGGAGGCTATCCATGAGGCTCTGACCTTTGAGCTGGAGGATTGCAGCATCAGTATCTGCCTTGGCCTGGTATCAACCAGGATGGGTGGCCGTAAATATAATGACCTTTTCTTAAGTGCAGACCATGCCCTTTTTGATGCCAAGCGGAATGGACGCAATTCCTTTGTGGTATATCGGACCCCAGGTAAGGAGCGTGTGGATGAGCTGCTGGTTCATGAGGATGTAATGAACCGTGTTTCTCAGGAGCTTCCTGGCGGATTCTTTATTTATTATGCTAATGCCAGTGGAAAACTTATTTATGTAAATGATGCCCTGGTTAAGCTGTTTGGCTGTGATAATGAGCAGGAATTCAGGGAGATGGTAGGAGATTCCTTCTATGGCATCGTTTACCCTGACGATATACAGAGGGTTGAGGACAGTATTCGGAAGCAGATTAATCAGAATGATGGAGCCTTCGATTATGTAGAATACCGTATCAAGCGTAAGGATGGCACTGTTATCTGGCTTGAAGACCATGGACGTTATGTATTCACTGAGCAGTATGGCTATGTATACTATGTATTTGTCAAGGAAATAAACAGCACAAGGCATGAGGAACGCCTTAAGGTGCTGGTGGCGGATGACCAGGAAATGAACCGCAAGCTCCTGGCCTTCACCCTGGAAGGATATTATGATATTGAGGAGGCTGACAGCGGCCGTCAGACTATTGAGATGCTTACCCAGAATCCTGATCGGTATGCAATGCTGCTTCTTGATCTTGTAATGCCTGAGGTGGATGGCTTCCAGGTTCTGGAATTTCTGAATAAACGCCGGGCTGAATTCCATCTGCCAGTAATAGTGATTTCTGCTGATACTAGTGTTGACAGTATTAATAGGGCTTTTTACCTCGGTGCGCTGGATGTTGTTTCCAGACCCTACAAGCCAGAGACAATCCGTATGCGGGTCAGAAATTGTATAGAGCTGTTCATGCGGAAAAATAATGGAATAAATTCAGCTAACAAGCGTCGGATACTTATTATTGATGACAGTACCTTGAACAGGTCCTTCCTCAGCAAGATGCTGGACGATGAATATGATATCTTCCTGGCTGGCAATGGCCTTGAGGCGCAGAATATAGTAACAAGTAATTGGGAAAAGCTGTCCTTGATTATCCTGGATATGGATATGCCGGTGATGAATGGTTATGAATTCCTGGAATGGATGAAGCATGCAGGCTTTTTAGGAAAAATTCCAGTTATTGCTGAGACCATTGATGAAAAGGAGGACGAAAACCTCCATTGCCTTTATGCTGGTGCAAGTGATTATCTTTCCAAGCCTTATAAGCTGGAAATTGTTAAAAACAGGGTGGCAAGTGTTATCAGGCAGAAGGAAAATGCTAATCTCCTGCATGCCATGAAGGTGGACCAGCTTACTGGTGTATACAGCAATCAGTACTTTAATTATCAGCTTCAACAGGAGTTCCAGCAGAACAAGGGCAAGGATTATGATGTAATCTGGACCAATATAGAAAGCTTCAAGCTGGTAAATGAGCGGTACGGCAGCCAGACCGGCGATGATATTCTTAAGTATATCGGAGGGTTGCTGCGTCGTGTATGCTGGCATGATCTCTGTATGAGGATTTCTGCCGATCATTTCGTATTTGTGGTACGGCATGAGGAGGGAAGTACGGCCAAGCTGTTAAGCGAGCTTAATGAGGAAATGCAGAAAAACAAGCAGCTGCCGGTGTTCACTATAAAGTATGGCGTTTATGAAAAGGTAAATTCCTCACTTCCGCTGGAACGTATATATGACCGTGCTATGGTTGCTTGCGGCCGTATCAAGGATGTGTATGGCGAATATGTTTCCTTCTATGATGAGGAGCTGAGAAAGCGCCTTATCAAGGAACAGCAGCTTATAGATTGCATGGAAGATGCTCTTAAGTGTGGGCAGTTCAAGGTTTACTATCAGCCAAAGCATAGTCTGAAAACTGGTAAGATTGTAGGCATGGAGGCTCTGGTACGTTGGATTCATCCAGAGATGGGCTTTATTTCGCCAGGTGATTTTATTCCTCTCTTTGAGCGCAATGGCTTTATTCCAGAGCTTGATATGTTTGTATTCGAAACTGTCTGCAAGGATATCCGTAGCTGGATGGAGGCTGGATTGCCACTATATCCGGTGTCTATAAATGCATCCCGTCATGATTTCCTTGTAGAGGATTACCTTGCTAAAATTAATGAAATAATCGATGGCATGGGCATCAGCCGTCTGCTGATACACATGGAGGTAACTGAATCCATGTACATGGAAAATGCGGAGCTGGTAATTGACCGGGTTAAGGCTATTCGGGAAAGCGGCATCTGCATAGAGATGGATGACTTCGGTTCTGGCTATTCCTCACTGGGTATGCTAGGTGAGATTCCGCTGGATATTGTTAAACTGGATATCAGCTTTGTACGCCGTATTGATTCCAAGATTGAGATTATTCAGAGTATCATAAATCTGGTCCATGAGCTGGGTATGAAGGTGGTAGCCGAGGGCACAGAGACTCAGTCCCAGATAGATATTTTAAGAAGCATGGGCTGTGACTATGTTCAGGGTTATTTTTATTCAAGGCCGTTGCCAAAGGCTGAGCTTGAGGAATATGTGAAGGATAGGCAATAATGATGATTGATTCAGGACGTATCTGTAGGGGTCGACGGCGGTCGATCCCTTTTTGCATATATACATAAATTGATTTATGAAGGGCCATATTGTATAATAAATTACTACATTTAAATATATACAAAGAGGTGTACACATGTATAGTGAGATTGATTCAAAAATCCAGGGTATCGTAGACAGCATTCTTAACGATGTCATGGAGGATCATAAATATACAGATATTACCGATCACAAAATGATTGACCGTGATGTTATAGTTGCTATTTTGGAAAAGCTTGAGACCCTGCTGTTTCCTGCTTATTTTTCTGACAAAAAGTTACTTGGCAGTATAGCTCTCCGCTTTGAGCTGGGCAGCCTGCTTGCAGATGTTTATACATCACTGTCGGAGCAGATTGCTATGGCACTTTCCTACCTGCCAGCCTTCAAGCATAATGAGGCAAAGCGTTATGAGCATGCTAAGGCTCAGACTGCGGTTTTCCTTGATAAGCTTACTAAGGTAAGGTCATATCTCAAGACTGATATTCAGGCAGCTTATGAAGGAGACCCTGCCGCTTTTAATACTGATGAGATTGTATACTCCTATCCTGGATTTTACGCTATTATGGTAAATCGTCTTGCGCACGAGCTTTACCTGCTGGATGTTCCGATGATTCCTCGGATTATGACAGAATATGCTCATAGCCGTACTGGTCTCGATATACACCCAGGTGCTACAATTGGCAGGTATTTCTTTATCGATCATGCTACAGGTGTTGTAATTGGTGAAACTACTGTTATTGGCGACCATGTAAAGATTTACCAGGGCGTAACTCTGGGCGGTCTTACCACCAGAGCAGGGCAGGGGCTGAAGGGCAAGCGCCGTCATCCTACCATAGGAAATAATGTAACTATATATTCAAATGCCTCTATTCTGGGAGGTGATACCATAATTGGTGATGGCTGTATTATTGCTGGCAATACCTTTATCACTCATTCCATTGAGCCTAATATGCGTGTCAGTGCCAAGCTGAATGAGCTGAAAATCAGCCAGGACCCTAAGGCTGTGGCTAAGCCTGAGTGATAAAGTATACATTTTAATGTTTGTTACATATTTACAAAGCTATGCCGTAGATGTATAATAGGCATGTTCGATTTATTATACCTATGCATCATGCCATCAGATATTATTAATAATTATTGTTAAAGGCTGATGAATTTTGGATACTGTCTGATGCTATGCATGGTTTATATTCCAACTCATGATTATTTAGAGGGGAGTTAGAAAAATTTATGAGCAAGAAAATGAAGACTATGGATGGTAACACAGCTGCGGCTTATGTGTCCTACGCATTTACCGATGTTGCTGCCATCTATCCAATTACCCCATCTTCTCCAATGGCTGAGCATGTTGATGAGATGGCTGCTAAGGGGGTTAAAAACCTTTTTGGTCAGCAGGTACGTATTGTAGAGCTTGAGTCTGAGGCTGGTGCAGCTGGTGCTGTCCATGGTTCCCTGCAGGCTGGTGCCCTGACTACTACCTATACTGCATCCCAGGGTATGCTGCTGATGATTCCTAACATGTACAAGATTGCCGGAGAGATGCTCCCAGGCGTATTCCACGTTTCTGCACGTGCTCTGGCTACTTCTACCCTGAATATCTTTGGTGATCATCAGGATGTTATGGCTGCTCGCCAAACTGGTGTAGCTATGCTGGCAGAGTCCTCCGTACAGGAGGTTATGGACCTTTCTGCAGTAGCTCATCTGGTTGCTATCAAGGGGCGTATTCCTTTCCTGAATTTCTTTGATGGTTTCCGTACTTCCCATGAGATTCAGAAGATTGAAATGATTGATTATGAGGATCTCGGCAAGATTCTGGACTGGGATGCTGTTGCAGCTTTCCGCCGTCGTGCCTTGAATCCTGACCATCCTGTACAGCGTGGTACTGCACAGAATGATGATATTTATTTCCAGGCTCGTGAGACTGTAAATAAGTACTATGATGCTCTGCCTGCACTGGTAGAGGAGGCTATGGCTGAAATAGGCAAGATTACTGGCCGTAGGCATCATATCTTTGATTACTACGGTGCAGAGGATGCAGAGCGTGTAATCATTGCAATGGGTTCTGTTAATCAGACCATTCAGGAAGCTGTAGACTATCTCAACAACGAAAAGGGTGAGAAGGTTGGTGCGGTTGCAGTTCATCTCTTCCGTCCATTCTCCGTAGAGCATTTCCTGAAGTCAATTCCTGATACTGTAAAGAAGATTGCAGTTATTGACCGTACTAAGGAGCCAGGCTGCCTGGGCGAGCCTCTGTTCCAGGATGTACGTACTGCTTACTATAGCCAGGATGAGCATCCTGTAATAGTCGGCGGCCGTTATGGCCTGGGCGGCAAGGATGTAACTCCAGAGCATATCCTTGGTGTATTTGAGGAGCTTAAAAAGGATAAGCCTAAGAACGGCTTTACTATCGGTATTGTAGATGATCTTACCAACACTTCACTGGATCTTTATCCAGAGCAGGTTGACCTCACTCCTGAGGGAACCACTGCCTGCAAGTTCTGGGGCCTGGGATCTGATGGTACCGTAGGCGCAAACAAGTCCGCTATCAAGATTATCGGTGATAAGACTGATCTTTATGCACAGGCATATTTCGCTTATGACTCCAAGAAGTCTGGCGGTATTACTATGTCTCATCTGCGTTTTGGTAAGTCTCCTATCACTTCTCCATACCTTATTAACAATGCTGACTTTATATCCTGCTCCCAGCAGTCTTATGTAAATCAGTATAATCTGTTGGCAGGCCTTAAGAAGAACGGTACCTTCCTTCTCAATACTCTCTGGAATGATGAGGAGCTGTCCGATAATCTTCCTGCATCTATGAAGCGCTATATTGCTCAGAACAATATCAAGTTCTACACCGTTAATGCAGTAAAGATTGCTCAGGACCTTGGCCTCGGCGGCCGTTTCAACATGGTAATGCAGTCCGCATTCTTCAAGCTGGCTGATATTATTCCTCTGCAGAAGGCTGTAGGTTATCTTAAGGATGCTATTGTTACTTCCTATGGCAAGAAGGGCCAGAATATCGTTGATATGAACAATGGCGCAGTTGATGCTGGTATCGATGCGCTGCATCTGGTAGATGTTCCTGCTGATTGGGCAACCGCTATGGATGCTGAGGTAGAGGAAAATCATGACCTGCCAGATTACATTACTAAGATTCAGAATCCTGTTAACCGCCAGGAGGGTAATAAGATTACAGTTGCTGAGATGGAGTCCCATGCTGATGGTACATTCCCTGTAGGTACTTCTGCCTATGAGAAGCGCGGTATTGCTATTAATGTTCCTGAGTGGAATGTAGACAAGTGCATTCAGTGTAACCAGTGTGCCTTTGTCTGCCCTCATGCAGCTATTCGTCCTGTTCTTACCAATAATACCGAGCGTGATGCTGCTCCAGAGGGCTTTGCTTCCAAGCCAGCCCTTGGTGCAAAGGGACTGAACTTCACTATGGCTGTTTCTACCCTTGACTGCTCCGGCTGTGGCAACTGTGCTCAGGTATGCCCTGCCAAGGAGAAAGCTCTGGTTATGAAGCCTATCGCTTCTCAGATGAAGCAGCAGGCTGTATTTGATTATGGTGTTAAGATTGCTAACAGCAATCCTAAGCAGAATCCTATGAAGAAGACCACTGTTAAGGGCTCTCAGTTTGAGCAACCTTGCCTGGAGTTCTCTGGTGCATGCGCAGGCTGTGGCGAGACTCCTTATGCAAAGCTGGTTACTCAGCTCTTCGGTGATAGAATGATGGTTGCTAATGCAACTGGCTGCTCCTCTATCTGGGGTGCATCCGCTCCATCTATGCCATACACCACCAATGCATGGGGGCATGGTCCGGCATGGGCAAATTCCCTGTTTGAGGATAATGCTGAGTTTGGTCTTGGTATGTTCCTGGGTGTAAAGGCAGTTCGCGATGCACTTGCTGCTGATGTAGAGACTGCACTTGCTTCCGATGTTTCCCGTGCTCTTAAGGATGCTATGAGAGAGTGGAAGGACAACATGAATACTGGTGATGGTACTCGTGAGCGTGCTATCAATCTGATTGCTGCACTGGAGGCAGAGAAGGGCAATGATGCTCTGCTGAATAAGATTTATGAAAACAGAGATTTCTTAGTAAAGCGTTCTCAGTGGATCTTCGGTGGCGATGGCTGGGCTTATGATATCGGCTACGGCGGTGTTGACCATGTACTTGCTTCTGGTGAGGATGTAAATATATTTGTATTTGATACTGAGGTTTATTCCAACACTGGTGGTCAGGCATCAAAGGCTACTCCTACCGCAGCTATTGCACAGTTCGCTGCAACTGGTAAGAGAACCAAAAAGAAGGATCTGGGCATGATGGCTATGAGCTATGGCTATGTATATGTAGCTCAGGTTAACATGGGTGCTGATAAGAATCAGGTTCTTAAGGCTATTACTGAGGCTGAAGCTTATCCAGGGCCATCCCTTATTATTGCTTATGCACCATGCATCAATCATGGTATTAAGATTGGTATGGGCAACTCTCAGCTGGAGGCTGCTAGAGCAGTAGAGGCTGGCTATTGGGCTAACTACCGCTATAACCCTGCTCTGGTAGGCACTGATAAAAATCCATTCAGTCTGGATTCCAAGGAGCCTGATTTCGGCAAGTTCCGTGACTTCCTCATGGGTGAGGTCCGCTACAATTCCCTGAAGCGTGCTTTCCCTGAGGCTGCTGAGGATCTTTTCCGCAAGACCGAGAGCGATGCTAGGGCTCGCCTGGAGGGCTACAAGAAGCTGGCTGGCAAGGCTTAATCAGCAAAATAAACTTTAATATTGGCCGCCACAGTGTGATGTTCAGCATCACATTGTGGCGGCTTTTTGTATAGCATGATATAATTGAAGGTAGTCAATTTAAGCAGGTATAAGGAGATTTAGATGAAGATAATAGCGGGATTGGGCAATCCTGGCAGCGAGTATGCAAAAACAAAGCACAACGTAGGCTGGATGCTGGCTGATGCTATTGCTGACAGGATAGGTGCTTCCTCCTGGAAGGAACAGGAAAAGGGAATGGTAGCTCAGGGCTTTATTGGCGGCGAAAAGGTGCTGATAGTGAAGCCCATGACTTATATGAATAATAGCGGAGAGTGTATTGGTGCCTTGATGCGCTGGTTTAAGCTGGAGCCTGAGAATATTATTGTATGTCATGATGATATGGATATTCCAGCAGGCACCATACGCATACGCAAGAAGGGCAGTGCTGGTGGACATAATGGCATTAAGTCTATTATTCAGCATCTCGGTACAGAATTGTTTCCACGTGTACGCATAGGCATTGGTCGGCCACTTCCTAAATGGACTGTTGTAGACCATGTACTGTCAGATTTTTCCCAGGAGGATGTACCGAAGATAAAGGAGGCCATTGAGTATCTTCTTCCAGCGGTGGAATGCATGGTTACAGAGGATACCGATATGGCTATGAACAGGTTTAATCCTAAAAAAGAAAAAAAGGCCAAGGGCTCATGGAAGAAGGCTCAGGCTGAGCTGCAGGAGTCAGTGGAAGCAGATGACGGGGGTGAGAAAATTGAGCAGTGAGCTGATTACAGCATTGTATGCTGATGAAAACGGTGAAATATTCGATGCTCCTGGTATTGCTGCTGTGGGCAGGCTGGGGGATGAAATACGGCCCTTGACAGTAGATGAACTTATTCCCTTGCCAGAAACTGCTGACCTTATGTACTTGCCAGATCGTAAGGCTATGGGTATCGGCCCAGATGGTGAGGTAATGTGCCTTACTGGACGGGCGGTATCGGCTATTCTGCCTGCAGGCTATACCAGAACCCTGCTGCCGGCCTTTGCATTGGAGGAGGAGGCCTCCAGGCTGCCGCTTTACGGCTATACTGCTGTGTGCCTATATAAGGATGAGCTTTATGCTGCAGCAATATACACTGATGAAAACTATAAGTGGGATCCATCCCATTATAATACAAAGAATCTTAGAAAGCTGGTTAATAAGGTGCAGCGAGATTTGCCAGGCAATCCGCTGGTTAAGCATCTGGCTAACTGTTCGTTGGAATGGCATTGCTGTACAGCGGAGAACCTGTTTTATCGCCGTTGGGAGTGCGGTATACCCACATCACCAGTCTGCAATGCAAATTGTTTTGGCTGTATATCTCTGCAGCCAGCGGAATGCTGTCCGTCTCCCCAGAGCCGTATTAGGTTTCGTCCATCGGCAGAGGAAATTGCTCAGCTGGGAATTTATCATCTTGAGACTGCTCCCGAGGCTATCATCAGCTTCGGGCAGGGCTGCGAGGGTGAGCCTTCCCTGGCAGCGGATAATATTTCCGAGGGAATAAAACTTATCAGGTCTAAGACTAAAAAGGGCCAGATTAATATAAATACTAATGCAGGATACACCCAGGGAATCAAGCAGATAGTTGATGCTGGACTTGACACAATGCGGATAAGTATAATAAGTGCACTTCCAGAAAGCTACGATGCATATTATAGAGGAAAGTATCAGCTTGAGGATGTGAAAAATTCCATCCGCTATGCTTTGGAAAAGGGGCTTTATATTTCTCTGAATATGCTCTATTTTCCGGGCTTTAATGACCGGGAGGAGGAGCTTGCAGGCTGGAAAGAATTTCTCAGGGAGCTGCCCGTCCAGATGATACAGGTCCGCAACCTGAATATTGATCCAGATGCTTTCCTGGATATAATGCCGGAGCAGAAGGGGAAAATGGCTGGTACAAGGTCCTTCCTGGAGGCACTTCATAAGGAATTTCCAGAGCTGGTTATAGGAAGCTTCAGCCATTATGTGGAAAAATAAAATCCATTAATTAAAAAATTAATATAAAATAGAGGATTTTTTTGTTGTGGGTTGAATATGTATAACTAGGTGAAAACTGTGCACTTGGTTGCTCTGTGCACTGTGGTTAATTGTATGTCTTAGGGTCCGGAGGAGTAGAATAATGAGCAGTGAATTTGTAAGTGACCGCGATTGGGCTGAATTTAAAGCAAAGCTTAAGCAGAAGACTGAGATTGATCTGGATTTATATAAGGCTGCTCAGATGCAGCGCCGTATATCGAATCTTGTAAAAAGAAATGATTTTCCATCATTTACAGCTTACTTTGATCATGTATGCAAGGATAAGGACACATTTGCAGAGTTTATTGAGTATTTGACTATAAATGTGTCTGAGTTTTTCCGTAATTCAGACCGCTTTGACCAGCTGGAAAGGGATATCATTCCTAATCTGATGACCCGTTCCTCTAAGCTGAATATCTGGAGTGCAGGCTGCTCTATCGGTGCTGAGCCTTATTCACTGTCTATGATTATGAAGGATAAAACTCCTGCTACCCGTCATCGTATCCTGGCTTCTGACCTGGATATTGAGATTCTTAATAAGGCAAGGGCTGGTATTTATACTGATGCTGAGATTAAGGCCATGACTCTTGACCGCAGAAATCGTTACATGACGCAGCTTCCAGATGGACGTTATTCTGTTAACCAGGAAATAAGGAGCTGCATTGAATTTAAGCGTCATAATCTGCTGAAGGATCCCTTTGAGTCCAATTTTGACCTTATTCTTTGCCGTAATGTAGTTATTTACTTTACTGAGGAGGCAAAGGACCAGCTGTATGCTAACTTCTTTAAGGCATTAAAGCCAGGTGGCATATTGTTTGTTGGTGCTACTGAGGCCATTCTGAATTTCAGAAAGCTTGGCTATACCAGCTATAAGCCTTTCTTCTATCAGAAGCCTTTATGATGCTGTTTACTCTTATTTAGGAATTTAGGGATG
Source organism: uncultured Selenomonadaceae bacterium (assembly GCA_945873565.1). Lineage (GTDB taxonomy): Bacteria > Bacillota > Negativicutes > Selenomonadales > Selenomonadaceae > CAMCDL01. The sequence continues at coordinate 145 of CAMCDL010000060.1, read as the reverse complement.
CTTATGTTTGCAAATTCGCAAATAGAGCAGCTGGACCGTACCGAAATGGAAAAGCTGCAGCTGGAAAGGTTAAAAAAAGAAATAAGGTGGGTATGCTCTAAAAGCTCTTTTTATCAGCGTAAGTTTGCAGAGGCGAAGGTGGGTG
>CAMCDL010000059.1 GCA_945873565.1 uncultured Selenomonadaceae bacterium | reverse complement strand
ACAGGCTTTATAAGGCCTGCGCGACTTTTTCATTTATTCAACTGTCAAACTACCGGGTTTACTGCACCTGATGACTGGTCCTACGTAGATGATGTGCAGGTTTATGATAAATCGGTAGAATCAATTTTTGATGACTTTATCCATGAAATATGATATGATATTAGCCAAATTATCTTATAAAGGGGAGAAATGTTGTGGATACACCCGTCCCGGGCTTATGGCTCATAGTTATTGTTATTCTGATATTTGTTAATGTTTTTTTCTCATTGTCTGAGACATCGCTTTTGGAAAGTCACAAAAGCCGTCTGGAAAAAATGGCTGATGATGGGGATAAGGAGGCCGAAGAGGCTCTGAAGCTGCTGGAGTATCCATCAAAGGTGGCGTCAGTGCTTCAGATAGGTATTACGCTTATTGGCATACTGCTCGGTGTCAGCACCAGTATGCTGCTGGCTCCGTATCTGGCTGAGCTTATACCTCTCGGAGAGTATGCTGGTCAGATTTCTTTGGTAATAGGTATTGTGGTGGTTACCTATCTTACGCTCATGTTTAGTGAATTCCTTCCAAGGCGCATAGCTATGGAGGATCCAGAGCGTACTCTGATTCATTGCCAGCGGACCCTGAAAAACATTATGGTTATTTCAGCACCATTTACTATGGTATTGTCTGGAACAGCAAAAATGATGCTGAATTTTCTTGGTGTCAGCTCCAGGGTTGATGATACGGTTACTGAGGACGAGGTCAAGGATCTGATTGAGCAGGGTATGGAGGATGGAACCTTCGAGCGTACTGAGCGTACTATGGTGGACAGGGTTTTCCATATGAGTGACCAGACTGCATATTCCCTAATGACCCCACGTACACAGATGCTGTGGCTTGATCTGGAGGATTCTAATGAGCATAACCTGAAGGTAATAAGGGATAATCCGGATAGTGTAATTCCGGTTGGCAAGGAAAGTCTGGATGATTTCTGTGGCGTTATTTATACCAAGGATCTCTTAGATGCTGTTCTGGCCAACAGGCCTCTTGAATTGGCTCAGTTCATAAAAAAGCCGATGTTTATATCCCGTTCTATGGAAAGCTTCAGGATATTGGAGCAGTTCAACAAGACTGGTATTCACGAGGCAGTGGTAATGGATGAGTATGGCGGAGTAATCGGCTTTATTACCATTCATGATATAATGATGGAGCTGATAGGTGATATTTCTGCAATTAATGAGTCGGAGCCAATGCAGATTATTCAGCGTGATGATACCAGCTGGTTTATTGATGGAATGTGTTCTATAGATGACTTTAAGGAGAAGTTTGATATAGACCAGCTGCCTGATGAGGAAGAGGATCATTTCCAGACCATGGGTGGTTTTGTTACCTCTCAGTTCGGCTATCTGCCTGCAGAGCAGGAGTCGGTGGAATGGGATGAATTCAGCTTCAAGGTATTGAAGATGGACCGTTACCGTCTGGACAGGATATTGTGTACAAAAATTAAAAAGCCTGAAGAGGCTGCAGAAGCATAAAAATAAGGCTGGAAGCTAAGGGAATACCTTGGCTTTCAGCCTTATTTTGCATATTCTGGGGTCGACAATTCACATTCTGGAATCGACAATTATATTTCCTGATTGAGTATTGGCTGCAGCTCCTCCATGTCGGGGGATATATACAACGTGGACTGATTGGTGAATATGACAAATCCGGGCTTTGCTCCGGATGGCTTTTTTACAAAGCGGCAACGGGTGTAGTCAACTGGCACCTTGCTGCCTTCCGAGGATTTGCTGAAATGTACTGCCAGCTGGGCTGCCAGCAGGAGATTATCTTCCGAAGGCTCATTTCCTTCAGTGCGTAAAATTACATGAGATCCGGGAATGTCCTTTGTATGCATCCATATATCATAAGGGTCGCTGAGTTTAAAGGTGAGCTTATCATTCTGATAGTTGTTCTTGCCCACCAGGACCTCTGTGCCGTCCGGCAGGGTGAATCTGAATGGCTGAGAAGGTTTTTCAGCAGCCTTTTTCTTCGGCTTTTCCTTCAGGTAGCCTGTGGCAATGAGCTCAGCCTTGATATCATTTATCTCAGCCAGCTTGGTAGAGGTGGCCAGAGAGACTTCCATGGTGGATAGATAATTTATGTCATCCCGGCACTGTGCCTGCTGCTGGAGGATGATTTCTTTGCCGCGCTTTAGCTTATCATACTTTTTATACAGGCTCTGGACATTCTGGCTGATAGTAAGACGTTGATCCAGCTTTATTTCAATGCTCTCACCTGTTTCGCTGTATATGTCGGTCACAGTAATGGATGCATCTGCATGGTCCTTCAGGCTGTACTGGTAAGTCATAAGGTTGTCAGCTTTGATACGGAATTCTTCAGCATTATCCGAGGCGGAGATTTCTTCATCCAGCTTCTTGATTTTGTTTTCAGCCTTGGAAAGCTCATTTTTTACAAGGCGTTGGAATCTGTCCCGGTCAGGCAGCTGATAGCCTCCTGAAAGGGCGGAGGCCTTGCTGAGCATTGCACTTATGGTATCAAAGGATAGTATGCTTACACTGGTGTCTCCGGTGCTTGGATAATGCAGCGGAAATGAGGCAGTGGCCAGCAGCTTGCCGTTTTTGTCAAGAGCGATGGCTGATGTGCCAGCAGGCTCTCTGACGTTTTTTACTATATGCTTCAGAGCTTCTCTTATAGAGGCAAAATCTGCCTCATCCAGCTCCTGGATTTTTATATTAGCTGGCAGTCCGCTCAAGAACGCCGTTTCCTTAGCAGTGACAGGGCCAAAGCCGAGGCAGGTATTAAGAAGGGCCTTGGAAAGCTTTTCCTCTGGCTGATTCTTAAGGCTGCAGATTATGTCATCCAAAGGCAGCTCAAGCAGATTGAGCTTATCCTGCTGTGGAGGCAGCTGGTATTCATCTCCCGGCAATATGGTTCTTATACGGCTGGAGTTGGTACCAACCTTGCGGAGAGAGTCTATTATCTGTCCGTCTTGTACCAGGATGATGTTGCTGTACTTGCCCATCAGCTCAATCATCAGTGATTTGGTTATAATCTGTCCGCCTGAAGATAGGAAGTCAATATCAATTATAATGAGACGGTCAAGGCTGTACTGACGTACTGAGGCAATCCTGCCAGTCTCAATATGCTTTCTCAAGACCATGCAGAACATAGGCGGCTCTGATGGATTGTCAGGCGCTTTATCTATTATATGCACTGCTGGATTCTGAGGGTTTATAGACAGCATGACCAGATGGTTCCGGCCAGGCTGACGCACTGAAAGAACTATTGACTGCTTATTTGGCTGAGTTATCTTATCTATGCGCCCTCCGGCAATGACGCGGTCAAGCTCGATGGATAGAGGATGCATAGAGATTCCGTCTAAAGACATTATTATTGCTCCTTTTCGGGGTCGTATTCCTTGCATTATTGTATCATATCTGGCTCCGTGATAAAACCTTAGGTATTGTTTATGGTGCTGCAGCACTTTTTTTACTTGTGTAAAGTATGATTTTTGTGTAAGATTAAGTATGATGGGGAAGTATGAGCATTATCAGTTCCAATAATGATTATTTATTAGGACTATGGTAGTGGTTGGGATTAGGAAGTGGTTTAATGGCTGGGGTAAAAGTCCTGGTAGTAGATGATTCACGTTTTTTTAGGGAAATGTTTGCTACAGAGCTTGTTAAGTATTTGCCTCCGGGCAGTGTTATTGAAAAAGCTTCAGATGCCTATGAAGCTAGGAAATATATGCGTACCTTTATGCCTCATGTAATATTGCTGGATGTTCAGCTTCCGGGAACTAACGGAATCGTTTTTCTGGAGAATGAGCTTAAGGGTTCATCTTTTCCTGTTGTGGCAATATCTAGCAAGGAGTCTTATCGTCAGGAGGCAATGGCCGCTGGTGCAGCTGATTTTATGCTTAAGCCAGTGGGGATGTTTTCTTCAAAGCGTGATTTCTACAGTGCTCTGGCTAAGAGGCTTCTGGCAGCAGCCGGTACAGTTCATACCTATGCGGATATGCAGAACAGGTCATGGTGTCAGCTGATTGCTATAGGCTCATCTACCGGTGGCACAGAAGCGCTGACAAAGCTTCTTACATCTTTGAGACCGCCGTTGCCGCCTATATGTATTGTTCAGCATATTACACCAGCTTTTTCTAAGATGTTTGCACAGAGGCTTGATTCTGAGTGTGTGCTGAATGTCAAGGAGGGAGCTTCTGGCGATATCCTGCAGGATAACAGCGTTTATGTTGCTCCAGGCAACAAGCATATGAGAGTTACCCATGCTATGGATGGCTACAAGCTTATTTGTGAGGCAGGGCCTAGAATTCACGGAGTGCTGTCATCGGCAGATATTCTCTTGGAGTCTGTTTCTCATGTTGTTAAGGATAAGTCAATCGGTATAATACTCACGGGTATGGGAGCAGATGGTGCAGAGGGGCTTCTTAAGATGAGGCATGCTGGCGCAAGGACCCTTGGACAGGATGAGGTAAGCTGTGTTGTATATGGCATGCCTAAGGTTGCATTTTCTATTGGCGCTGTAGAGCGTCAGGTATCTATAGACGATATGGCTCAGGCTCTTACGGGACTTGTGCTGAGGAAATAAATTATCATGGTTTAAAAGAGCTTCCGTATATAGGCGTAAGCTCTTTTTTACGTAAAAGTTTTCGGAATTTTAATTTTCATATTGTCCGTATTTAAAGTATTAGTTATAATTATGAAGGTAAGGAAGAATTAATTAATTATAATGGATTGTCTGCGTGATTTGACAGTTTTTATAGATAAGGAGGCAATGGCATGGTTGGAGATCTGCTGCGCCGTGAGCGTGAGAGACAGGGTAAGACTATAAAGGATGTTGAGCTTGAGACCAGCATCCGTGGAACATACATTGAGGCAATTGAGCAGGGTAAGTACGAGGTGCTTCCAGGCGATGTATATGCAAAGGGCTTTATCCGTAATTATTCAAAATTCCTGAATATGGATGGGGATTCCCTGATTGAGCAGTATAATAATGAGCGTGGTTTTAATAAGCCTGAAACGGTGGATGAGATGCTGGAGAAGAATGCTTCAGTTATCAAGACCACGGCTGCTCCACAGGAGCCCGTGCAGGAAATTAAGCAGTCCAAGCTGTTTTCCTCTGGTGATGATTATAAGGAGCGCATGGACAAGTCTAATCTTTCCAGGAATATTATGATTTTCCTGGGGGTAATAGTTCTGTTTCTGGCTGGGGTCTATATTGCCTTCAGTGATGATGGCAGTGATAGTACTGCGGCTAAGCCTGCAGCACAGTCCTCCCAGTCTGTGAAGAAGGATGCTGCCAAGGCTGTTGATGTAAAGAAGGATGAGAAGAAGAATTATGATGGCGTAAAGGTAACTGTTCAGTTCACTGACCGTTGCTGGACCCAGATTGATGTTGATGATAAGACTGTGTTTGAGGATACTGCTGAGCCAGGCCAGAAGCTGGAGTATGACGGCAAGTCCAAGGTGGTAGTTGTGGCAGGTAATGCTGGTGCAGTTTCCCTTGTATGGAACGGCAAAGACCTTGGACCAATGGGTAATGTCGGTCAGGTTGTAGAACGGGTTATGACCAAGGACAGCAACGGCGAGTCTGCTGCGCCAGCAGTAGTATCCCCTGAGGAGGTCGCTCCAGCAGCGGAATCTGAGGAGTATGATGAATACGTTCCAGATGCAGCTGAGCTTCAGGAAGAGCAGCCAGCTGCTGCAGAGCCTGCAGAGCCTGCAGATGCTCCAGTGCAGTCAGCACCTGTGGAAGAGAAGCAATAAGCTATGAGTTTTATACCTGTAAGAAGATCAGATATGGAAGCCAGAGGCTGGAAACAGCTGGACTTTATATTTGTTTCCGGGGATGCGTATGTTGACCATCCTAGCTTTGGGCCGGCTATTCTCTGCCGGCTTCTGGAAAAGCATGGTTACAGGGTTGGTATCATACCGCAGCCAGACTGGCGCAATACTAAAGATTTTGCCCGCCTCGGAAAGCCGAGGCTGGGCTTTCTTGTTTCCAGCGGTAATCTTGATTCCCAGCTGAATCGCTATACCGCAGCCAAGCGTATGCGAAATCAGGATTCTTATTCTCCAGGAGGCAAAGCTGGACTGCGTCCTGAGAGGGCAGTATCGGTATACACGAAATGCCTTAGGGAACGCTGGGGAAATGATGTGCCTATTATTATTGGCGGCATTGAGGCCAGCCTGCGGCGATTTGCCCATTACGATTACTGGGCAGATAGGGTTAATCCATCTATTCTGGCGGAAAGCGGGGCAGACCTGCTTATATACGGAATGGGTGAAAAGCAGCTTATTGATGTGGCAGCTCAGCTTCATCAGGGTGTGGAAATAGGCAATATTCAGGATGTGGCAGGCACCTGTTATAGGGTACCGAATTTTGATTATATCTGGGAGTATGTAAAGCTTCCGTCATTTGAAGAGGCTTGCAAAGATAAGAAGGCCTTTGCTGAGGCTTTTAAGATTGAGTATTTAGAGCAGGATGCCTTCAGGGGCAAGGTGCTGGCACAGCAGAACGGTGACTGGTGTATAGTGCAGAATCCACCGGCTATGCCTCTGTCTGTGGAGGAGATGGACGAGATATACGACCTTCCTTATGAGAGAACCTGGCATCCTATGTACGATAAGGATGGCGGAGTGCCAGCTATTAAGGAGGTTCAGTTCAGTATTACGGCTCAGAGAGGCTGCTTTGGCGGATGCAATTTCTGTGCCATAATATCTCATCAGGGACGTATAATCCAGCGTCGCAGTGATGAATCTATATTGCGGGAGGCTGAGCTTTTATCAAGACTTCCTGGCTTTAAGGGATACATCCATGACCTGGGCGGTCCGACAGCAAATTTTCATGAGCCGGCATGCGGCAAGCAGCTGGAGCATGGTACCTGCCATGGCAAGCAATGCCTGTCCCCTGATGTCTGCAGGAATCTTACGGCAGATCACAGCAGCTATATTGCTCTTCTTAGGAAGGTAAGGGCTATTCCTGGCATAAAAAAAGTATTTATCAGATCCGGCATAAGGTTTGATTATCTGCTTCTGGCAGATGACAATTTTCTGGAGGAGCTTTGCCAGAATCACATAAGCGGTCAGCTTAAGATTGCACCGGAGCATATTTCCGACCGGGTTACCCGGCTTATGGGGAAATCTAGCCGGCAGGTTTATCTGAGATTTGTGAGAAAATTCCAGCGTATGAATGAAAGGCTTGGCAAGAAACAGTATCTGGTACCGTATTTTATGTCCAGCCATCCAGGTGCTACCTTGGAGGATGCTATCGAGCTGGCTGAGTTTATTAAAGAAATGGGCTACCACCCCGAGCAGGTGCAGGATTTCATTCCTACACCAGGTACGTTGTCAACCTGTATGTGGTATAGCGGTATTAATCCTCTGACAGGAGAGGCTGTTTATACGGCTAAAAAAGCAGAAGATAAGGCCATGCAGCGGGCTCTGATGCAGTTCTGGCTGCCTCAGAACAGAGGGCTGGTAATAAAGGCTCTTGGTATAGCACATCGGCAGGATCTTATCGGCTATGATAAGAAATGTCTTATAAGGCCAGAAAACAGGGATAAGCCGGTTAAGGGCAAGGCTTTCGGGAGTGGGAAACATAGTTTTAGCCGTGGAGGCGTCCGCGGCAAGAAGAGGGTGCATTAATGCGTTGTCCATATTGCCAGAAGGCAGATAATAAGGTTGTAGATTCCCGTTCTGTAGATGATGATCGTGGAATTCGCCGCCGTCGTGAGTGTCTTGGCTGCGGCAGAAGGTTTACTACCTTCGAGACAGTTGAACAGATGCCACTGATGGTTCTTAAGCATAATGGCACAAGCCAGGTATTTGACCGTAACAAGCTTCTGAATGGTCTTATACGTTCTTGTGACAAGCGGGATATTTCGCTGGAGGATATAATGTCTCTGGCACATGAGGTTGAAAACGAGATTCATCGTCTTTATGATCAGGAAGTGCCATCAAAGGCAATAGGTGAAGTAGCCTTGGAGCATCTGAAGGAATTTGATGAGGTTGCCTATATAAGGTTTGCTTCAGTATATAGACGTTTTACAGATATTGACAGCTTCCGTTCGGAGCTGGATACACTGCTTGATAAGAAATAATGTGTCTTGGGGGTCTTTGATTGTCCTGGAGTCTGCGTCAGCTGCTGAAAGATCAATTGAATAGAGAGGATGGATATGTGATTTATCCGCCTGGCAGCCGCTACCGCTTCGGATTATGCTATCCGAATTCATATTTTGCTGGTATGTCCAATCTGGGCCTGCATATCATTTACCGGCTTCTTAATCTCAGGGCAGATACTGCCTGCGAGCGGTTTTTTCTGCCAGAGAAGAAGCTGCAGGCTGAGTATGAAAAGACCAGAACTCCCCTTCTTAGCCTGGAAAACCAGAGCGGGATGCTGGATTTTGATATCGTGGGTTTTGCTCTGTCCTTTGAAATGGATTATTTTAATGTATTGAAGATGCTGGAGCTAGGCAAGGTCAAGACTCTGGCCAAGGATAGGGGGGAGATGGATCCGCTGGTAATTGCTGGCGGTCCATGTGCAACCTTTAATCCTGAGCCACTGGCTGACTTTTTCGATGCTTTTATCATAGGCGAGGGAGAGGCTATACTGCCAGCCTTTATGGATACCTATACCAGCTGCCGACAAAGAGGGACAGGCCGGGAGGAGCTTCTGGATGAGCTGTCAAGGCTGCCGGGGGTATATGTGCCTTCCAGGTATGAGGTAAGCTACAGCACTGATGGCACAGCAGCTTCTATTAAGTCATGTGAGGGTACTCCAGACCAGGTTTATCGTCAGTGGCTGAAAAACCTGGATGATTTTCCTGGTGAAACGGTTATTACCACTGATGATACTGAATTCAGGCTTCATCTGGTTGAGGTGGCAAGGGGCTGTGGTCGTCATTGCCGTTTCTGCATGGCAGGCTACTGCTTCCGCAATCCGAGGAACCGTAGCCTGAGGACTATACAGGATATGCTGGTAAAGGCTAAGGCCAAGGGCAGAAGAGTGGGACTTATGGGGGCGGCTGTTTCTGATTATCCAGAGATTGATCAGCTTTGCCGGGATATTCTTGGGGATGGGCTCAGCATGTCTGTGGCTTCCTTCCGAGTGGATTCTGTAACGCTTGAGCTGATGAATTCCCTGGCTAAAAGCGGGCTTAAAACCCTGACCATGGCGCCTGAGGCTGGAAGCTCCCGTATGAGGGCTGTTATAAACAAGGGCATAGAGGAAGAACACCTCTTTAATGCAATGGATATGGCTATAAAGGCTGGAATAAAGAATATCCGCCTTTATATAATGATAGGGCTTCCTGGGGAAACTCAGGAGGACATTGAGGCAATTGCCGATATGGCAGGCCGACTGAAGGATTTCATGGAGGAAAATGGTGCTAATGGAAGGCTGACACTTAGCATTAACCCGTTTGTGCCAAAGCCATTTACTCCATTTCAGTGGGTACCTATGGCACCTCTTAAGTACATTCAGGCCAGCCTGAAAAGCATTACTCATGCTCTTAAAAAGCGCAGAAATATTGAGGTTATTGCCGAGTCTCCAAAGGAGGCATATATTCAGGGGGTTCTGGCCAGAGGTGACAGACGGCTTTCGCCTGTCATCTATGAGGCGTATAAAAATGGCGGCGCTAAAGCTATGAAGTCTGCCATGAAGCAGGCTGGCCTTGATATGGATTTTTATCTTCACAGAAATAGACTGGAAACAGAGCTGTTTCCGTGGGATGTGCTGAATATGGGCTTTGATAAGGCTTATATTTATAATGAGCTTAAAAAATCGCAGCAGCTTGTGGCTTCTGTGCGCTGCTTTGACGGCTGCAGAAGGTGCGGAGTATGCGAGTAAGGACTGATTTTAAATGGGCTTTTCTTTGAAAAATGGCGGGTATCCAGAGCTATGGATAGGCAAATTTGATATATTTCCTGATGAGATTTTTGCTCATGGTGTTTCTACACGCCATGGCGGCTTTAGTACAGGAGAATTGGCTTCCCTGAATCTGGGGCTTCATGTAGATGATGATCCTGATCTGGTGGTGAGAAATCGTGAGCTTTTCTGCCGGTCACTGGGTGCTGATTTTGAAAGCCTGGTTACCTGCCAGCAGGTTCATGGTGTTAAGGTTGCAAAGGCTACCAGATGCGAGGCTGGTATGGGAAGCAGGAACTATGAGTCCTCTATTCCTGATACAGATGCGCTTATTACCAATGAGCCAGGACTGCCGCTGATGCTATTTTTTGCTGACTGTACTCCGATTATGATAGCTGACCCTGTAAACAGGGCAATAGGTGTGGCTCACGGTGGCTGGAAGGGTACTCTGGGCGGCATTGCAGTGATTACCATTGAGGCCATGGCTCGTGAATATGGCTCAAGACCAGAAAATCTGCTGGCTTCAGTAGGACCATCTATTGGTCCATGCTGCTATGCTGTACGCTCTGATGTGGCAGATAGATTCCAGGAGATGTATCCGGGCTATTCTGATGATATCCTTAAACTGGAAAATGGTGAAATAATGCTGAACCTTTGGGAATGCAATCGCCGTCAGCTTCTTGATGCTGGTGTGCCCGCTAAAAATATTGATAAAGCTGATACCTGCACCTCGTGCAATCATAAACAGTTTTTCTCCTATCGTGCTGATAAGGGTAAGACAGGACGCATTGGTGCATTAATGATGATAAGGTAAGAGGGTGTGGCTATGATAGAAGAAAATATCGCTGCTGTAAGGAAGAATATTAATGACAGCATGGCAAAACGGCCAGATAGCCTGAAGGATCACGTCCTGCTGGTTGGTGTTACCAAGAATCATGATATATATGCTATGCGGGAAGCAATAGATACCGGAATTACCCATGTAGGTGAAAACCGGGTCCAGGAGGCCAAGGAGAAGCATGAAACCCTTGACCGTGATGTTGTGTGGCATCTTATCGGCCATCTGCAGACCAACAAGGCCAAGCAGGCAGTAAAGCTTTTTGATATGATTCATTCTATAGACAGCATTCATCTGGCTGAGGCGGTTAATAGTGCAGCTGCTGGCATAGACAAGGTACAGGATGTACTGGTACAGGTGAATCTTGCCAGGGAGGAATCCAAGACGGGTGTTGATATAGATGAACTTGATGAGCTCCTTTACCGGGTAGATGAGCTGGACAATCTGAGGCTTCGCGGTCTGATGCTGATAGCACCAAATTACGAGGATGTAGAGGACTGTCGTCCCCTTTTTAGAAAAATGAGAGAAATTTTCGAAAAAGTAAAGGAAATGCCGCTTAAGACGGCGAATATTGAATATTTATCGATGGGTATGACTCATGATTACAAAATAGCGATTGAAGAGGGGGCCAATATAGTACGTGTGGGTACTGCAATATTTGGCCAGCGTCAGTATTAATTAATATTAAGATTTTTGAAGGAGGCCACTCCCTATGGGTATTTTCGGTAAGGTTGGCAAGAAGCTTGGTTTTGGAGACGACGGTTATGACGGCGTTGAAGGCATTGAGAATCTGGATCTGGAGCCAGAGCCAGAACCAGAGCCTATAAAAAGGCCAGAGCCAGCAGTGCGTACTGCTCCAGCATCTACCACAATTGGTGCAACTAATGTAATGAATTTAGAATCTATCCGCGAGCAGGCACACGCAAACAATATGAAGGTTATGGTTGTGGAGCCTCAGACCTTTGATGATACTCAGCAGATTGCAAACTGCATCAGGGAGAAACGACCTGTTATTGTGAATTTTGAAAATACCGATGCAGATGTTGCTAGGAGGATTACTGATTTCCTCAGCGGTACCACCTACGCATTGGACGGCGAGATTAAGAAAATCAGCCGTAATGTTATGCTGCTGTCTCTTATACACATCTCCGAGCCCAC
>CAMCDL010000058.1 GCA_945873565.1 uncultured Selenomonadaceae bacterium | reverse complement strand
ATCAACCCTTCCGTAACCCTGGCTAAGACTTATCTTGGCGTTTACACTGGCGCACAGTTCGCAGCTACTACTGTAGCTCAGCTGGCTGGTGGTATCTGCGGTTCCATCATCGTTTACCTCTGCTTCCTCGGCCACTGGGGCGAGACTGCTGGCGGCAAGGTTGGTATCTTCTCCACCGGTTCCGCTACTGGCGGTGCAGTAAACGGCTTCATCTCCGAGTTCATCTGCACTTTCTTCCTGATGTTCTGCATCCTGATGATCTTCGCTGCTCCTAACGGCCCTCTGCCAGCTGGCTTTGGTCCTTACCTCGTAGCAATGCTCATCTGGGCTATCGGCCTGTCCCTCGGCGGCTGCTCCGGTTACGCTATGAACATGGCTCGTGACCTCGGACCTCGTATTGCTTTCGCAATCCTGCCAATCCCTAACAAGGGCGACGGCAACTGGGGTTATGCATGGGTTCCATGTATCGCTCCTTTGTGCGGTGCTGTATTCGCAGCTGTTGTAGCTAAGGCTCTCGGCGCTTGCTAATCTAAGGATTACCCTTTTGTAAGTGAACATCCCCACTTGTGTGCCACGCATGTGGGGATGTTTTTATTAGACGTCATTAAATATTTTCAGGAGGGATTTCAATGAAGAAGTTAATTAATGCAGTAGAGGCTGTAGAAGAGCAGATGGTACAGGGTCTGGTAAAGTCCACCCCTAAACTGGCTAAGCTGGATGATCATCTGGTAGTTGTACGTGCTGACAAGAAGGAAGGCAAGGTTGCGCTGATTTCTGGTGGCGGCTCCGGTCATGAGCCTGCACATGCTGGCTATGTTGGCGAAGGTATGCTGGATGGCGCTGTTTGCGGTGCTGTATTCACTTCTCCTGCTCCAGACCCAATCCTCGAAGCAATCAAGGCTGTTGCTACTGATAAGGGTGTTCTTTGCGTAGTAAAGAACTACACTGGCGATATCATGAACTTTGAAATGGCTATTGACATGGCAAAGGACGAGGATATCAAGGCTGATTATGTAGTTGTTAACGATGATGTTGCAGTTAAGGACTCCCTCTACACTACTGGTCGTCGCGGTGTAGCTGGTACTGTTCTTGTTCATAAGATTGCTGGTGCTCTTGCTGAACAGGGTGCAAGCCTGGAAGAGGTTAAGGAAGTAGCTGAAAAGGTTATTGCAAATGTTCGTACTATGGGTATGGCAATTGCACCTTGCACCGTTCCTGCTGCAGGCAAGCCTGGTTTTGAGCTGGCTGATAATGAGATGGAAATTGGTATTGGTATCCATGGTGAGCCAGGTACCAGCCGCGAGGCTCTGAAGCCAGTTGATGAGATTGCTAAGGAGCTCTTAGACAAAATCGTTGCTGATATTGATTATGTTGGCAAGGAAGTTGTTGTACTGGTTAATGGCATGGGTGGCACTCCTCTCATGGAGCTCTACATCATTAATAACTATGTACATGATTACCTGGCAGAGAAGGGTATCAAGATTTATGACACCATGGTTGGCAACTATATGACTTCCATCGAGATGTCTGGTTTCTCCATCACTCTGCTCCGTCTGGACGACGAGATGAAGAAGCTGTATGATGCAAAGGCTGATACCCCTGCTCTGAAGCGCTAATATTTCGCGCAAATAGGAGAATCTGGGAGGCATTTACATGATAGACAACGCAAAGCTCGTTGAGCAGATTAAAGCTATAGCAACGAGAATTGAGGCTGAGAAGGATTTCCTGACTCAGCTGGATAATGAAATAGCTGATGGTGACCATGGCATTAACCTTGCAAGAGGCTTTAATGCAGCAGTTGATAAGCTTCCTACTGTTGAAGGCAAGGATTTTGGTACTATCCTGAAGACTACTGGCATGACGCTGGTATCTACTGTAGGCGGCTCTGCAGGCCCTCTTTATGGTACTGCATTCATGAAGGCTGGTGTAGCTCTCAAGGATAAAACTGAAATTGATGCAGCTGATTTTGTGAAGGCTGTGGAGGCTGCAATTGGTGGTATCCAGATGCGTGGTAAGGCTGTAGAAGGCGAGAAGACCATGCTGGATGCTCTTATTCCTGCTCATAAGGCTATGGCTGCTGCTGTTGAAGCTGGCGATGACCTTAAGACTGCTTTGGAAAAGGCAATCAAAGCTGCTCATGAAGGAATTGAGTTTACAAAGACTATCAAGGCAACCAAGGGGCGTGCAAGCTATATCGGCGATCGTTCCATTGGACATCAGGATCCTGGTGCTACTTCCATAACCTACGTTATGGAGGCTATTCACTCAACTCTTTAATATAGGAGGCACTTGGAATGGTCGGTATTGTTGTAGTATCGCATAGCCAGAGACTGGCAGAGGGTGCAGTTGAATTGGCCAAGATGATGGCGCATGAAGCAAAGATAGCACCTGCTGGTGGACTTGAGGATGGTAGTGCAGGTACCAGCTTCGAAAAGATCAGTGCCGCTGTCGAGGAAGTTTATTCTGACGATGGCGTGGCAATTCTCATGGATATGGGAAGTGCAGTTATGACCGCTGAGATGGTTATTGAAGCAATGGATGACAAAAAAATAATTATGCTGGATGGACCTGTAGTAGAAGGAACTATAGTTGCTTCTCTTGAGGCTATGATGGGAACACCGTTAGAAGAGCTTCAGTCAAAGGTTGAGGAGTCCCGCTACACCAAAAAGCTTGAAGGCTGATTGATGTTGAACTGCCGCTGCATATGCAGCGGCAGTTTTTTTGTTAATTTTTAAAATATGTGATATAATTCAAAACTATTGAGAAAAAGCTTCTAAATCAGGATAAAAATACTGGAATAGATAAAATGGGAGTGATTGGCTTGAAGCTGAAAGGTAACCTGTTCCTGTTGGCGGCAGCATTTATATGGGGTACTACATTTGTCGCTCAGCTGGTGGGTATGGACGAGCTTGGTCCTTTCGGATACTGTTCGGCCAGATATATCATTGCAAGTGTGGCAATTATGGCAGTGTGGCTGGCCTTTAAGGGACAGCGTCAGAAGAAAATTGCTGCTGGAGCCTATATAGCGGGCTGGAAATACGGCCTTGGGGCTGGTTGCATTATGCTTTTTGCCACCAGTATGCAGCAGATGGCACTTCAGTATACCTCAGCAGGCAAAACAGCTTTTATCACATGCCTATATATTATGCTGGTACCACTGTTTGCTGTATTCTTGAAGAAGAAGGTTTATCCTGAAAACTGGGCTGGAGCTGCCTTGGCAATAGGTGGGTTGTATTGTCTTTGTGTCAAGGAGGCCTTGACTCTCGGTTATGGAGATATGCTGGCTATACTTAATGCTGTTGGATGGACATTTCACATATTGTACATAGACCGATTTGCTGCTAAGGCAGATAATATAGAGCTAGCTGCAGCCCAGCTTATGACCTGTGCAGTTGGAAGCACAATACTGGCACTGGTTTTTGAGGATATAGTGTTTAGCAGCATAATCAATTCCTGGTTCCCGATAATGTACGCTGGTGTAATGTCATCAACAATTGCTTTTACATTACAGATTGTGGGACAGAAATATTCTGATCCTGGGCCTGCTGCTATTATAATGAGCATGGAATCAGTATTTGGGGCCTTGTCTGGCTGGGTAATCCTGGGAGAAACCATGAGTTCGGTGGAAATAACAGGCTGTATTCTTATGGCAGCGGGCATGCTGGTGACCCAGTGCAAGCAAAGAAATTAAAATTATTTCAAGCTTATAGAAGGACAATTCTAGAACTGAGAGAATAATATAAATAGGTATGTATAATTAATGAAAGGAGCAGCTTTCATGGCATTGCGTGAAAATGATATTCAGCAGGCGGTAATCAATATAAAAGTATTAGGTGTTGGCGGTGGCGGAAATAATGTATTACGCCGTCTTTCTAAAGAAAAATTCCTGGATGTTGAGCTGATAGCTATAAATTCAGATATGAAACAGCTTGGCTTGACTGAAAAGGATGGGGTTAAGGTAGTGCCTATCGGTGTATCCATGACCAAGGGATATGGTACCGGTGGCAATGTAGAGATTGGTGAACAGGCTGCTATTGCAGAGGAGCAGGAAATCAAAAAGATGCTTATTGGAGCTGACATGGTGTTTATTACTGCTGGTATGGGTGGCGGCTTCGGTACTGGTGCAGCTCCGGTAATTGCTCGTATTGCCCGGGATATGGGGATACTGAGTCTTGGAATAGTAACAGAGCCTTTTGATTTTGAAGGCCGCAGAAAGGTGCAAACTGCTAAGGATGGCATTCAGAGAATGCAGCAGGAGATGGATTCTCTTATAGTAGTGAAGAATAATAATCTGAAGGAGCTGCCAGAGTTTAAGCAGATTTCATTGAAGTATGCCTTCAGATTTGCGGATGAGGCGCTTAATCAGTCCATTCGCTGTATCGTAGAAATGATTCGTACCACCGGCTATGTAAACGTTGATTTTGCTGACGTAACTACCATTTTTAAGCAGGGTACTACCAGCGATGCCATCCTTGGTATTGGCGAGGCAGATACTCCGCTAGCAGCTGTAATGGAGGCAATTGATAATCCTCTGGTAGATCGCCCTATCAGCGGAGCAAGGGGGCTTATCGTAAACTTTACAAGTACAACAGATCTGGCAATGTCTGCGGTGACTGATGCTACTGTATATCTGCAGGAGAATACTCATCCGGATGCTAATATAATATTTGGTCTTGTAGAGGATGAAAGCATGGGAGAAAAGGTCAGGGCTACTGTAGTAGCAACTGATTTTGAGGATAGCAGTTCCCCGTCACAGGCTCCTGGTATTAAGCCGGGTGTGACCAGTCATCCGGGCATAGAGAAGACTCAGCTGGAAGAAGCTACCAGTATTCCAAAATGGATGACATCAGCACCATCATCTGAGCCTATGCAGGTGTTTAAGTTTAATCTCGGGAATGCGAGCAAAGATGAATAGCTGATTAGTCTTTTGTTCATATATTGAAATGTTTTTTTGTATTTTTGTCCAAATTGGCGGATTAAGGTATTTAAAAAATAGTTATCTATGCTATAATATTATACGTGATATAAATGCAGGGTAATACCTGCATATAGAGTGTAGGAGGAATGTATAATGAAAGCAAAGTTTTTTAGTAAGTTAACTCTGCTGAGTGCACTGCTGGTAATGATTATTGCAGTAGTTGCAGGTTGTGGCGGTGAGCAGCAGGCCGATAAGAAATTCCTGAATATCGCAACTGGTGGTACTGCTGGTACCTACTATCCAATCGGTGGAGCAATGGCTGAGATTCTTAACAATGAGATTGCAGGCATGAATGCAAGTGCACAGAGCACTGGCGCTACTGTAGCAAATATTAATATGCTTAACGAAGGCTCCGTTGACATGGCTATTGTGCAGAATGATATCACTTATTATGCTGCAAATGGCGTTGAAATGTTTAAGGATAAAAAGGTTGACTGCCTGAAGGGTATTGCAACCCTTTATCCTGAAACCTGCCAGATTGTTACTCTTGAATCCACTGGTATCAAGAATGTAGCAGACCTGAAGGGTAAGCGTGTTGCTGTAGGAGCTATGGGCTCTGGCGTAGAGGCAAATGCTCGTCAGATTATGGAAGCGTATGGTATAACTTATGATGATATTGATGTTCAGTATCTTTCCTTTGCTGAGGCTGCAAGTGCTCTGAAGGATGGCAATGTTGATGTTGCTTTCGTAACTGCAGGTTATCCAACTGCTGCTATTCAGGATATTGCATCCCAGAATAAGGTTCGTCTGGTTTCCCTGGATTCTGCAAAGGCTGATGAGCTGATTGCGAAGTATCCATTCTACACAAAGATTACCGTTCCAGCTGGTACTTATGCTGGTTTTGATGAGGATGTAACAACTGTATCCGTAATGGCTATGCTGGTTTGCACCGACAAGGTTGATGCAGCTCTTGGCTATGACATCACCAAGGCTATTTTCACTCACCTCGATCGTATTCAGGCTGCACATGCTGTAGGTAAGCTGATTACCAAGGAAGGCGCAGTTAAGGGTATGCCTATCGAAATGAATGCAGGCGCTGATAAGTTCTTCAAGGAGTAAGCGTAGGCTTTCCTGAATTAATACAATAGAATTGGGAGCTGCAGTACGGGGGGAATTATCCAATGGGGGATAATTCCCGCAGGATACCCTTGTATGCAGCTCCTTTTGCTTGTATAGTGATTGCCTTTTAAAAATTGTGTTATGAATAAGCGTATTGCTATTATATTTGCAGGTCTTGTTTTTGCCTGTGCTGGTGTATTCTGGATGCTTAGACCTTGTCTGTTCTTGGCTGGGGAGGATGGCGTAATTGCCGTCCAGGAGGCATATGCAGGATTGCCAATTAAAATCAGATTTATTCATTCGGTACAGAAGACACCTGTGGAGGAATTTCTGACAGTAAGTCAGGACATTTCCTCAGTTGAGCTGAAGTCTACAATTTATCATTCCTTCGGAGTAGGTCTTCCTTTTATGATAGAGGAAGGAAACTTTCGTCATGAGGGTGATGATTTTATCCTGGAAGATATGAATCGCAGCTTTAAAAACCTTAGTCTGAGAACTGGACTGGGAACAAAGCTGGAGGTTACTGTTGAGAATGACCTGTATTCCTTATATGAAAATTATGAACCAGGATACAGGATTGATATATTTATAAAGCCACGGCTGATAGGGTATATTTCAGTTATGTGGCAGTGAATTTGATTATCGGAGGTTTTGTTAATGGCTCTGAAAGAAGAAAATGCTTTAGAAGAGGACATTAAAAAGAAATACGATAAGGAATCAGACACTATGATGTACACTGGCTTTATGGCCAAGGTTATCTCTGCGCTGGCAATTACCTTCTCTGTATTTCAGCTTTATACAGCCATTTTTGGAGTCCTTGATGCTCAGCTTCAGAGAGCTGTGCATTTAGGCTTTGCCATGGCTTTGTCTTTTTTGCTTTACCCAACTAGAAAATCATGGTCCAGAACCAAGCTTCATCCGCTTGATCTGGTGCTGGCTGTGCTTTCTGCAGCATCTCCAGCTTATATCTGTATCTGCTACCAGCAGCTGGCAATGCGTTCCGGCATTGTTACTCCAGTAGACCTGATTATGGGTGTTATGGGACTCCTGCTGGTTATTGAGGCTACCCGTCGTGTAGTAGGTATTCCGATGGTTGTTGTTGTGCTGGTTTTCCTAGCCTATGCTTTTGCTGGTCCGTATATGCCAGGCGTAATGGCGCATCGTGGACTTACTGTCCAGCAGCTGATAGGTCATCTCTATTACACAACTGAGGGTATTTTCGGTATTCCGCTGGGGGTATCATCGACCTTTATTTTCTTGTTTATTCTTTTTGGTGCTTATCTGGAGTCTACTGGCTTAGGCAAGTTCTTTATTGATTTAGCTAATGCTGTTGCCGGCTGGGCTAGCGGTGGTCCGGCTAAGGTAGCGGTTCTTTCCAGTGCTTTTATGGGTACTGTATCTGGCTCTTCTGTAGCTAATGTTGCCGGTACTGGCTCCTTCACAATTCCTATGATGAAGAAGCTGGGGTATCGCAAGGAATTTGCTGGCGCTGTTGAGGCCGCATCCTCAACTGGTGGTCAGCTGATGCCACCAGTAATGGGTGCTGCGGCTTTTCTGATGGCTGAATTTGTAGGAGCACCATATATTGAAATAGTTGAAGCTGCTGTAGTTCCTGCTATGCTTTACTTTGCAGGACTCTGGCTGGGGGTTCATCTGGAAGCAAAGCGTACTAACCTTAAGGGTGTACCACGTGATCAGCTGCCAAAGGCATGGCTTATATTCAAGGAGAGAGGCCATCTGGCCCTTCCACTGATTGTGATTGTATACCTGCTGGTGAGTGGATATACTCCAATGCGTGCAGCATTGGTGGCAATAGTTCTTTCTATTCTGGCATCTTCCCTCAGGAAGAGTACCCGCATGAAGCCAATTGAAATTGTAAATGGTCTGGAAAGTGGTGCCCGGAACGTATTGGGTGTAGTTATTGCCTGTGCCGCTGCAGGTATTATCATTGGTGTTGTAACTAAGACTGGTGTTGGCCTTAAGCTGGCATCTGGTCTGCTGGCTCTCTCTGGCGGTATGCTGTTGCCTACCATGTTCTTCACAATGATAACCTCTCTTATTCTTGGTATGGGTGTGCCTACTACGGCAAACTACGTTATTACCTCAACAATTGCAGCACCAGCCCTTATACAGATGGATGTACCAGTACTTGCTGCTCATATGTTTGTATTCTATTTCGGTATTATCGCCGATGTTACTCCTCCGGTAGCGTTGGCAGCCTATGCTGCTTCTGGTATAAGTGGAGGCAAGCCACTGCTTACGGGAGTCAATGCTTCAAAGCTGGCTATAGCCGCTTTTATCATACCGTATATATTCGTCCTAAGCCCTGAGCTTCTGATGATAAACGCAACGCCAACTGGTATTCTGTGGGCAGTTGCTACTGCTATCATCGGCATGGTGGGCCTTAGCTCAGCTATGATAGGTTATTTGTATTACTACAGCACCTGGTATGAGCGGATAATTCTATTTGCAAGTGGCCTTCTTATGATTATTCCGGGCATTGTTACTGATGTACCTGGCCTCATGCTGTTCATGCTTATCCTTGTTGGACAGAAGGCTAGGAAATCTAGGCTTGAAAGGGATGCTGCTTAAATTAATGGCTTTACAACCAGTCAGACGTATGCTATACTATTCGAGGTGTCAAGCACCCAATGACCCTGGCTCAGCTATGCGACGACTCCGACGCGAGCCCCGCCAGAGGCAAATACATATTTAGGAGGAATTTTTAATGTTAACTCAGGAAGCAAAGAACGAAATTATTGCAAAGTTCGCTACTCATGAGGGAGATACTGGCTCTCCAGAGGTTCAGATTGCAGTTTTGACCGCTCGCATCACTTATCTGACCGAGCACCTCAAAGAGCACAAGAAGGACCATCATTCCCGTCGTGGCCTGCTGAAGATGGTTGGTCATCGCCGTCGTCTCCTCAGCTATCTTTATGACAAGGATATCGAGCGTTATCGTGCAATCCTTGCTAAGCTGAACCTGCGCAAGTAATTGATGCAATTATAAAGGACTGGATGTAATCCAGTCCTTTTTCCATAGGTGTATATCTGGCAGAAAGGGGAACCATCAATGAGCGGAGTTTTAGAGAGGATGAAATCCAGGCGGAGTATTCGCAGGTTTAAGCCTGATACTGTACCTGATGAATATTTAGATAAGATTGTGGAGGCGGGCCTTTATGCTGCCAGTGCCAAAGGACAGCAGAATACCATAATTTTCAAGGTAACCAATAAAGAGCTGCGGGATAAGATTTCCCGTTTGAATTGTGAAATCGGTGGATGGAATGAAGGCTTTGATCCATTTTATGGTGCACCAGCTATGCTTATAGTACTGGCTCGCAAGGATTGGCCTCAGCGTGTATATGATGGCAGCCTGGTAATGGGTAATATGATGCTGGCAGCACATGAACTGGGACTGGGCAGCTGCTGGATTCATCGTGCTCGTGAGGAATTTGAGATGGACTGGGGAAAGCATCTTCTGGCAGCGCTAGGAATTAAAGACCCTTACGAGGGGATTGGACATTGCGCTATTGGCTATATTGAGGGGGAATATCCTGAAGCAGCTCCCAGGAAGGCAGATCGTGTCTTCAGTGATGCTGATCTTTCTGTTAAGGATTTTGAGTCCATGGAATATGCTGCTAAGGGAGCAAATCTGGTGGGCAGCTATGTGTTCCAGGGTGGAGAGACTGGATATTTTACAATGAATGCCTATGGTGAAGGTGATGCTATAGCCGAAATTGAATATATAGCACCAGAGGGAGCAGAGGAGCTTATACTGCCTGATGGAGCTAAGGGGTGGCGGCTTAAGGATGGAGTCGAGATTGATCTCAGAAAGCATATGATGACTCGCCGTCTTGGAAATAATATTGAGCCAGCTCTGAAGCATCCGGATTTATCAGGCCTGATGCCAATAGCATATGAGGTGCTGGAAGGTTCTATGGAGCTGGAAGAGGAATGGTCTTTTCTGGATGAATTCCAGTAATTAAAATTTTTTTTGAAGGATTTTTTGTAATCAGCTAGAAGTATATCTAAAACAAAAGTATGGAAATTTAGGAGAATGATAGCTTTGAGCAGAAATTCAGCGGAAATGACGGATATTACTCTTCTTGGCAACAGGAATGTACAGTATAGTTCTGAATATAATCCTGGAGTTCTTGAGAGCTTTGATAACAAGCATCCAGAAAATGATTACTGGGTTAAGTTCAATTGTCCAGAATTTACTAGCCTGTGCCCTATAACCGGCCAGCCTGATTTTGCTACGATTTATATTTCGTATGTGCCTGATGTTAAAATGGTAGAGAGCAAGTCGCTGAAGCTGTATCTATTCAGCTTCCGCAATCATGGGGACTTTCATGAGGATGTGGTAAATATAATTATGAAGGACCTTATAAGGCTAATGAATCCTAAGTATATTGAGGTTTGGGGAAAATTCCTGCCTCGAGGTGGAATTTCCATAGATCCATACTGCAATTACGGCAGGAAGGGTACTAAGTTTGAGGCACTGGCCTGGGAACGTTTCAGACTGCATGATATGTCTGGAATGGAAAAGGTCGATAATCGCTGATATATCCTGGTGAGAATAGGTGAAGAGTTATGAATAACCTGATGCGCAAAATACTAGCAGGAAGAAGCGTATATGCCTTCTCGTCTAATCTTTTGACAGATGAGGACCTAATGCTGGTGCTGGAGGAGGGGAAGTTCCTGTCCAAGGCCGAGAGCAATCAGGTATGGCATTTTACTGCTGTGCAGAACCGTGATGTAATACGGGAGATTCATGGATTGGGCAAGCAGTATCTGGCAGTGGGGGATCCTTCAGTAAGTGCTGGCACGGACCTTCTGCTGAACATGCCAATGCTGTTAGTTATTTCAGGATGTGATGTGAAATATGCTGGGGAAGCCGCGGATACTCTGTTTGGAAGTATGATGCTGGCAGCAGAGAAGCATGGCATCAATGCCTGCTGGCTTGGCAGTGTTTCTGAGCATATACTGCAGGAGTCCTCGTCCGCAGTAAAGAAGCTTCTGGGGATACCAGATCACTATACTCCTTTATGTATGGGGGCCTTCGGCTATAAAGCATCTGCTAGACAGCCTAGAATCACTAAGGTGGATAGCATAATAAATATTATCAGATAATTAAATTGGCAAGGTCGCATAACTGCGGCCTTTTTTGTTTCAGGGGTGATGGCTATGATTCATGTATATACTGGGAATGGCAAGGGAAAGACAACAGCGGCCTTAGGGTTATGTCTGAGAGCTATCGGTGCAGGCATGCGGGTATATATCATGCAGTTCATGAAAAGCCTTGCTTATAGCGAGCAGGCAGTTCTTAAAAGCTTTGGTACCCATCTGGTGAATCTTCATACTACAGGCAAGCCTTTTTTTGTGGCACCAGAGGGGACCATGAGTGAGGCTGAGCGGGAAAAATGGGGCGATGATGTAGAGGTTTTTCCAGCTGGCAAGCCACCTGCTGAATACGTTGCCCTGTTATCAAGGGGCCTATCTGAGGTTACCCAAAGCATGACTGCTGGAAATTATCATATGATAATACTTGATGAGATAAATGTAGCTCTCCATTTTGGTTTGATTTCCAGACATCAGATGGAGACTCTGCTGGCCTGCTTGCCAAAGGATGTGGAGATTATATGTACTGGCAGATATGCGCCGGATTGGCTCATAGAGCAGGCTGATCTGGTCACTGAAATGACTGAAGTAAAGCATTATTATACTAGGGGAATAGAAGCACGAAGAGGAATTGAAAACTGATTTTTGAAAGCTGATGTGCAGGGCTGTATTCAATCAGATAGGCTTAGCAAAAAATGAAATAATCCAGATAATCCGACATTATCCAGATTATCCAAAAAAAGTAGCAATTTTATAAAGGAAAAAGCCTCCTTTTGCAGAATATGTCAACTTGAGTATTATGCAAAGGAGGCTTTTTTATGCCCATGTTTAAAAAATCTATGGTGGTACTGGTATTGCTGGTACTGGCAGCAGCGGGCGGAGCTCTGTATAGCTTCAGCGTAGAAGATACCGCTGTCAGGCTGGAGGAGTCAGCTTTGCCAGTACCATCGGTGGAAGCTCCTTCTGGTGAGATTGTAGTGTATGTAAGTGGTGAGGTGGCCAATCCAGGAGTGGTAAGGCTAGCAGAAGGCAGTCGGGCAATTGATGCTGTGAATGCCTGCGGAGGAGTGCTGCCAACCGCGGACATGAATGGGATTAA